>CAZYXZ010000025.1:32373-37479 GCA_964651395.1 uncultured Frankiaceae bacterium
GCGCCGAGGTCCGCGAGCGAGCCCTGCACCGCCTCCATCGTCAGCAGCAGGTTGGTCCCCGTGTCGCCGTCGGGCACGGGATAGACGTTCAGGTCGTCGATCTCGTCCCGGTGGAGCGCGAGCCGGCGCGCCCCGAGAGCGCACCACCGGCGTAGGACGCCCGCGTCGAAGCTGCTCAGCACCGCCACGGACGAAGACTAGCGGCGTGCTCGCCCCACGCTCCTCGCCGGCTGGGCCTGGGTCAGCCCACGACGAACATGTCGACCGCGACCTTTGCGGCCTTGCCGGCAGGGTTCTTCTCCTGCAGGGGGCGCACCTCGAACTTGTGCACGCCGTCGGGAACGGTGAAGCGGCGCCGGACCCGGAACGCCGTGCCCGGCGTGTAGTTGTCCACCACCGCGCGGACGACGCCGTCGATGACGACGTGTGCCCGACCCATCGTGTACGACGTCACCGTGTACCAGTCGATGGCGGTGCCGCGGAAGTAGAACACCGCGGCGGATCCGCGCGAGTCGCTCTCGGAGAACTGGCCGGCGAGCGCGGACCCGTGGGTTACCTCACGCCACGTCGTGAACACGTGCGGGTTGGCATCGACACCGGCCTGCACGCCGAAACCGTCCACGGCGACGAGGCTGTCGACGCCGCTGAGCAGGCCCTTCTCGCCGCGCACCTGGATCGTGATGACGTGGCGCCCGCTGCTCAACGAACGCGTGAACACCGGGACGCGGAACGACGTACGGCTGGCGCCGTTGTTGACGATGGCGACGATCTTCCCGTCGATGAAGACGTTGGCCTTGCCGAAGGCCGGGCCCTGCGTGGAGTACCACGTGATCTTGTTACCGCTGAAGAAGTAGCTCAGCGAGGCGCCGGGGAGGTGCTCGCTCAGGAACGATCCGCCGAGGGCGGCGGAGATCGTGCTGACCCGCCAGCGTTGCTGGACGGTGGGTGAGTCGTCGTTGATGACCTGCGGCCCGCGCGCGGCGAGCACGCTCGGGGTGACCGGCGCGCCGTTCTCCGCCACGACCTCCGGATCGATGATCACGTCGTACCGCTGCCCGGCGAGCAGGTACTCGGTGGTGGTGATGACGAAGACCTCGATGGCCGCGTCGCAGCTGGGCTCGCACTCGAGGAACGTGTCCAGCACCCGACCGCTGTCGTGCTCCCGCAGGGTGATCAGGCTGTCGTCGGGGATGTCCACCGCCTGCGAGAAGGTGAGCACGAACGCGTCGAGGAAACCGCCGTCGATGTCGACGGTGGGACCGTCGACGAAGACGATGTGTTCGTCGGAGGTCGCCTCGTTGCCCTCGACGTCGACCGCCTTGGCGGTCAGCGTGTGCTCGCCGAGCACCGTGGAGGACCAGCTGAAGTTGTACGGCGCGGACGTGTCACGCGCGATGAACGTCCCGTTGTCGAACAGGTCGACGTGCGAGACCCCGGTGTTGTCCGTCGCGGTCACGGTGGCCTGCATGGCGAAGCCGGTGGTCGCTGCGGGGTCGTTGAAGACAGTGCCCTCCGCCGGCGAGGTGATGGCGACGGTCGGCGGGATCGTCTCGCCGGTGCGCTGGACCACGGTGAGCCGCTTGGTCGCGCCCTGGACGATCGTGCCGCGCAGCCCGTACTGCTCGAGGTGGACGTCGTACGTGTGACCGGCCTGCGGCGGTAGGGCGGACGTCGGGTCCCACTTCTCGTCGAACGGTGACTTGAACGACCGCATGATGATGATCGGGTCGGCCGTCGAACCGACCTCCTTGGCGTAGTAGTAGACCGCCTGGACGTCCGCGAGGTCCGCGGTCGCACTGCCACACGTGCGGCTCTTCGACGAGAACTTCGTGACGAACGTGATCGACACGCCGTCGTTGTCCAGGCCCGCACGCTCCTCGCTGGGGATGGCGATGTCCGGCCCGGCCGGCAGGCTGTCCCCGCTGGCGACGGCCGTGCTGATGCGCACGCGCAGCGGCGAGGAGATGGTGACGAGGCCGTCGCCGTTCTCGGCGCGCGCGCGGATGTCGAGGATGGTGTCCTGCGGGAAGGCCGTCGCCTGGATGGCGAACCAGGGCTCCTCGGTGAGGATCGCGCTGACGGCGCGGTGCGGGGCGGGCGACGCCAGGCTCTCGCCGGGCAGCCAGTAGTCGTAGAGGAACTGGACGTTGCCGATCCCCGACTCGGCGTCCGCGGCCTCGGCGTGCAGACCGAACTTGCCGGAGATCAGCAGGCGGCTCGGGTCGATCGGGTCGATGAACTCGGGGCAGATGACGTCGGAGTCGGCGGCCGGGTTCAGGTTCGGCGCCGCGATGCGCACCGTCGGGGCGGTGGTGTCAGCAGCAAGGGCGGTGCCGGTGCCGGCGACGAGGGTGGTCGCGAGCACGGCGGCGACGCCCAGGGCGCTCATGAGACGAGACTGGCGTGACACGGGGGCCCCCCTGTGACAGGTGTGAAAACCGAGAATAGCCGTTGCGGAGCATGCCGAACAGGGATCCGACGCGCCTTCCCCGTACGCGTCGTCCGTTCGGAGCATCGGCGGGACCCGGGTTGCCCTTGAGGGCAGGCCCCCGTACCCTGGCCTGTGCCCCGGATCGTTCGGGGCCCTTTCGTGTGCGCACACCCACGCTTCGAGGAGCTCCTCCCGTGTCTTCCGTCTGCGACGTCTGTGGCAAGGGCCCGGGCTTCGGCATGTCCGTCTCGCACTCCCACCGGCGCACCCGCCGCCGCTGGAACCCGAACATCCAGACCGTGCACGCCCTCGTGGGCAAGACGCCGAAGCGGCTGAACGTGTGCACCTCGTGCCTCAAGGCCGGGAAAGTGGTCCGGGGCTAGGTCGTCCAGACCCAGGCGTGACCCAGCGGGCCGGGCCCGTTGCCCATCTCGTAGGCCGCCTGGAGAGCTCCGCTGACGTAGTCCTTCGCCGCGCGCGCGGCCGTCGGGACGTCGGCGCCACCGGCCAGCCCCACCGCCAGCGCCGTCGACAGGGTGCAGCCCGTGCCGTGGCCGTGCCGCGTCGTGATCCCCTCCCCGACCAGCTCGGTCACCACTCCGCCGTCGAAGAGCAGGTCCACCGCAGACGCACCACCGGTCAGCAGGACCCAACCCGGACCGAGCGCGTGTACCGCCCGTGCCAGTTCCGGCCCCGTGGCTGTGCGCCCGCCCACCAGCGCCGTGGCCTCGTCGGCGTTCGGCGTCAGCACCGTGGCCAACGGCACGATCCGCTCCCGGAACGCCGTCATCGCCGTCGGGTCGCGCAGCGCCGCGCCCGTGGACGCCTGGGCGACCGGGTCGACGACGACCGGCACGTCGAGGTCGGCCAGGACGGCCGCTGTCACCGCGATCGCGTCCTCGTCGGGCAGCAGGCCGACCTTCACCGCGTCGGCACCGATGTCGTCGAGCACCGCGCGCAGCTGCACCTCGAGCACGTCGGCGGGCACGGACCAGACCCGGTGCACCGCGGTCGAGTCCTGCGCGGTGACCGCCGTGACCGCGGTGAGCGCGTGGGCGCCCATCGCCAGGGCGGTGCGCACGTCGGCCTGCAGGCCGGCGCCGCCGCCGGAGTCCGAGCCGGCGATGCACAGGACCCGCGGTCTCATGGCGTGCGGAAGTGGTCGAACCCCGGCGTGAGATCCATGTCCCCCGGTACGCCGATCCACACGACGCCGAGCTCAGGTCGCGTGACCTCGCCGATGATGGCCGACGACGATCCCGGGCCGAGCCGGCGCTGCACCTGCTCCACCGACTCCGGCGGCAGCGTCGCGACGATCGCATGGTCCTCGCCGCCGGTGAGCACCCACTTGAGCACGGTGGCCGGGTCGGCGACTCGCTCGATGTCGAACGCCCTGGGGATCTTCGACACGTCGAGCTTCATCCCGACGCGGGACTGCGTCGTGAGGTGCGCGACGTCGGCCATCAGCCCGTCGGAGGTGTCGATCATCGACGTGGCGCCCATCTGCGCGAGCATCACCGCGTCCGTGTACCGCGGCTCGGGGCAGCGGTGCAGCGCGACCAGGCGCAGCACCCGGGACCAGCCCTGCTCGAGCTGGTAGAGCCCGGCTGCCGACGCGCCGAGGGCGCCGACGACGATCACCACGTCTCCGGGTCGCGCCCCCGAACGCAGTACCGGCGCGCGGCCCTCGAGGGTGCCGACGGCGGTGACCGCGATGACCAGGTGCTCGGCCGCCGCGAGGTCGCCGCCGACGACGGAGGCGTTGGCCCGGCCCGCCTCTGCGGCCATCCCGTGCGCGATCTCCTCGACGGTCTCGAGCGGTGTCGTCGCCGGAGCACCGAGGGCCACGACCAGGGCGGTCGGCTTGGCGCCCATCGCAGCGATGTCGACGAGGCTCTGCGCAGCGGCCTTGCGCCCGATGTCGTACGGCGGGGACCAGTCGAGCCGGAAGTGCCGGTTCTCGACGAGCATGTCCGTCGAGATGACCACCCGGCCGTCCGCCGACTCGACCACCGCCGCGTCGTCGCCGGGACCGAGCAGCGACGTGGTGCCCTGCGGCAGCCGTGAGGAGATGCGCGCGATGGCGCCGAACTCGCCGATGTCGCCGAGGGTGGGGCTGGTCACGCCGCCAGCCTACGGTGGCGCAGGCTGCACCGGCCGTCCCGCCCGGGCGACCAGGACCGCACCGGCGACGATCGCGACGCCGCCGACCAGCTGCAGCGCGACGATGCGCTCGTCGAGCACCGCGGCCCCGAGCAGGACGGCGACGAAGGCCTCGAGCGTCATGACGACCGCGGTCGGTCCCGCGCCGAGGAGGCGCAGCGCGGCGTACAGCCCGGCGAAGGCGACGGCGGTCGCGGCGCCGTTGAGCAGCAGGCGCGGGACGAACGTGCCGGCCGGCCACACGCTGGCGGACCCGGCAGCGCCGTAGCTCACCGCACCGACGGTGAGCAGCGCCACCGACGCGCCGCCGGCCACCCACGCCGCGGTGGCGCGGGGGTCGCTGGCCACCATGAGCCGCTGGCTCGCGACCAGGTAGACGGAGAAGCAGGCGGCCGACGCGAGCGCGAAGCCCACGCCCGCCGCAGAGATGACGACCTCGCCGCCGGTCAGGACGTCGTGCACCGCGCCGCCGATGCACAGCGCCAGCGAGGACACCGTGACCAGGCGGAGCC
>CAZYXZ010000026.1:0-12877 GCA_964651395.1 uncultured Frankiaceae bacterium
GCACCTCGACGCCGAGCTCGCTGAGGAACCGCGACGGCCGCGCACCCGCGTCGTCGAGGGACTGCACCGCCGTGACGATGAGCCGCTCGCGCGCACGGGTCAGGGCGACGTAGAACAGCCGCCGCTCCTCGGTGAGCAGCGAGCCCGCGGTCGGCGCGGGGCGGGGGCCGTCGAGCGCGACCAGGTCGGCCTCGAGCAGGGAGCCACGGCGACGCAAGTCGGGCCACACGCCCTCCTGGACGCCGGCGACGACGACCAGCCGCCACTCCAGGCCCTTCGCGCGGTGGGCGGTGAGGAGGCGGACCGCGTCGTCGGAGACCGCGCGCTCCTCGAGCTGGCGGCCGGGGATCTCCTGCGCCTCGAGCTCGTCGAGCAGCGTCGTGACACCGCTGTGCGGCTGCCGCTGCTCCAGCCGCGCCGCAGCTGAGAACAGCGCGAGCACGGCGTCGAGGTCGCGGTCCGCCGCGCGCCCGGGGGCACCACCGATACCCGAGTCCGCGGCCAGCCGCCGGCCCCAGCCGCTCTGCTCCCACACCGCCCACAGCGCGTCCTCGGCGGTCCCGCCGGCGGTCAGCACCTGGCGTGCCGCCGCGATCAGCCCGGCGATCCGGCGTACCGGCTCGGCGGCCCAGTCCTCGACGGTGGCCACGTCGCCGGGGACGAGGACCGCGTCGCGGATGAGCAGGCTCGAGGCGCGGGGAACAGCACGGCCGGCTTCCCGGTCGAGAGCGCGCAGCCGGCGCCCGAGCAGCCGCAGGCCGGAGGGCAGCGCGCGGCCGAGCGGGGACAGCAGGAGGGACCGGGCGACGTCCGGCGTCATCGCCGAGCGGTCGACCGCGCAGCGGAGGATCGCGAGCAGCGGCGCGACCGCCGGGTCGCGCGCGACCGGCAGCTCGTCGGACGCGACGGCGACCGGTACGCCGGCGGCGGCGAAGGCGCGGCGCAGGACCGGGATGCTGCGTACGCCGGACCGGACCAGGACCGCCATCTCCGACCACGGGACGGCCTGCTGGAGATGCGCGCGTCGCAGCTCGTCGGCGATCGCGGTGACTTCCGCGGCGACGGTCGCGTAGAGGCGGACGTCCACGCTGCCGGGAGGCAGGTCGGGGCTCGACGTCAGCTCGCGGTGGTGCTGCAGGACGCGCGCGTTGAGGCCCGGCGCGGGCAGCGCGGTGGCGATCGTCTTGGCGACCGCGCGCAGAGCGGGCCCGGACCGGCGCGACACCTCCAGCGTGAGCACCGGGGCGCGCTTGCCCTCGCGCGTCGGGAAGCGGTCGGGGAACTCGAGCAGGCAGGACACGTCCGCGCCGCGGAAGGCGTAGATGGACTGGTCGGGGTCGCCGACGACGACCAGGTCGCGACCCTGGCCGCCGAGCTGCTGCAGCAGCTGCTCCTGCGCCGGGTCGGTGTCCTGGTACTCGTCGACGAAGATCGCGGCATACCGCTCGCGCACCGCGCCCAGGATCTCCGGCCGGTCGAGCAGCGACACCGCGCTGCGGACGAGTCCGGCGTAGTCGGTCTCGTTGCGCTGGTCGAGGACGTCGAGGTACTCCTCGAGGAAGCTGGCCGCGCTCGCCCAGGCCGGCCGCTCGGTGGCCTTGGCCAACCGGGCCAGGTCGCCGGAGTCGAGGCCGCGCTCGCGCACCCGGTCGAGCAGGTCGGCCACCTCGTGGGCGAACCCGCGCGTGGTCAGCGCGGGCCGGAGGCCGGCCGGCCACCGGGTCTTGCCCTCGCCCTGGGCGTTGCCGGTGAGCAGCTCGCGGATGCGCACGTCGCGCTCCGCGCCCGAGAGCAGCCGCGGCGGCTCGGCGCCGGGCTGGGCCGGCCAGGCCCGGACCAGCGCGGCGCACCAGGCGTGGAAGGTCCAGGCTGCCGGCTCGGTGATCGTCGTCGCCAGGCGGGTGGCGATGCGCCCGCGCAGCTCGCCGGCGGCCTTGCGGCTGAAGGTGAGGACGAGCACCTGCTCGGGCGTGAGGCCGCGCTGCTGGACGCGGTCGAGGACGCACTCCACGAGGGTCGTCGTCTTCCCCGTGCCCGGCCCCGCGAGGACGAGGAGCGGGCCGCCGGCGTGGTCGACGACGGCCCGCTGGGCGGCGTCGAGCTGCGGCGGGACGGGGGCGGGTGGCGGCGTACGGACCAGCCGGTACGTCGTCCCCGCCATGCCACCTCCCCGCCTGTCCTGGCCCACGGCGACGACTTCGTCGCCGCGTGTTCACCGACACGACGATCAGACCACGGCGGGCTGACACCTGGCCCGTTCTGACTAGGGCAAATCCACCCGCATGAGCCATTCCACCGCGTATGCCGGGTTCGCCACAGTTCGGCTACGCGCACGACGGCGAGACGGAGGGGTCATGGCACTGCAGAACCCGCACGAGGACAGCTACGAAGAGGGCAGCTACGAGGTCCCGCAGGACGAGGGCTGCCACTGCCTCAACTGCACGATCAGCCGGCACCCGTCGATGTTCGGCCGCTTCCCCCGCCGCTGCCTGCTCCAGCTCCGCTCCGCCTGACCGACCGGCCGTCCCAGCGGGCGCGCTGCATGTCCACTCGCTGACCGTCCGTCGTCAACGGGGTCCGGTCGACGCGGAGCAGGGCGAGCTGTTCGTCGCCGCCGACGGGCTTCGGGCGGCCGTCGGCCATCACGACCCGGTGCCAGGGGACGGATCCACCGGATCCGCGCATGATCGCGCCGACCTGACGCGGCGAGCTCAGCCCGACGTACTCCGCCACGTCGCCGTAGCTCATCACCTTGCCGCGCGGGATCTTGCGCACCGCCGCCAGGACCAAGCGGACAGAGTCAGGCGACGTCATCGGGCCGGCGGAACCCGGGAAGCGACGACCGCCGGCCGAGCAGCCGCAGCCGCTCCGCGTAGCGGAAACCGATGGTGAAGCCGATCAACAGCGTGGCCACGAGCAGGAGAAGCGGGGAGCCGCCGTCGAGCGCGAAAGCCCAGATGAGCCCGACGAAGACGAAGCCCGACCACCAGGAGCTCGCGGTGCTCACCCAGCGGCTCGCGCTCGGGGTCGGCAGCATCCTGTCGTCGAGCGCGTTGAGCCGGTCCATGATCGACATGCGGTCCCCCGGACCTCGTGTCAGTAGGTGGGCAGAGTCTGGTCCACCTGGGTCGCCCAGGCCAGCACACCGCCTTGGACGTGCTTCGCGGAGGCGAAGCCGGCGCCCTTGAGCAGCGCGAGCGCCTCGGCCGAGCGCGGGCCGACCTTGCAGTACACGACGACCGGCTTGTCCTGCGGCAGCTCGCTGAGCTTGCCGGGAACCTGCGCGAGCGGGATGAGGGTCGAGCCCGGGATCTTGACGATCTCGTACTCGCCGGGCTCGCGGACGTCGAGCAGCATGAAGTCCTCGCCGCGGTCGAACATCGCCTTGAGCTCGGTGGCGGTGATGGTCGACCCGAGCGCCGCTTCCTCCGCCTCGTGCGAGACGGTCCCGCAGAACTCCTCGTAGTCGATGAGCCCGGTGATGGTCGGGTTCTTGCCGCAGAGCGGGCACTCCGGGTCCTTGCGGGCACGCACGGTGCGGAACGTCATCTCCAGCGCGTCGTAGATCATCAGGGTGCCGACCAGCGGGTCACCGATGCCGGTCAGCAGCTTGATCGCCTCGGTCACCTGGATGGAGCCGACCGTGCCGCAGAGGACGCCGAGCACACCGCCCTCGGCGCAGGACGGGACCATGCCCGGCGGCGGCGGCTCGGGGTAGAGGCAGCGGTAGCAGGGGCCGTGCTCGGCCCAGAAGACGCTGGCCTGCCCGTCGAAGCGGAAGATCGAGCCCCAGACGTACGGCTTGTTGAGCAGCACGCAGGCGTCGTTGACGAGGTAGCGGGTCGCGAAGTTGTCGGTGCCGTCCACGATGAGGTCGTAGTCGGCGAAGATCTCCAGCGCGTTCGTGGAGTCGAGCCGGGTCTCGTGGACGACGACGTCGACGTAGGGGTTGATCTCGAGGATCGACTCGCGCGCGCTCTCGGCCTTCGAGCGGTTGATGTCGCTCTGGCCGTGGATGATCTGGCGCTGCAGGTTCGACAGGTCGACGACGTCGAAGTCGACGATGCCGAGCGTGCCCACGCCGGCGGCGGCGAGGTACATCAGGGTGGGCGACCCGAGCCCGCCGGCGCCGACGGCCAGCACCTTCGCGGACTTCAGCCGCCGCTGCCCGGCCAGCCCCACGTCCGGGATGATCAGGTGCCGTGAGTACCGGCGGATCTCGTCCTTGCTCAGCTCGGCCAGCGGCTCGACGAGCGGCGGCAGCGACACGGTGCTCTCTCCTCCGGATGACGCGGTTACTCCCAGTGACGTTCCCTTGGCCCAACCGGTGGCGGCCGGGCCTCATTCCGGGGCGTCACCGCACAGTCTCCCCGACCTCACCTTCGGGCGCGTGATTAGCGCAGGTCAACGGGTACACCGGAGACGCACCGTACGAAACAACCAGGAGGTTCTTCGCATGGGTACCGCCGACAAGATCGGTAACAAGGTCGAAGAGATGAAGGGCGAGTTCAAGCAGCAGGTAGGCAAGGTCACCGGCGACAAGTCGCTGGAGAACGAGGGCAAGAAGGACGACTTCAAGGGCAACATCAAGCAGGCCGGCGAGAAGGTGAAGGACGCTTTCAGCTAGGCACTGCGCAAGACCTGAAACGCCGAGACCCCCGGAGCGATCCGGGGGTCTCGAGCTGTCATGGGGAAACTAGCCGCCGGGGCGCCACCACGCGCGATGCCCGTCGTCGTAGCCGCCCGGGACAGGCTGGGCGACGGAGCGCTCCATCCGGTCGATGGTGCTGGTGTCGCGGAGGTCGAGCGAGACCGGCGGCGTCGTCGGCGGGCCCCACTCGGGGCTGGGCGACTGCACCTCGCGGAAGGCCGGCGGGTCCTGCTCCCACTCGGTGTAGGGCAGGTCCTCCTCCTCGACCAGGTCGCTGTCCTCGACCGGCCGGAAGAACGACCCGCCGGCCGGCGCGCTCTCCTCGACGGCGGGTTCGGCCGGTGCCTGCGCGGCGACCGGCTCCGGCTCGGCCTCCCATGTCGACAGGCCGGTGGCCGGCGCGTCCTCGGCGACGACCGCCGCGGGTGCTTCGACGACCTCGGGCACCGGCTCGGGCACCGGCTCGGGCAGGGGCGCAACCGGCGCGGCGGCAGCAGGTGCGGCAGCCGGGCGGTCACCGCGGCGGCGGAGCAGGACCTCGGCGAGCGAGAGGATCGCGTTGTCGACGTACTCCGTGTAGCGGCGGGCGTGCTCCGCGCTGTCGGCGGCCAATGACTCCCGCAGTCCGGCCATCTCGGTGCGGATGCCGTCGCCGAAGTTGGTCACGGCGGCGGTCAGCCGGGCGATCTCGACCCGCGTGTCGGCGGACTCCGCAGCCGTCGCCTGCGCGAGCAGGGTGGGCAGGCCCGCGACGGCCTGGCTCTGCGCCTCGAGCTCCGCGGTCACGGAGTCCAGCCGCGCGGCCAGGGCGTCGGCGCGTGAGTGGTCGTTGATGGCGGTGACGGCGGCGTCGAGGCGGTCGCTGAGGCCGGCGGTCGCCGACCGCAGCTCGCCGGCCAGCGCCGCGACGTCGGCCCGGGTGTCTTCGAGGACATTGCCCTGCGCGACGCTCTCCATCCGGTCCTGGATGCGGGTCAGCGCGGACCGGACCTCGTTGATCAGCGACTGGAGCTGACGCTGCTCCGCCATCTGGTCCTCGACGGCCCGGGCGAGCAGCGACTGCATGCGCTCCGAGACCTGGGCGGGTGCGGGCGGGCCCTGGCGGCCGAGGTACGGCGGGGCGGGCTCGCCACGGTCCGGGCGGTTACTGGGTCGGTCGTCCACTGAATGCTCCCCGAGTGCGGCGCGGAGTCCAGTATCGCGCCGCGTCGGGACGCACGGCGCAGGCGCGCCCATCTCTTTCCGGTGTCGCCTCGAACAGCTAGGACGCGAGCCGGTCCCGCTCGGCGAGCAGTTCGAGGAACTCCGCGGCCACGGTGGCCGGCTGCTCGATCTGCGGGACGTGCCCGACGTCGTCGAGGACGACCACCCGGACATCCGGGAAGACCGTCCCCGCCCGCGCGGCGACGCCGACCGGCACCAGCTTGTCCTCGGCGCCGTGCACGAGCAGGACCGGGCAGCGCACCCGGGCCGCCTGCCGCCAGATGTTGCGCCGGCCGGGGTCGGCGTAGCTGCGGACCAGCCCGCGCAGCGAGCCCTCCAGCGAGGCGGGGGCCCAGGGCAGGACCCGGCGCCGTTCCATCTCCGCGACGATCTCGCGCCGCCGCTGCGGGTCGATGTTCTCCGGCCGGGCGTAGCAGAGGTTGATCAGCCGCTGCGCGCGCGCCTCCCCCGAGGCCTTCGACATCTGCCCGGCGACCAGCTTGTTGATCCCCGGCAGCACCATGAGAGCGAGAGCCGGCTCCCCGAGCCGCTGCCGCCGGTAGAGGGGCAACGCCGGCGACATCAGGCTCAGCGTGCGGACCAGCTCCGGCCGCTCGCTGGCCAGCCGGGTCGCGACCGCACCGCCGAGGGAGTTGCCGAACAGGTGGACCGGCGCCCGGCGTACGTGCTCCTCGATGTAGGCCACGACGGCGGCGACGTGCGCGTCCAGCGTGTAGCGGCCGTCCGGCGGCGGCGCGGAGCGGCCGTGGCCGGGCAGGTCGACGGCATGGCACTCGAACTCGTCACCGAGCTCGCCCATGAGGTCGGTCCAGTTGCCCGCGCTCCCGGACAGCCCGTGCACCAGCACGACAGGTACGCCGCCCGGCCGGCCGGACCGGCGTACGTGCAGAACGCCGCGGGACGTCGAGACGGAACCGCCGGGCCAGAGTGGGAGCGCCATGCGCGGCAGCCTAACCCGGGCTGTGGTCAGGCGGACTTGCGGGCCTGGGCCTTCGCCGCGGCCTTCTTGGCCGGCTTCTTCGCGGCGGCCTTCTTGGCCGGCTTCTTGGCCGCGGCCTTCGCCGCCTTCTTGGCCGGCGCCTTGGCTGCGGGAGCCGCTCCCGAGTCCTTGTTCTTCGCGGCGGCGACGGAGGCACGCAGGGCTGCCATCAGGTCGACGACGGCGCCGGTGTCCTTCGCCGCGGCCGCCGGGGCCACGACCTCCTGGCCGGCCACCTTCGCCTCGATGAGCTCCTCGAGCGCCTCGCGGTAGGAGTCGTGGAACTCCTCCGGGTGGAACTCGCCGCTGAGGCTCTCGATCAGCTGCTGCGCCATCGCGAGCTCCTGCGGGCGCACCTCGATGTCGTCGTCGAGGAAGCCGAACTCCGGCTCGCGGATCTCGTCCGGCCACAGCATCGTCTCCATGACGAAGACCCCGTTGCGGACGCGCAGAGTGGCGAGGGCCTCGCGCTGGCGCAGCGCCACCTTCACGACAGCCACCTTGCCGGAACGCTCGAGCGCCTCGAGCAGGAGGACGTAGGGCTTGGTGCCGTTCTTCTCCGGCTCGAGGTAGTAGGACTTCGAGAAGTAGATCGGGTCGATGTCCTCGAGCGGGACGAACTGCACGACGTCGATCGCGCGGCTGGTGGTCAGCGGCACCGCGTCGAGGTCGTCGTCGGTGAGGACCACCATGGAACCGCCGGGCATCTCGTAGCCCTTGGCGATGTCGGCGTACGCGACTTCCTCGCCGCAGACCGTGCACTCGCGCTTGTACTTGATCCGGCCGCCGTCCTCGCGGTGCACCTGGCGGAACGCGATGTCGCGCTCCTCGGTGGCCGAGAACAGCTTGACCGGGATCGACACCAGGCCGAACGAGATCGAGCCCTTCCAGATCGCTCTCACGGTCTGAGCCTTTCGTCGCACGGGGAAGAGACGGCATCAGCGCCCAGACGATGGTGCTACCCGATGCTTTCCGGGTCTACGCCGCGCGCCAATTCGTGATCTTCCCCCGCACGAGCACCACGCGCCACCGGCGTTCGCCGCGGCCGGGCCAACGCCGCACGACCCGCCCGTCACGGTCGACCTCGGCGTACGGCGGGATCCGGTCGACGACCTCCAGGACGATCTGCTCGGGCAGGGCCGCGAGCACGACGACCTGGGTGATCTGCGGACCTGGACCGGCGAGGGAGCGGCCGGCGAGGACCAGCGCGTCGAGCGCCGCGCCGTCGGCGGCGTGGCACGGGCACGACGGGTCGGACCACGACCCCGGGTCCGCACCGCGCGGGTCGGCGAAGCCGCGCGTCCGGTGCGCGTTCGCGGCCAGGATCAGCTCCCGAGGAGTGACCGGCGACGGGGGTCTGCGCTCCCGCTGTGCCACGACGGCACCGGCGGGCACGGCGAGGAGCGCGACGACGAGGCACAGGCGGCGCCACCACATGCGATCCAGCGTCGACAGTCGTGCCGGCCACCGGGGTGCGGCGCGCGGATCTGTGGACAGCGGAGGTGGGCTGGGTAAGCCTGGGGCCGTGGCCGAGCTGAAGACCTACCAGGCGAAGCGGGACTTCACGCGCACCGCGGAACCCAAGGGTGGGGCGAAGCGCCGGCCGCGGAAGAAGCAGCCGCGGTTCGTCGTACAGGAGCACCACGCTCGCGCGCTGCACTGGGACTTCCGGCTCGAGCGCGACGGCGTCCTCGTGTCGTGGGCAGTGCCTAAGGGGGTTCCGCTCGACCCGAAGACCAACCACCTCGCCGTGCACACCGAGGACCACCCGCTCGAATACGTCGACTTCGAGGGCGAGATCCCGGCCGGCGAGTACGGCGGCGGCCAGGTGATGCTGTGGGACCAGGGCACCTACGACGTCGAGAAGTGGGAGGAGCGCGAGGTCATGGTCGTCCTGCACGGCACGCGCGTGCAGGGCCGCTACGTGCTGTTCCGGACGCGTGGCAAGCAATGGATGATGCACCGCATGGACCCGCCGGCTGAAGGCTGGGAGCCGCTGCCCGGGCCGCTCGTGCCGATGCTCGCGACCACCGGCCCGCTGCCCACCGGCAAGGGCTGGCACGGCGAGTTCAAGTGGGACGGAGTGCGCGCGCTGGTGTGGGTCGACGGCGGGCGCGTCACGGCGCGCAGCCGCAACCTGCTCGACATCACGGCGTCCTACCCCGAGCTGCGTGCGGTCGGTGAGGCGCTCGGCGCACGACCCGCGCTGCTCGACGGGGAGCTGGTCGCGATGGACGAGCAGGGCCGGCCGAGCTTCACCGCGCTCCAGCAGCGGATGAAGCTCACCGAGCCGTCCGTCGTACGCCGGCGCATGGCCGAGGTGCCGGTGAGCTACCTGGTCTTCGACGTCCTGCACCTCGACGGCCGCTCCACGACCGGCCTGCCGTACGCCGAACGGCGGGCGCTGCTCGAGAGCCTGGGTCTCGACGGCGCGCACTACGCGACCCCGCCGTCGTTCGACGGCGACCTGCCCGCCGTCCTCCAGGCGAGCCGCGACCAGGGCCTCGAGGGTGTCGTCGCCAAGCGCTCGGACAGCACCTACGCGCCGGGAAAGCGCGCGGACACCTGGCGCAAGATCAAGAACATCCGCCGGCAGGAGATGGTCGTCGGCGGCTGGACGCAGGGCGAAGGGTCACGTGCCGGGCACCTCGGCTCGCTGCTCATCGGCTACCACGACGAGCACGGCCTGCACTACGGCGGCAACGTCGGCACGGGGTTCACCGACAAGACGCTGCGCGACCTCGAGAAGCAGCTGAAGCCGCTGCGGCGCAAGGACTCTCCCTTCCACGACGCGGTGCCGCGGCCGATCGAGAAGAAGTCGACGTACGTCGAGCCGACGCTGGTCGCGGAGGTCGAGTTCACGGAGTGGACGAAGGACGGGCGCATGCGGCACCCGTCGTACAAGGGGCTGCGGATGGACAAGGACCCACGCGACGTCGTCCGCGAGGACCCGTGATGGCCGCACCGCGGACCGAGGTGACGGTGCAGGTCGACGGCCGGCAGCTCGTGCTGTCCAACCTCGAGAAGGTCCTGTACCCCGAGGTCGGCTTCACCAAGGCGCAGGTCATCGACTACTACACGCGCATCGCGCCGGTGCTGCTGCCGCACCTCAAGGACCGGCCGCTGACGATGAAGCGCTACCCCAACGGCGTGGACGGGCAGTTCTTCTACGAGAAGAACTGCCCCGACCACCGCCCGGCGTGGGTGAAGACCGCGCCCATCGCGAGTGAGTCGAAGAACGCAGTCATCCACTACTGCCTGGCCCAGGACCTCCCGACGCTCGTGTGGGCGGCCAACCTCGCGGACCTCGAGATGCACGCCGCCCTCGCGAAGGCGAAGACGATCCAACGGCCGACCGTCGTGGCCTTCGACCTCGACCCGGGCGCGCCGGCCGACATCCGCGCCTGCTCCGAGGTGGCCCTGCTGCTGCGCGAGGAGCTCGGCGGCCTCGACGCCTACGCCAAGACCAGCGGCTCGAAGGGCATGCAGGTCTACGTGCCGCTCAACCTGCCGGTCACGTACGAGCAGACCACGCCGTTCTCCAAGGAGATGGCGGAGCGCCTCGAGAAGGCACACCCGAGGCTCGTCGTGTCGAAGCAGAAGAAGGAGCTGCGCGTCGGCAAGGTGCTCGTCGACTGGAGCCAGAACGTCGACTCCAAGACGACCGTCTGCGTCTACTCGTTGCGGGCGCGCGCGCATCCCACCGTGTCGACGCCGGTGACATGGGACGAGGTCGCCGACTGCGCGGCCGGTCGCGACAAGCTGGTGTTCGAGACCGAGGACGTCCTGGCCCGCGTCGAGAAGTACGGCGACCTGTTCGGGCCCGTGCTCACGCAGAAGCAGAAGCTGCCGAAGCTCTAACCGGCGTGCTTCTCCGGCTCCTCGTGGCGGTCCCCGTCGGTGGTCAGGAACGACATCTTGCCGTCCGGCTCCAGCACACCGACCGACACCTCGGCCAGGTCCTTGATGCCCTGGCCGCGGGCCGCCTCCTTGACCTCGTCGAGGGTCAGCCGCTCGTAGCGCAGGACATCGTCGAGCGGTTTCCCGTCGCGGACCACGAGCACCGGCGAGCCCTCGAGCACCGGGCGCACCCGACGGAAGCGGAAGGCCAACCAGGACGCGACGACGGAGAGCAGCCCGAACGTGCAGACGGCGAGGATCGAGCCGGTGACCGAGAAGTCCTCCTGGGTCACTCCCTGCTGCACGAGGTCGCCCATCGTCACGAGCACGATCAGCTCGAAAGACGTGAGCTCGGTCAGCTCGCGCTTGCCCATGCCGCGGGTGAACAGCAGCAGGAAGAGCCAGACCGCGGCCGCGCGGAAGACGACGTCCATCAGGGGATCACCGTGGCTCGGTAGTCCACGCCGACGACCGGCTGGTCGTCGACGAGCACCTCGGTACGGGCGCTCGCGCCGCGCTGCCGGTTCGGGCCGACTCGCGTGTCCATGCGCACCTCCAGCACATCGCCGTCCGGGGGCGCGAACTCCCAGACCAGCCACTCCCCGTCCGCGGTCGCGCCGTCGGCGTCCGGCCACATCCCGTTGAGGTCGAACAGGTCGAACCAGCGCTGGCTGACCCGCACGGTGATCGGCTGGTCGCCGAATCCTCCGGGGTGCCGGATCGTCATCCGCCACGGCGAGGCGTGCCCGGGGCGTGTGATGCGCGGGTACGTGATCGACAGGTCGTACCCGCCGCCGCTCGCGCTGACCGTTGCGCTCCGGACGCCGAGCAGCCCCGTCGCGCCGAGCAGCAGGATCAGTGCGAACAGCGCGAGGATGCCGCGCCGGACGTTGCGGGCCCGCCGCACCGGGCCGGGACCACGCCACTCCGGACGCGCGTCACTGGCCGACTCCGGTACGAGCTCTCGCTCGGACAGCAGTGCCACAGCCGCTCCTCACCTCGTGGTGACGGGGAGGTGCCCGGAGCGTTACGCGGGCAAACGGCCCCGCGATGGGTATGCCGATCCGGCCGCAGAGCTGTCCGACGAAGACCTCGCCCGGGAGCTGACCCACCTCTACGAGACGCGAGCCGCCGAAGCCACCGGTACCCAACCCCCACCTCAACGGCTGTCCACAGATCGCGCTCTTGCCGTCGAGCCGGAGCCCGGACGGCGCGACCCTGCACGGATGCGGGAACTGAGCGACGTCCTGTGCAACCAAGGTCGAGTGCTCACTGCGGCGCATGCACTCGCCACCGGGCTGTCGGAGCGTGATGTCCGGAGGTTGACCCAGGAGGGCCACTGGGAACGGCTCTTCCATGGCGTGTACGGCGTACCGCCGTACGAAGAGCCGCACTTCCTCGTGTGTTGCCGCGGAGCGCTGCTGTACGCCGGCGCAGATGCCTACCTGAGCCACGAGACGTCACTACAGATCGCAGGCGTCGACTGGCCGGACGAGCTCATCCACGTCTCTGTACCTCGCAGCAGGCGGGTCGAACACACGCCAGGGATCCGGCTGCACCATCCCCGCAGGGTCTCCCCGACCCTGCGGGCGGGCGGACTCGTCAGATCCCAGGAGGCGTACGCCGTTTGCGAGGCGGCCAGCGAGCTGACCTACCTCAGCGACGTTCGCGCCTTGATCTGCCTGGCCGCGCTTGCCGGGTTGGCGCCGTGGGCGATCGCCACGGCGGCCGACAAGCGGCGACGTACGCGCCAGAGGCGGGCATTGATGGATGCCGCCGCCATGCGTGCTTTCGGCTGCGAGAGCCCGCTTGAGATGGATTACTACGAGCTCGAGCGCCGCGGCCGACTACCCCTCGGCAAGCGCCAGGCAGGCCTCGAGATTCCCTCCGGCCCGATCCGCGTGGACGTCCTCTACGAAGCGGCGCGCCTGATCGTCGAGCTCGACGGCGCCACGCATGAGGAAGAGGCGCGCAAGCTCGCAGACGAGCAGCGCGACGCCGAGCTGGGGAAGCTCGGCTACCGCGTGCTCCGACTCACGAGCAGCGATCTGCGCGAACGCCCGGAATCGGTGCTGCGTTCTCTGCGCGAAGCGCTCTACCCCGTTGTGGTGGTGGGTGTTAAA
>CAZYXZ010000026.1:12887-21746 GCA_964651395.1 uncultured Frankiaceae bacterium
CCCCCGCTCCCGGGGGGGGCGGTGGGGGGCCCCCCCCGAGCCCCCCGGTGGGGGGGGGTTTCACCCCCCCCGCTCCACCCCCCACCCACAACGGTCCTAGGCGGACTTGCGGTGGCTGGCTTTGCCGGCGAGGGCGTGCTGGAGCTGGGACTTGGTCATCGTGGAGCGGCCCTTGATGCCGCGCTGTCGTGCCTCGTTGTAGAGCTGGGCCTTGGTACGACCGCCGGGCCCGGTGTGCGAGCGGAGGCCGCCGCGCCGGCCCGACGAGATGTCGTCGACTGAGCTGCGGCTGCGGGTCTTCGCCTCACCGGAGCGCGCGCGCTCCTTGTTCACCGTGCGCGCGGCGATCTCCTCGGCCTTCGACTCCTTCGTGCCGCGCCTCTCCAGCCCGGCCTTGATGTGCTCGTACTGCCGCTCGCGCTTGGCACTCCATGCCCGGGGCATGACAACCTCCCGTGGTGTACGGATCCGACGCCACGACTCCTACCCGCACGGAGGACGACGATGCCCGACCCCGAGGCTGACCCGGCCGACGTCCTCGAGCAGGACCAGACCGCTCCGGGCGAGACGGCCGTGATCAAGGCAGAGCCAGTCGAGCTGCCGATGGAGGTGTCCGAGGCGGACGCACTCGAGCAGCACCACCCCGTCGACCTCGACGACGAGGACCGTCGCTAGCGACGAGGCCTAGCTGCCGGCGGCCACGGCGCGGGAGATGACGACACGCTGGATCTCGCTGGTCCCCTCGAAGATGCAGTAGATCTTCGAGTCGCGGTGCCACTTCTCGACCGGGTAGTCCTTGATGTAGCCGTAGCCGCCCAGGATCTGGATCGCCTCGTCGGTGACCTTCACGGCGACCTCGCCGGCCTTGAGCTTGCTCATCGAGCCCTCGGCCTGCTTGAACGGCACGCCGGCGCGGCCCATCCACGACGCCCGCCACACGAGCAGTCGCGCGCAGTCGATCTCGGTGGCCATGTCGGCGAGCTTGAAGGCGATGCCCTGGTTGCTGATGATCGGCTTGCCGAAGGCGATGCGCTCCTTGGCGTAGTCG
Organism: uncultured Frankiaceae bacterium; assembly: GCA_964651395.1. Classification (GTDB taxonomy): domain Bacteria; phylum Actinomycetota; class Actinomycetes; order BP-191; family BP-191; genus CAZYXZ01. Next base: position 13,936 of record CAZYXZ010000026.1, read on the forward strand.
CGGGAGAACTCGAAGGCGGCGCGCGCGATGCCGAGCGCCTGCGCGCCGACGAGGGGACGGGTCGCCTCGAACGTCGACAGGGCCGCCGACTTGCGGGTCGACGTACCGGACTTCGCGGCTTCCATCTTCTTCGTCATCGCATCTTCGCCACCGAGCAGGCACTCGTCGGGGACGAAGCAGTCGGTGAGGATGACGTCCGCCGTGTGCGACGCGCGGATGCCGAGTTTGCGCTCCTTCTTGCCGCCGGCGAGGCCCTCGGTGCCCGGCGGGATGACGAAGCTGGCCTGTCCTTTGTGACCGAGCGACGGGTCGACCGTCGCGACGATGACGTGCACGTCGGCGATGCCGCCGTTGGTGATGAAGGTCTTGTTGCCGTTGAGCACCCAGCCGCCGTCGACCTTCTTGGCGCTGGTGCGCAGGGACGAGACGTCGGACCCGGCGCCGGGCTCCGTCACGCCGAAGGCGCCGAGCGCGATGGAGCCGTCCGGCTTTGCGAACATCTGCGGGGCCCAGGTCGCGAACTGCTCAGGCGTGCCGTTGCCGGCCAGGCCGGCCAGCGCGAGACCCGTGCCGAAGATGGCCAGCGCGATGCCGGCACAGCCCCAGGTCATCTCCTCGGAGACGATGGCCGAGGTGAGGCCGGCGTCGTCCGAGCCGGCCATCTGGTAGTACTCCAGGCCGTACAGGCCCACGTCCCGGGCCTTCTCCACGACCGGCCAGGGGAACTCCTCGGTCTCGTCGTACTGCGGGGCGACCGGCCGGATCTCCTTCTCGGCGAACTCGTGCGCCCACTTCTGGGTCGCGATCTGCTCTTCGGTCAGGCTCAGCGAGAAGGACACTGCGACCTCCGGGACTGGCGGCCGGTTGTTACTGGCCGGTAGCTTTCTGGCAGACTAGTACCCACGTCGAGCGAGTGACAAGCACGCTGGGAGGTGGCATGGCGAAGGCGTCGGTCGCGCGCAGGCCACGGCTGCCCCGCTCCGCGCGGCGCGCGCAGCTTCTGGCCGCGGCACAGGAGGTCTTCGTCGCGCAGGGCTACCACGCGACCCTCATGGACGACATCGCGGAGCGAGCCGGCGTCAGCAAGCCGGTGCTCTACCAGCACTTCCCGAGCAAGCTCGACCTCTACCTCGCGCTGCTCGACGAGCACGGCAGCGACCTCGTGACGCGGGTGCGCGCCGCACTGGGCTCGACGACGGACAACCACGCGCGCGTCCAGGCCTGCTTCACGGCGTACTTCGACTTCGTGGACACCGACGGCGCGGCGTACCGGCTCGTCTTCGAGAGCGACCTGCGCAACGAGCCCGCCGTCCGCGAACGCGTCGAGGCGATGCTCGGCAGCTGCGTGCAGGCCATCGCCGACACGATCGCGGCGGACACCGGCGTGGACGACGCCGAGGCGCGGCTGCTCTCCGTGGGCCTGGCCGGCCTCGCAGAGGTCTCCGCGCGCTGGTGGCTCGACGAAGGCGGCTCGGTGAGCAAGGAGCGCGCGGTCGAGCTGCTCGTCGCGCTGGCCTGGCGGGGCCTGTCCGGCAGCCCCAAGGGTGGCCGTTCGCTCTAGGCGCAGCCCGCGGCGTCGGCGCGCCGAGACGCATCGGCTAGCCTCGGCTCCAGGAGTTCGCCCGCAGCCGGAGGTCCGCTCGTGGAAGTGAAGATCGGTATCCAGTACGCCAGCCGCGAGCTGGTCCTCGAGAGCGCCCAGTCGGCCGACGAGGTGCTCGCCGCGGTCGAGGCGGCGCTCGGCTCCGGGCCCGGCGGGATCCTCAAGCTCGTCGACGAGAAGGGCCGGCGGGTCGTCGTTCCGGTCGAGAAGCTCGCCTACGTGGAGATCGAGGAGGTCAGCAGCAAGGCGGTCGGCTTCGCCAAGAACGCGATCTGACTACCTACCTACGTGTAGTCACGGTGGTAGGTGACCAGGCCGCGGTCGTCGGTCACCAGGATGCTGCACCGCCGGAGGTTGGTCACTCGCCGGCTCGGCTGGTCGTAGGAGAGCAACCACTCGACCGAGATCGCGTCGCCGCCGTCGATGACCCGCGTCTCGGTGATCTCGAGGTTGGGCCGGGCCGGCAGGAAGTCGTCGAGGTAGGAGCGGATCAGGTCACGGCCCTCGTGCGGCGGGTTCAGCGCCTCGAGGTAGACGGCGTCCGGGGCATAGACGTCGACCAGCGGACCGGCATCACCCTCTTGCCAGGCCGCCCGGATCTTCTTCCACGCGTCGTACGCGCGCCCCATGCCTCATCCCTCCGAAGACCGTCGCGGGATGCTATCCAATCAGCCGCTGAGGCCTAATGCCGTCATCCGGTCCGAGTGGTTGTCGGTGAGCCGGCCGAACATCCTCGCCACCTCGGCGAGGTCGCCCGCGCCGCCCAGCAGGTGGGCCAGCGCGTCCCGGCGTACGGCGACCTTCTGCGCCTGGAGCAGCGCCTCGCCGACGAGCCGGCGCGCCCAGAGAGCGAGCCGGCCGGCGACCGCCGGGTCCTCGTCGATCGCCGACCGGACCCGGTCGACCGCGAACTCGGCGTGTCCGGTGTCGGCGAGCACCTCGAGGACCAGGTCGCGGGTCTCGTCGTCGACGAAGGCCGCAACCTCCCGGTAGAAGTCCGCCGCGAGCCCGTCGCCCACGTAGGCCTTGATCAGCCCTTCCAGCCAGTCGGCCGGGGTGGTCGAGTCGTGGAACTCGTCGAGCGCCTCCACGAACGGCTCCATCGCGCTGGCCGGGTCGACGCCGAGCTTCTCCAGGTACGCCGTCAGCTGGCCGTAGTGCGCGAACTCCGCGGCGGCCATGCCGGCCAGCTCCGCCTTGTCCGCGATGGTGGGCGCCATCCGGGAGTCGGTGGCCATCCGCTCGAACGCGGTGAGCTCGCCGTACGCGAGCGCGCCGAGCAGGTCGATCACCGCCGCACGGTCGACCTCGGGCAACGGAGGAACCTCCCATGGTTTCGGGGGGCTCAAGGTACAGTGGGGGCAGATCACAGCGCTGGTACGTCGTACCAGCGTCGGGCGGCCTGGCTGACGGTCCGCTCGCCAACGCACCGGCACGCTCGTCGCCCCGTCCAGACACCACGGGTCGCTGGGGGCCGCCGGCCACCCGAGAGGCGCATCCATCCTGTCCACGAACACGTTCGCCGAGCTGGGCGCTGCCCCGGCCACCGTCGAGGCGCTCGACGCCATGGGGATCACGTCCCCGTTCCCCGTCCAGGCCCTCACCATCCCCATCGCCCTCACCGGCGTCGACCTGATCGGCCAGGCCCGCACCGGCACCGGCAAGACCCTCGCCTTCGGCATCCCGGTCCTCGACAAGCTCGAGCTCCCCGGCTCCGCCGTGCAGGCGCTGGTCGTCGTACCGACCCGTGAGCTGTGCATCCAGGTCGCCAACGACATCGCCCGCGCCGGTTCCACCCGCGACGTCACCGTCACCGCGGTGTACGGCGGGCGTGCCTACGAGCCGCAGGTGCAGGCCCTGCAGAAGGGCGTCGACGTCGTCGTCGGCACGCCCGGCCGGCTGCTCGACCTGGCCCGCCAGGGCTACCTCCAGCTCGGCCAGGTCCGGACGCTGGTCCTCGACGAGGCCGACGAGATGCTCGACCTGGGCTTCCTGCCCGACGTCGAGCGGATCCTGTCGCTCACGCCGGACGAGCGGCAGACGCTGCTGTTCAGCGCGACCATGCCGGGCCCGATCCTGCTCCTGGCGCGGCGATTCATGCGCCAGCCGCTGCACATCCGGGCGGAGGACCCCGACGAGACCATGATGGTCCCGACGACCCAGCAGCACGTCTTCCGCGCGCACTCGATGGACAAGGACGAGATGCTCGCGCGCATCCTCCAGGCCACGGACCGCGGGCTCACGATGGTCTTCTGCCGCACCAAGCGCGGCTGCGACCGGGTCGGCGAGGAGCTGGTACGCCGGGGCTTCGCGGCCGGGGCGGTGCACGGCGACCGCCCGCAGGGCGCGCGCGAGCAGGTGCTGCGCGCGGTCCGCAGCGGGAAGATCGACGTCCTCGTCGCCACCGACGTGGCCGCGCGCGGCATCGACATCAGCGGCGTCACGCACGTCGTGAACTACCAGTGCCCCGAGGACGAGAAGACGTACGTGCACCGGATCGGGCGCACCGGCCGGGCCGGCGAGTCCGGCGTGGCGATCACCTTCGTCGACTGGGACGACCTGCCGCGCTGGGCGGACATCAACAAGGCGCTCGAGCTGCCGTTCCCCGAGCCGCCGGAGACCTACTCGACCTCCGCCTGGTTCTACGAGGCGCTCGACATCCCCAAGTCCGCCACCGGCACGCTCCCCCGCTCGCAGCGCACGCGCGCCGGGCTCGGCGCCGAGGCGATCGAGGACATCGGCGACACCGGCACGCGGCGGGCCCGCAGCTCCGGCCCCGCTCACACCGGGCGCAGCGCCCGTCCGGCCGGCGGCTCGCACGCCGAGCCGCACGCCCCACGGCCGCGCCAGCGCACCCGCCGTACCGGCGAGGGCGCGGCGGCCAAGCCGGCTCCGGAGAAGGCACCTGCCGCGGCCGGTACCGGCGAGGGCGGGGCACCACGCAAGCGCCGGCGCCGTCGCGGCGGCTCCCGGGGATCGGGTGCGTCGCCGGTCGGCGGCGTCGAGGGCTAATCTCCACATCTCCCCAAGTGGATCGGTACGGAGGAGCACGTGGTACTGCGCAAGGTGGGCAACAGCAAGACCGGCGAGAACAGCGACGATCTCGAGTCGTGGCTGGCCGCCCTGTCCGGCTGCCCGCCGATCAGCCACACCGCGCTGGCGCGCTGCCGCAACGCGGTGCACGGAGACGAGCAGCCCACCTGGTTCTTCGTCGAGGGTGACCCGCAGGGCGGCATCGCCCGCCGTCGCTGCCTGGCCTGCGGCGTCGTGCATCACCTGCTCGACTCGGCCAACCAGTGGACGCACCCGCCGATGCGCGTCTGCGGCAGCTGCGGTCAGTCGATGTTCGAGCTGGCCGTGGGGATGCACATCGAGAACGGACTGGTCACGTGGATCGCGGTGGGCGTTCGCTGCGTGGGCTGCGGCCTGCTCGAGGGCCTGACCGACATGCGCGTGCCGAGCCTGTCGATCCCCGAAGTAGCCGACGCGATCTAGATTCCCGGCGCGGGCACCCAAGCCCGGCGGCCGTCCGCTACGGCTGCGTCAGAGCCTGACGTGCAGCTTCACCCAGGTACGCCGACCGCAGGCCGGGCACTTGAGCCACGACGACGCACCCTTCTTGAGCAGCGGCAGGTGCACGCTCGGGAACGAGGCGCGCAACAGCTGCGTCGGCGTGAGCACCGACTCCTTGCCGCAGGACGAGCACTCGACCGCGACCGCACCGAAGGCCGGCGGCGTCGAGGTCTGGCTGAACAGCGCGCGCTTGCCGTCGGCGTCGATCGACTCCGGCGGCGCCATCTCGCGCGCGTCGACGTCGTCGGCGGTCCGCGGGCGCACGCGGTCGAAGGTGTTCTTGCGCGCGGTCACGGGGCGGTCGACTCCACCGGCGCGTCGAGCACGATGACCGACTCTCCGGCCTCCGGCTCGACCGGCAGCCCGACGAGACGCCGGGCCAGCTCCCGGTAGGCCCGCGCGCCCGGCGTCCGGGACGCGGTGGAGAGGATGGACCGGCCGGCGGCCGGCGCCTCCGCGAAGCGCACCGACTTGGTGATCGCCGGCTAGCGACCGGACACGTCCGCGAGCACCTCGCGCGAGTGCGTCGTGCGCGCGTCGAACAGCGTCGGCAGTACGCCGAGCACCACGAGACCGCGGTTGCAGAGCCGCTGCACGTCGCGCACGGTGTCGAGCAGCTGGCCCACCCCGCGGTGGCTCAACGTCTCGCACTGGAGCGGGATGAGCACCTCGCCCGCGGCGGTCAGGCCGTTGATGGTGAGGACGCCGAGCGACGGCGGGCAGTCGAGCAGGACCTCGTCGTACTCGCCGTCGAGGTCCTCGAGCGCGGCGCGCAGCGCGTACTCGCGACCGGTCTTGGTCAGCAGCACGGCCTCGCTGCCGGCCAGCTCGATGTTCGACGGCAGCACGTCCGGGCCGTCCGCGGTCTTCTGGAGGGCCATGTTCGCGGACACGCGCCCGAGCAGCACGTCGTGGATCGAGATCTCCAGGCTCTCCGGGTCCAGACCGAGGGAGAACGTCAGACAGGCCTGCGGGTCGAGGTCGACGACGAGGACGCGGCGGCCCAGGTCGGACAGCGCGGCACCCAGGGAGGCCACGGTGGTGGTCTTGGCGACGCCGCCCTTCTGGTTGGCGACAGCGATCGTGCGGGCCACGAGGGAGGGTCTCCGTACGTCGGGGGCGGTCGCGGCCAGTGTCCCGCCGCCCCCCGAGCACAGCAACCTGACCCCGGTGTCAGGGTGGTTAATCTCTCGTGTCATGAGCCGCCTGGCGCAGCCGCTGTCGCTCCCTGTGCACACGCTGGCACTCAGCGAGACGACCCTGGCCTACGTCGACCAGGACGGGCCGGGCCTCCCGGCGGTCTTCGTGCCCGGCTACACGGGCAGCAAGGAGGACTTCGGCCCGCTCTTCCCGCTCCTCACCGAGCACCGGCTGGTCGCCCTCGACCAGCGCGGTCAGTACCGCTCGACCGGGCCGACCGACCCGGCCGGCTACACCGTGGCCGTGCTCGCCGAGGACCTCGCTGGCCTGTGCCGGCACGTCGGCACACCCGTGCACCTGGTCGGGCACAGCTTCGGGGGACTGGTCGCGCGCGCGGCGGTCATCGCCGACCCGTCGCTGGTCGCCTCGCTGACGCTGCTCGACTCCGGGCCGGCGGCCCTCGGCGGCGTCCGCGCGGTGCACATGGAACTCATGCGGCCGCTGCTCCTCGACGGCGGCCTGCCCGCGGTGCTCGAGGCCCAGCGCGCGCTGTCGGCGATGGATCCGACGTTCGAGCTGCCGCCCGCACCGGTCGTCGAGTTCCTGGAGGAACGGCTGCTCTCGTCGACGGAGGCCGGGCTGGTCGGCATGGGCGAGGCCATCCTCACCGAGCCGGACCGGGTCGACGAGCTGGCGCGCACCGGCGTACGGATCCTGGTCGCCTACGGCGCCGGGGACGACGCGTGGTCGCCGGAGGAGCAGCAGGCGATGGCCGAACGACTCGGCGCCGAGCGGGTCGTCATCGAAGGCGCCCGGCACTCCCCCGCCGTCGAGGCGCCTGCTGCGACCGCGGACGCGCTCCGCGCCTTCTGGGCGGCTACTCCGGGGGCAGCTGCGCCACGAACGTGAGGCTCTCGCGGTGCACGCCGTCGACGAGCACCTCGACGCTGTGCGTCCCGGGTTTGAGCAGCGGGACGTCCTTGAGCGACAGCGGCAGCGGTACGGCGAACTCCTCGCCCGGCTCCAGCGTGCCGACCAGGCCGCTGAAGGTGAGCGAGCGTTCGGCGACGCGCACCCCGTCGGCGTCCTGGACGATCACCGACACCTCGTGCTCCCGGCCGGCCTCGGTGGGGTGCACCGACAGGTGCAGCGCCAGGTCGACCTGCATCGGCGCAGGGAACTCGGCGCGGGTCAGCCGGGTGACGCCGCCGCCCAGGACGTGCAGCAACCCCTCGCGCGCGGTGACGGCGTCGCACAGGAGCACACAGGTGATCCGCATGCGTGCAACCCTAACGAGGTGACCGACAACGGGTTGTTCGGGCCGGACAGCGTGACCTGGCGCATCCACTCCGACCCCAGCATGCTGCTCGGCGGTCTGCGCGCCCTGTATCTCCAGGCGCTGCACCCCTCCGCGATGGCCGGGGTCTCGGACCACTCCGGCTTCCGCGACGACCCGTGGGGCCGGTTCTTCCGCACGGTCAGCTACGTGACCACG
>CAZYXZ010000026.1:21756-36838 GCA_964651395.1 uncultured Frankiaceae bacterium
CGCCTTCGGCACCACGGCCGCCGCCAAGCGCGCGGGTGCCCGGGTGCGCGGCGTGCACCGCGGGCTGGACGGCATGGACGAGCTCGGCCAGTACTATCGCGTCGAAGACCCGCACCTGCTGCGCTGGGTGCACTGCTGCGAGGTCGACTCGTTCCTCACGGCGTACCAGCGGGCCGGCGGGCGGCTGTCCGCGACCGACGCCGACCGCTACCTCGACGAGCAGTCGCGCGGCGCCGAGCTGGTCGGGCTGCGCGCCGACCAGGTGCCCCGCAGCACCGACGAGATGCGCGACTTCTTCATGGTGATGCGCCCGGAGCTGTACCTGTCGCGGGCGGCGCGCGAGGCGGCGAGGGTCGTCCTCGCACCGCCGATGCCGACGCTCGCGACACCGCTCAAGCCGGCCTGGGCCGGCATCGCCGTCGCGGCGTTCGGCCTGTTGCCGCGGTGGGCGCGCCGGCTCTACCGCATGCCCGCGCTGCCGACCACCGACCTGGCCGCCACCGTGTTCGCCACGACGGCCCGCCGGTCGCTGCTGCTGATCCCGGCCGGGGTCCGCGAGGCGCCGCCGGTGCGCGAGGCGCGGGCCCGTGCGGCGGCTCAGCCGCCGAGCGCGGCCAGCCGTGCGGCGGCGGCGTGGAGCGTCTCCAGCCGCTTGGGGAACGCGAAACGGATCTTGTCCGCACCGCGGGACGCGTCGGCGTAGAAGCTCGACCCCGGTACGGCGGCCACGCCCACCTCGGTGATCAGCCGCCGCGCGAACGCGACGTCGTCCCGGCCCGGGTCGAGCGCGCTGGTGTCGCACATCACGTAGTAGGCGCCGTCCGGGCGCCGCAGCCCGAAGCCCGCCTTCTCCAGCACGTCGCAGAGCAGGTCACGCCGCTCGAGGTAGTCGGTGGCGAGGTGCTCGTAGTACTCCGGGGGAAGCTCCATCGCCGCGGCCCCGGCTTCCTGGAGCGGCGCTGCCGCGCCCACGGTGAGGAAGTCGTGCACCTTGCGGATCGCATTGGTCGCCCACGGCGGCGCGATGGTCCAGCCGACCCGCCAGCCGGTGACGGCGTACGTCTTGGACATCGCGTTGATCGTGACCGTGCGGTCCTCGAGGCCGGGCACGCGCGCCGGCGGGACGTGCCCCCCGGGCCCGAGGTAGTGGATGTGCTCGTAGATCTCGTCGGTGAGGACCAGGACGTCGTGACGCTGACACAGCTCGCTGATCAGCTCGAGCTCGGCCCGGGTGAACACCTTCCCGGTCGGGTTGTGCGGCGTGTTCACGACAATGGCGCGCGTCCGGTCGCTGAACGCCGCGCGAAGCTCGGCCTCGTCGATCGACCAGTCCGGCTCGTGCAACGTCACGTACCGCGGCACTGCGCCGGAGAGGATGGCGTCGGGCCCGTAGTTCTCGTAGAACGGCTCGAAGACGATCACCTCCTCGCCGGGGTCCACGAGGGCGAGGCAGGCGGCGATCATCGCCTCGGTCGAGCCGCAGGTGACGCAGATCTCGGTCTCCGGGTTCACCGCCCAGCCGGGGTACGTGCGCTCGGTCTTCGCCGCGATGGCGTCGCGGAAGCGCTTGGCGCCCCACGTGATGGCGTACTGGTTGACGTCGGCGTCGATGGCCGCCTTCGCCGCGACCTTGATCTGGTCGGGGCACGGGAAGTCCGGGAAGCCCTGCGCCAGGTTGATGCCGTCGTGCTGGATACACAGGCGGGTCATCTCGCGGATGACCGACTCGGTGAAGCTGTCCGCCTTCGCGCTGACCCTCGTCACACTGCCTCCGGAAACGCTGCGTCGAGTCCTGCCCACGGTTCCTTCGGCTGCGCGGCGGACCTCCCCTCCTCGCACACCCGGAGGAAGTCGCACCACTCGCAGAGGGCGCCCGGCCGGGCCGGGTAGTCGCGGGCGTCGCGCAGCTCGGTCGTCAGGTCCGCGGCCCGGTCCAGCTGGCGCTCGAGCGTTTCCGGCGTGTACTCGTGCGAGACCACCTCGCCGGTCGGCAGATGGTGCAGCTCGACCTTGAGGCACGGCCGCCGCAGCCACCGCGCGACGGCCGCCGCATACACCGCGAGTGCGAGTACGCCGCGCGCGCCGTCGTCGCCGGGCGGGCGCCGCCCGGTCTTGTAGTCGACGACCACGAGCTCGCCGTCGCGGTCGTCGACGCGGTCGATTCGGCCTTCGAGCGCGGCCGGGTCGTGGCGCACACTGACCGTCCACTCGACGCGCAGCGGGTCGAAGTCGGGATCGAGGTCGGCGACGTAGCGGGCCACCATCGCCCCGGCCCGGTCACGGTGCTGCCCGGCCTGCGCCGCGTCGCGGTAGCCGTCGCCGACCCAGTTGCGGTCGACCAGGGCCTGCGCGGCCTCCGGGCGTCGCTCGTGCCGCGCCAGGCTGAACCACTGCTTGAGAGCGGTGTGCACGCTGCTGCCGAAGGAGTTGTGCGCCCAAGCCGGGCCCTTCGGCGGTGCCGGCCGGTCGACGTAGGCCATGCGGTAGCGCTTGGGGCAGTCCTGCCAGGTGCCGAGCTTGGCCGGCGAGACCTTCACCAGCCGCTGCGGCATGCCCTCCAGCGGGAGCTCGGTCATCGGGCGTCCGGCCTCGATCCGGTGGCCGCGGACACGATCGCCTCCCAGACCCCCTGGTCGGTGGTGTTGGCACCGAGGCGGTGGCCGGTGAGCGAGCCGTGGTCGTCGCTGGACCCGGTGACCAGCAGTCCGTGCGCGCCGGCCAGGTCGCGCAGCCGGGCGCGCGTCGGCTCGTCGTGGTCGGGGTGGTCGACCTCCAGGGCGAGCAGCCCGACCGCGGCCATCGCCTCGATGACGTCGTCGCCGACCACCTTGCCGCGCTTGGCCGCTCCCGGATGCGCGAAGACGGCGACGCCGCCGGCGGCGCGGATCATCTCGACCGCGGCGACGGCGTCGAGCGCGTGCTTCTCGACGTAGGCGCGGCCGCCGTCGGCGATCCACTCCTCGGTGAACGCGCCACTGACGTCCGGCACGACGCCCGCCTCGACGAGCGCCCGCGCCAGATGCGGGCGGCCGACCGCACCGCCGCCGGCCAGCTCGAAGACCCGGTCGCGGTCGACCGGCGCGCCGAGCTCCTGCAGCTTGTCGACGATCGCGTGCGCCCGGCGGGTCCGGTCGGTGCGCAGCGTCTCGCGCTCGTTCGCGAACACCGGCTCGTCCGGGTCGAACAGGTAGCCGAGCACGTGCACGGGGATGCCGCCGCTGAGCGTCGAGAGCTCGCAGCCCAGCGCCAGCGTCAGTCCCTCGGGCAACGCGGCATGCGCCTCGGCGTACCCGGCGACCGTGTCGTGGTCGGTCAGCGCGAGGACGTCGAGCCCGGCATCCGCCGCGCGGCGCACCACCTCGGCCGGCGGCTCGGTGCCGTCGGAGGCGGTGGAGTGGCAGTGCAGGTCGATGCGCACCCGGCGATCGTAGGCCGGGGACGCGACACTTCTATGGCAGGCCGGCCAGCCTGGGGGTGAGCGCGCCGAAGACCAGCTCGAGCTCGGGGTGCCCGCCGTCGAGCAGGTCGTGCAGCACCACCTGGTCCAGGACGGCGGTGGCGGTGTCCGGCCAGAGCACGCACCAGAGCCAGAGGCCCTTGGCCTCGCCGGCCAGGGCGTAGCGGCCCTCGCCGTGCGCGGTGTGCCACAGCGCGGTCGGGTGACCGGCCGCCTCCAGCTTGTGGTCCGCGGCCGTCTCGGGACACGCGCCGGGGTCGGGGCCGGCAATGCCCGCGAAGCGCGCGCCCAGGCCGATGCCCGGCTCCTCCGCGACCAGCACCATGTCCGCCGGGCCGCCGCCGGGGGCCGGTCCGGACAGCGCGATGAGGCTCGCCCGTACGCCGGTCCGTTCGTCGCCCGCGCGTCCTACGCCGGTGACCGTCCAGTCCTTGGGGAGCGGACGCGGCACCCAGACCGGCACCTGCGAGTCGGCCACGAGCCGCTCGACCGCCGCGATGTTGGGCACCGGCGCCACGTGACAGGGATGCACGTCGCCGTGCCGGTCGCAACGCCATGCGCTGGACCAGAAGCCGGGTGGGCGCAGCTCACCCGCGCAGCGCGGACATGTGGGATGCGAGTTCATCTACCCCTCACGGTGCGGCCGGCCCGGGCCGCCGTCAACCCCCTACACGCACGAGAGGCGGCGGCCGTTTCCGGCCGCCGCCCGACGTGTGGCGCCGGGTCCTACAACCGGTCGTCCTCGACGACACGGGTGGTGCTGGTGACCTCACGCACCGTGGTCGTCGGCACCTCGCGCACGACGGTCCGGCGCGTGGTCACCGGCTCGTCCACCACGACGGTGCGACGCCTGCTCACCACTCGCGTGCCGCCCGCACCCACCAGCAGTGCGAGGACCAGGAGCGTGAAGACCACGAACAGCGCGATGCCCATGACGTCAGCCCTAGCCCTGCGGCGCGGTGCCGGTGTCGGTGTTCGGGTCCGTGTTCGTGTCCGTGTTGGTGTCCGTGTTCGTGTCCGTGTTCGTGTCACCGGGGTTCGCCGGGCCCTCGTTCGGCACGACGTTCGACGGGCTGCTGTCGTTGTCACCCATCGAGTTGACCAGCCAGATGGCGCCGACGATGAGCAGCACGACGACGGCGATCAGGGCCACGGTCTGCCCCGCCCACGACGCGTCGTTGTCGACGTACGTGGTTCGGTCGACGCTCGGCGTGGTGGTGACGTCCTCTTCGATGATGCGGCGAGCCACGGGTGCCTCCTAGTCGGTGCCGGGCGGTACCCGGCGTTGCGTGCTGGAGTGGTTCCCCTTGCCCGCAGGCGAGAATCTGGCGTTATGGCTACGGTCTGCGCCGGCGCGGTGATCCGGGACGAAACCGGCCGCCTCCTGCTCGTGCTCCGCGCGAACGACCCCGGACGGGGTCTGTGGTCGCTGCCCGGCGGACGGCTCGAGGGCGAGGAGTCGCCCGCAGAAGCAGCCGCGCGCGAGGTTTACGAGGAGACCGGACTGGAAGTGCGGGTCGGTGAGCTGCTCGGCCAGGTGACGATCGGCGACTACGACGTACGCGACTTCGCGTGCGAGGTGGTCGGTGGGCAGCTGCGGGCCGGCGACGACGCGCTGGATGTTCGGTGGTGCGACGCCGACGAGGTGCTCGCGCTGCCGCTCACCGCCGGCCTCCTCGCCGAGCTCCGCAAGATGGGCGTGGAGCTCTAGGTCAACAGCAACTGCGCAGCAATGAGGCAACCCTCGGGAAATCGCGATCTTGAAGACTTGTGCGCGCTGACGGCGAACAAGTCTTCAAGATCGGCCGATGGTGCTGGTTGTCCCTGTTGCTGCGCCTTCGGTCTTCGGACTCACTCTTCGCGGAGGTCGGGGCGGCCGGGCTGCTCGCCGCCGCTCGCGTGGCTCTGCTTCGGCACCATCACCTTGCGCCGGAAGATGCAGACCAGCGTGCCGTCCTGGTTGTAGCCCTTCGTCTCCACGTGGACGACGCCGCGGTCGTCCTTCGACTTCGACTCGGTCTTGTCGAGCACCGTGGTCTGCCCGTAGATGGTGTCGCCGTGGAAGGTCGGCGCAACGTGCTTGAGCGACTCGACCTCGAGGTTGGCGATCGCCTTGCCGCTGACGTCGGCGACGGACATGCCGAGCAGCAGCGAGTAGATGTAGTTGCCCACGACCACGTTGCGGCCGAACTGGGTCGTCTTCTCCGCGTAGTTCGCGTCCATGTGCAGCGGGTGGTGGTTCATCGTGAGCAGGCAGAAGAGGTGGTCGTCGTACTCGGTCACCGTCTTGCCCGGCCAGTGCTTGTAGACCGCGCCGACCTCGAACTCCTCGTAGTACCGCCCGAACTGCACGCCGCCTCCTCGTCCGTCGTACGGCGAGTCTGTCGCGGCCGGCGTACCGGCACAAAGCGAGAGAAGCGGACGCGCTACTTCTTGACGGTGGGCATGACGAGGTAGGAGTCACCGTCGTAGTGCTGACCGCTCATCCCGAAGTTCATGCCGTGCATCACGACGGTCAGGGTGATCTTCGTCAGCGATGCTTTGTCGTTGCCGGCGGGGACCGCGAACTTGAACGGAACCATGACGACGTTCTCGCTCGGTGATGCCGACGCGCTGACGCTCGTGCTGCCGAAATCGATCTTCTTGCCCGTGCTCGTCGTCGCAGTCAGGGCGAGGTCGAAGTCCACCGTGCCGACTCCGCCCGCCCCGAACCAGCTCTCGGCGGCGATCTGTCCGGTCACCGTGCCCTTGCCGCTGAGCTTGATGGGAAGACCCGCCTTGCCGGTGTCGAACTGGCTCGCGAAGCCCTCGCCGAGCTGGTAGACGACCTCGTCGATGGGCAGACCACCGATGGTCCCGCAGCCGGTGGCCCCGTCCGTCCCCTTCTTGGGCTCGAGGCGCCCCGGAGCGGCGGTCTCGCCGCAGCCCTCCATGCGCAGGAAAAACGTCGCCTGCGTGGCCGACGTCTTGGGAGCGGTGGCCGCGGACGCCGACAGCGTCATCACGGACGCGAGGACCACGGCGCCGGTCGCGGCGAGTCGCAGCTTCACGGGAACTCCTTCGTGGGGGCTAGCGCGAGGGTTCGTCGCCGGGAGGTCACCTCCTGCTAGCCAGGGGCAGGGGCAACGGGCATTCGCGTCGAACCGGACATCACCCAGCCACAAGCCCGGAGGTCCGTCACATGAAGGTCCGCGTCGCTCTGATCGCCGGAGCGGTTCTCGCCGGCACGTTCGCCGGCAGCGCCCTTGCCGCGCCCAAGAAGGTCTGCAACCTGATCACCGACCCGAAGGGCGACTCCTCGTTCGGGGTCCTCGTGGGGGGTCCCGGCCTGCCCGGCACGCCGTCCATGGACATCGTCGGTGGCGACATCGCGTCGGACGGCAAGCAGATCACCGCGGTGGTGCGCGTCGACAAGCTGACCAAGTCGGATCCGCAGGGTCCCATGGGGCAGGCCTGGTTCTTCAAGTGGATACCCAAGGGTCTGACCGACGCCGACTCGCTGTTCCTCGTGGCCTACTCGACACCGACCGGCGGCGACGAGTTCGTCGCCGGCTACGAGGCCGACCACCAGTCGGGCCAGATCAAGACGTCGTACCCGATCAAGAACGCCAAGGGCGTCTTCGACACCGCCAAGAACGAGGTCCGCATCACGGCGCTCATCGCCGATTTCGGCCCGCGGGCCAACCTGCTGGGCAAGGGCAAGCTCTTCGGATCGCTCACCGTCGAGGCGAGGCGCATCAACGGCCAGCGCGCGGCCAAGTCGATGTTCGTCGGTCCCGTGTGGGTGCCGATCGGCGGGCTGACCTCGCTGATGGATGACGCCGACGGGACCAAGTCGTACACCGCAGGCGCGAGTTCCTGCGTGGCCCTCGGCAAGTAGCTCCGCGCTTACGCGGTCGGTGGCTCGAACTTCGTGGTTCGGGCCATCGCCGCGTTGCGGCCCTTGCCGGCGATGACGAGCGCCATCTTCCGCGAGGCCTCGTCGATCATCTCGTCGCCCAGCATCGCGGCACCGCGCTTGCCGCCGGCCTCGGACGTGAACCAGTCGTAGGCGTCGAGGATCAGCTCCGCGTGGTCGTACTGCTCCTGGCTGGGTGAGTACACCTCGTTCGCCGCGTCGAGCTGGCCCGGGTGCAGCACCCACTTGCCGTCGAAGCCGAGCGCCGCGGAGCGCTTCGCGACCTCGGTGAACCCGTCGACGTCCTTGATCTGCAGGAACGGCCCGTCGATGGCCTGCAGGTTGTACGTGCGCGCGGCCATGAGGATGCGCATGAGGATGTAGTGGTACGGGTCGCCGGGGTAGTCCGGGATGAGCGCGCCGACGACGAGCGACTTCATGTTGATGCTGGCCATGAAGTCCGCGGGGCCGAAGATGATCGTCTCGACCCGGTCGCTGGCACCGGCGATCGCGTCGACGTTGACCAGGCCCTTGGCGTTCTCGATCTGCGCTTCGATGCCGATCCGGTTCTCCAGGCCCATGACCTGCTCGATCTGCGTCAGCAGCATGTCGAGCCATTCGACCTGGGCGGCCGTCTGCACCTTCGGCAGCATGATGCAGTCGAGGTTGTCGCCCGCACCCTCGACCACGGTGATGACGTCGCGGTAGGTCCACTTCGTCGTGAGGTCGTTGACCCGCACGACGCGCGTCTTGCCGGTCCAGTCGCCGTTCTTGAGCGCGTCGACGACGTTGGCGCGCGCCTCCTCCTTGGCCAGCGGCGCGACCGAGTCCTCGAGGTCGAGGAACACCTGGTCCGCGGGCAGGCCTTGGGCCTTCTCCAGCATCTTCGTGGAGGAGCCGGGGACGGCGAGGCACGAGCGGCGCGGGCGAAGAGTTGTCGACATGCGTAAAGCGTATCGCCGCTATTCCACGACCGGCGTACCGCTCACCTCGGGCTGGTCGCCGGCCCGTACGACGAGCACCACACCTGCGGCGATGAGTGCCGCCGCGGGGATCGCGGCGAGCGGCGGGGTCTCGCCGAACGAGATGGCCGCGAGCACGGAGGCGCCCACGATCTCGAACAGGATCGCGACCGAGACGACGGTCGGGCTGGTCGTCTTGAGGACGCGGTTGAAGACGGAGTGGCCGAGCAGCTGCGCGCCGACGGTGAGGCCGGCGATGCACCACCAGACTTTCGCGCTGTAGCCGCTCAGCGGCTGCCCGGCGACCAGGGCGCTGGCCAGCAGGCCGAGCGCGGCCACCGGGTAGCAGATGGCTGTGTACGTCGTCGTGGTGACCGTCCGGCGTACCGCCGCGCCGACGGTGACGTAGGCCGCCGCGAGCATGCCGCCGAGCACCGCGAGCAGATCGCCGAAGAGCGCCTTCGCCGAGATGGAGAAGTCGATGCCGGTGAGGGTGGCGGCGCCGAGGACGGCCAGGCCGATGCCGACCCATGCCGAGCGGGGCACCTCGTCACCGCGGTAGCGGGCGATGAGGGCGGCGTACACGGGCTGGGTCGCGACCAGTGCGACGGAGGAGCCGATGCTGGTGAAGGACAGGCTCGGGATCCAGGTCGCGAAGTGCGCGGCCAGGAGCGCCCCGGCCACCGCGGACAGCCACCACTCGCGGCGGGTCAGGCCGCGGAGCTCGTCGCGGGCCCGCCACAGCGCCCACGGCACGACGACCGCGCAGGCCAGGACCATGCGCCAGGTGGCCACGGAGAAGGACGGCGCCGCGGCCGCGCGGATCAGCGGAGCGGAGGTCGAGACCCCGGCCACCCCCACGGCGATGAGGGCGATGTCGGTGCGGGACGGCCGGGCCAGGGCCCCGACGCGCGGCGGCGCGGTACGGTCGGCAGCCACCCGCGCACTATAGTTTCGCCCGTTCCCGAGCCCGCCGGACCGGAGGCCTCGTGCCCAAGGCACGCCTGCAGTACGCGATCGTCATCGACGCGGCCCTGGCCGCCGAGGGCGCGACCGACCCGGTCGTGCGCGTCTACGGCGCGCGGCGCGGGCGGACCATGCCTTTCGTCGTCCGTCGCGGCTGGTCAGGACCCCAGGGCGCGTACGTCGAGGAGTTCCGCATCGTCCACGCGGAGACCCGCGTCACGGCGTACCGGTCGCACCCGCACATCCTCGAGATGGCCGGCGAGTTCTACACCGACGAGCTGGTCGACACCGTCGTCGACGTCGAGCTCGAGGTCGGCGAGTACCAGCTGGTCTTCACGGTCGACGACGAGGCGATCCCCGGCGTACCGGTCTTCGTCGAGCCGGGGCCCGGCGCACCCGGCGGTCCCGACGTCGTGGTCGCCGCCATCGTCGACGAGGCGATGAAGAAGAGCGACATCGTCTGGTACGCGGTCGACGGCCTGCCCGGGTCGGGGTCGATCGGCGTCTGGCACCTGTGGCACGAGGGAGCGGACTACGCCGTCTTCGACGGCTCGGAGCAGAAGGTCCCCGGCCTTGCCGACGCGGACACCGTCGTCGTCATCTCGCGCTCCAAGGACAAGGGCGGCCGCATCGTCGCGTGGCGCGCCGCCGTCGACCTGGTCGACCCGGGCACCGGTCTGTGGGAGGAGGTCACTCCCCTGCTGGTCGGAAAGCGGTTGAACAACCGCGACGGCGACGAGGCACCGGCCCGCTGGGCGCGCGAGTGCAAGCTCGCGCGGCTCACCCCGACGGGCGAGATCCTCGAGGACGCCGACAACGTCATCGCCGGCAACCGCTCCGCCCCGCCCGCCCCGAGCACTGCGGCCACCGAGACCCGCATCCCCATCACCCTTCACAAGGTGAAGGCCAAGAAGAAGTAGCTCGCGCGTCCGCCGTCCTTCCTGATCTTGGTGGGCTGAGGTACGGGACACGCCGTACAGGTGCCGTTCGGCGTACCTCCGGACACCAAGATCAGAAAATCTGGCGTGCGAGGCGGAGCTTGCGGGCAGCAAGCGCGTGCCGCAGGACGTACGACGGAGTGCGGCGGATCTGGCGGGCGGTGAACTCCAGCGGCTCCCAGTCCGCCCTACGCAGCCAGAGACGACGGTCGTGGTCGTACTCGAACTTCTCATCGGGGTGGTACTCGCGACCGTCGGCCTCGAACGCCAGTCGCGACGGCTCGTCGGCAAGGTCGACCCGGAACGTGCGCGCCTCGATCGTCACCTCGAGCTGCACAGACAGCCGGGGGAAAGCCGGCTGGAGCACGTAGCGCAGCTCCGTCTCGAGGCCCGACTCGCTGAGGAAGTTCGCCTCACGCAACGCCTGTCCGATCTTTGCGGTCCCCCACGGGCCGCGCTGTGCACACCGATGGCGCAGCTCGGTCACGTTGAGCTGCCCTGCGCGGACCAGGGTCTCGACCGCGATCACCGTGCCGACATGGCCCACAATCACCGCGCAGTCCTCCACCGTGCGGACCCCGCGTGTGGCCGGAGGTTGCTCGGGAAGCCGTGCGATCTCGTGCTCCGCGACGGGCTGCCGATGTACGACGACTCCCGGCACGTGACGAAGGCCCGACGTCGGCGGAACGGTGACGTGCACCTGCTGCCGGCCCTGGATGTCGTAGCCGCCCAGCACGCGCACCGCCGAGGGTCCGCTGAGCACTCCCCCGGTGGTGAGCGCCGCGTGCCACGCGCGACTCGCCCAGTCGTTAGGCCAGTCGGCGATGCGGCGTACTGCACCGGTCCCGACCCACAGACCCGTCCGCGTCAGCCGGTCGCGCTCACGCCGCGTGTAGCCCTCGTCCGCGGCCTGGCTGAGGAGGAAACAGCCTGCTTGCCGCACGGCAGCGTCGGGAACCATCCATGGAAGGTGACAGTGGGTCGGCCCGCGTGACCGTCGTCCACAGACCACATGGCGCCCTCTAGTTGATCTTGGTGTGGCTGTGCACGGGACACGCCGCATCTCGACCTTCCGGCGTACCTCCGGACACCAAGATCAGCTAAGGGCGGGGGGGACGGCGATCTGTCCGGTGGCTATCGCGACGGTGTGGCCGGCCACGCGGCACTCGATGGCGACGCCGTTGCGGGTCACGACCGTGCCGTCGAGCTGTGAGGGGCGGCCCATCTCGAGGCCCTGGTGGATGACGTACGCCGTCTCGGCGTCGGACGGCAGCAGGCCGCTCGCAGCGAGCCACGCGCCGAAGCCGCCGGCCGCCGACCCGGTCGCCGGGTCCTCCGCGATGCCGATGTCGGCCGGGAAGACCCGGGTGTGCGCGCTGCGTGCGATCGCGTCCCAGGAGAAGACCGCCCACGTTCCGGTGCCGACGTGCTCGGCGAGCGCGCGCAGCTTGGCGAGGTCGGGCCGGGCACGGGCGACGGCGTCGTCGGCCACGCAGAGGAAGCCCTGCTCGAAGCCGGTCGAGCACAGACGCGGCGGCGCGGGCCCGAGGTCCGCCGCGGTGAGGCCGACGGCGTCGAGGATCGGCGTCGGATCGAGCGGCTCGCCCGCCGACGGCGTCGCGCCGGTGAGCTCGATCCGCCCGTCGTCGAGCAGCCGCAGCGGCAGTACGCCGGCCGCGCAGTCCTGGAGCACCAGCCCGTCGACCGGCTCGGCCAGACCGCGCTGCGTCATCAGCCACGCGGCACCGACCGACGGGTGCCCGGCGAAGGGCAGCTCGACCGCCGGCGTGAAGATGCGCAGCCGGTACGTCGCCTCCGGCTTGTCGGTGCGCATCGGGAACGCCGTCTCGGAGAGGTTGAACTCACCGGCGATCGCCTGCAGCTGCGTGGTGGTCAGGTCGTCCGCGCCGAGTACGACGGCGAGCGGGTTCCCGGCGTACGGGGTGTCGGTGAACACGTCGAGCACTTCGTATCGCAGAGTCGGCATACGCCGGACGCTATCGTCGCGACATGAGCCTGCACGACCGACTTGTTGCCGCGGCCAAGGTGGCCGCGCAGACCGACCCCGAGGTGGTCGCGTTCTACCAGCGCCTCGCGCGCGGTGAGCTCTCGACCGACACGCTCAAGCAGTGGGGCCCGAACTACGTCTGGTCGGTCGACCAGTTCAAGCGCAACCTCGCGGCCGTCTACGCGAACTGCCCCGACCCGGAGATCCGCGAGCACCTGGTCGAGAACCTTTGGGAGGAGCACGGCGAGGGCAAGGCCGGGCGTGACCACGCGACGCTGGCCAACCGGTTCGGCCGCGCGCTCGGCCTCGACGCCGACCAGCTCTCCGACTTCGAGCCCATCCCCGGTGCGGTGCAGTGGATCGACCGGCTGCTCGAGATCTGCAAGAACGAGCACTACGTCGTCGGGCTGGCCGCCATCGGGTACGGCGTCGAGCACGGCTCGCCAACCGTCATGAAGTGGATCGGCGAGACGTTCCGCGACCGGTACGGCATCGCGGAACGCGACCTCGAGTTCTTCTTCCACCACATCGCGGCCGACGAGGTGCACTCCGACCGCATGACCATCTTCATCGAGAAGCACGCGACCACCGACGAGCTGCGCGACCGGTGCGAGTGGGCCGTCCGCGAAGTCGCGGCGGCTACCCGCGACTACGCGATCGGCATGGCGAGGCTAGGCCTCGCCGGCTAGAGCTTGAACGTGCTGGTCGACGTCGCGTCGTCGTAGGAGACCGGCACGATCCCGCAAGCCCCGGCCGCGGTCGGAGCGTTCGCGGGCACGCAGGGCCCCCGGAAGTCGAGGATCTCGCCGGTGAAGGCGTAGATGTTCTTCACCGTGTCGCCCTTCTTCAGCAGCCCCTTCGGGAACTTCGCGATCTCGACGGTCCAGATGATGCTGTTGCCCTTGACCTCGACCGTCGGGAGCTCGTGGAGCACGATCGCTCCGGTCGAGCAGTTCTCGCGGATGGCCTTCTGCGGAGCACCGGTGATCTTGCCGGAGTAGTACGCGAAGCCGACCAGCGCCGTAGTGGGATCGGCCGGCGGCGTTGCGCACTTCGAGGGCAGTCCATAGGTGCGGTAGACCTGCACGCGGCCGCCGCCGGATCCCGGCGGAGCCGTCAGCGTCATCGTCACGCGCAGGTTGCTCTTGCCCTTGATCTTCACCGTCTCCCACAGCACCGAGACGATGTCCGCGTAGCCCTGGCTCGGCGCGGGCGTGAGCTTCACCGGCGGCACCGCGACCAGGACCTGGAAGGACGGCTGTGCGTCGCCGGACTTGTCTTCGATCTGGGGCTTCGGGGCACCGCCCGCGCTCGAGGCGAGTGCGAAGCAGGTAGCGAGCGCGGCGAGGCCGGCACGGCGCAGGTTCATCAGACGTCCGTTCAGCTGGGTGACTGGGACGAAGAACGCAATTCGACACGCCCCGGCAACCTCCTTCCGGCCCGACGTGGCAGCCGAAACAGGCTCGACCGCGGCGGTAGCCTTCGGGCATGACCACGGCCCTGCAGCGGACGAGCGGGCCGGCCCGCTTCTTCGTCGCGCGGCTGGCCGGTCTTGCCGTGTTCGACCCCTACGGCGACCCCGTCGGCCGGGTCCGCGACGTCGTCGTGATGCTGCGCCTGGGCGGGCAGCCGCCGCGTGTCGTCGGCCTGGTCGTCGAGGTCCAGCGACGCCCGATCTTCGTGCCCATGAGCCGGGTCAGCTCGATCGACGCCGGCAAGGTGCTGCTCACCTCCGGCGCGGTCAACCTGCGCCGGTTCGAGCGCCGGACCGGCGAGACGCTTGTCCTCGGCGAGCTGCTCGACGCCAAGGTCACCCGGCTCGACACCGGCGCGAGCGTGTCGGTCTACGACTGCGCCATTGAGCCGGGCCGCAACGGCGAGTGGTTCCTGACGCGGGTCGCGGTCCGCGACGCGTCCCGCCGCGCCCGTCGCGGCGTCCAGGAGCTCGAGTGGGACGCGGTCACGGGGTTCGGCCTGCGCGAGGGCGACCAGGGCGCGGCGCACATGCTGGCGTCGTACGAGAAGCTCCGCCCGGCCGACCTGGCCAACGTCATGCACGACCTGAGCGAGCAGCGCCGGACCGAGGTCGCGGCGGCGCTCGACGACGAGCGGCTGGCCGACGTGCTCGAGGAGCTGCCCGAGGAGGACCAGGTCGAGATCCTCGGCCACCTCGAGGACGAGCGCGCCGCCGACGTCCTGGAAGAGATGGCCCCCGACGACGCCGCCGACCTGCTCTCCGAGCTGCCACCGGCTGAGCGGGAGCGGCTGCTCGCCCTCATGGAGCGCGACGAGGCCGACCCGGTACGCCGCCTGCTGGTCTACGCCGAGAACACCGCCGGTGGCCTCATGACGCCGGAGCCGGTCGTCCTCGCGCCGCACGCGACGGTCGCCGAGGCGCTGGCCCGGATCCGCCACGCGGACCTGGCGCCGGCACTCGCGTCGCAGGTCTACGTCGCGCGCCCGCCGACGGAGACGCCGACCGGCCGCTACCTCGGCATCGCGCACTTCCAGCGACTGCTGCGCGAGCCGCCCGGCACCCCGATCGGCCAGGTCATCGACACCGACCTCGACCCCCTTGCCCCGACGGCGACGCTGCGGGAGGTGACCGAGCACCTCGCGGCGTACAACCTGCTCGCCGTACCGGTCGTCGACGACGACGGCCGGCTGATCGGCGCAGTGTCGGTGGACGACGTCCTCGACCACATGCTGCCCGACAACTGGCGCGACGTCGGGGGTGCGTGATGGCCCGCACCCAGGACCGGCTCGACACCCCGCGCGAGATCCGCACGTTCCCTCGCCCGCACTACGACCCCGAGGCGTTCGGCCGCTTCTCGGAGACCATCGCGCGCTTCA
>CAZYXZ010000027.1:0-6533 GCA_964651395.1 uncultured Frankiaceae bacterium
CAGAGCGAGCGCGGTGCACCGCTCCGGGTACGCGGCCGCGAAGGCGCGCGCCGACGGGCCGCCGCCGCTGATGCCGACGATGGCCGCCTTCTCCACCTCGAGCGCGTCGAGCAGCGCGGCGTACGCCGCGGCCTGCTGCTCCGGAGAGCGTCCTGTGGCGAGTGGCGTCCGTCCGTAACCCGGCCGGCTGGGCAGCAGCACCCGGTGCTCGGCCGACAGGTCGGCGGCCAGTGGGCGGCCCTGCCGCCAGTCGCCTGGCGTGCCATGGATGAGCAGCACGGCCGGACCGTCGCCGGCCTCGGCCATCTCGACCGGGCCGCGCTCGGTGTCCACCAGTCGCGGGATGAGGATGGTCATGTCGCCGCCGAGTGCACCACGTCGCCGCCGACCACGGTGTGGCGCACCGCCAGGTCGGGGCCGAGGACGACCAGGTCGGCGAGCGCGCCGGGCTCGATCACGCCCAGGTCAGGACGACCGAGAACCCGGGCCGGTGTGGTCGACGCCATCCGGGCGGCCTCCTCGAGCGGGACTCCCCAGCCCACGGCGTTACGCACCGCGTCGGCGAGACGCAGCGCGCTGCCGGCGAGCGTTCCGTCCGGGCGGCGCAGCACCGTGCCGTCGCGGACGAGTTCGGCTTCGGTGGCACATCCGTCGACACCGTCGCTCACGAGGCAGACCGTGTCCGCGCCGCGCGCGCGATGCAGCAGCCGAACAGCGGCTGGATGGACGTGGACACCATCGGCGATCACTTCGACGCTGGTCAGCCCATCGAGGTCGAGCGCCGCGCCGGCGAGCCCGGGATCGCGGTGGCTCACCCCGCTCATCGCGTTGAAGCAGTGCGTGACGTGCCGCGCGCCGGCGGCCACCGCACGGACTACCTCGTCGTACGACGCGTCGGAGTGACCGAGCGAGACGACCACGCCGCGCTCCACGAGCAGCCGGACCGCGTCCAGCGCGTGCTCCAGCTCGGGAGCGATCGTGACGAGTCGGACCGGACCCGCCGCGGCCAGCGACTCGATCTCGGCCAGGTCGACCGGGCGCAGCTGCTCCTTCGGTTGCGCGCCGGCGCGGGCCGGCGACAGCCACGGTCCTTCCAGATGGACGCCCGCACAGCGCGCGCCACCGTCGGGCTCGGCCACCTTGGTCGCCGCCGTCACCAGGTCGTGCAGCTCGTCGGTCGGCGCGGCGATCGAGGTCGCGAGGTACGACGTGACGCCACCCGCGGCGAGGGCCGACGCCATGGTGCGCAGCTCGTCGGTTCCGGGCCCGCGCGCCCAGGCGCCGCCGGCGCCGTGGACGTGCAGGTCGACGAAGCCGGGCAGCACGTCGCAGCCGTGGACGTCCAGCTCGGTGGAGCCGGTCGCCGCGGATTCCCCGAGGTCCGCCACCCGGCCGTCCGCCACGGTCAGGTCCGCACGAAGCCAGCCGCCGGGCGTGAGCACCCGGCCACCGCGAAGCACCAGCACGGCCACCTCTTCCGACACCACGGCTTGCTTGACACAGGGGAGGGTATTTGTAAGACTTCCCTGCATATTACCGAGAAAGCGAGCCCCATGTCACTGCCCAGCCTGCCCGAGCCGCGTCATGAGCTCGGTGACGGCTCCGCCGGCGCGCCGCACGGGGCGGTCGCCTGCGTCGAGATCGGCGGCGGCGGCGTGCAGACGGTCATCCTCGGCGACGGCGAGCCGATCTACCGCGAGGGCGCCCGCCCGCCCGCGGACCTGCCCTTGCTGATCGCCGTACCGGGCCTCCTCGACGGGCACATCGTCGTCGCCGCGTCGAACCTCGGCTGGTACCACGCGGACCCGGTCGAGATGCTCGGCCTGTCCGGTCCGGCCGCCCTCGTCCGCGGCGACGCGGAGGCGGCCGCTCTCGGCGAAGCCGCGCTGCGCGGTGGCGACGCGCTCAACGGCCTGGTGTACGTCGGCCTCGGCACCGGCGTCGGCGGCGCCGTGGTCCTCGACGGCCGGGTCGCGGCCGACAACCTCTTCGGCCACATGCCCGGCTTCGGCGACGTGGAGTGCTCGTGCGGCCAGACCGGCTGCCTCGAGACCGTCGCCGCCGGCTGGGCGCTGCCCTACCCGGTGCTGTCGGAGACCGTGTCGGACATCGCTCGTGCCGTCGCCCGCGCCGTCACGGCAGAGCCGTTGGCGACACCCGGGCTCGTGGTGCTCGCCGGCGGTCTGGTACGGCGGCATCCGGAGCTCGTGACGCAGGTCGCCGCCGAGCTGCCGGACCGCGTCATCGAACCGAGCGCCGCACCGGCACAGGCGAAGTCCGCGGCACCCTGGGGCCTCGCGCACGCGTTCGCCGCGGCCGACGCGGCCGCATGAGGGCACGCGTCGAACCCGACGTCGAGCTCGAGTACGAGGTCCTCGGCGACGGTCCCGAACTGGTCTGGCTGCACGGGTTGTCCGGCAGCCTCGAGGACGGCCGCCCGCTCGCCGAGCGCCTGGCCGGCAGCTACCGCGTGCTGTGGTACTCGACCCGCGGCCACGGCCGCTCGTCGGCGCTGACCGACCGCACCCGTTACGGCTACGGCCGCATCGCCGCCGACCTGCACGCCATGCTCGACCACGTCGGCTTCGAGCGCCCGTTGCTGGCCGGCGGCTCCCACGGCGCCAACACGATCCTTCGGCACGAGGCCGACCACCCCGGCCGGGCGCGCGGACTGCTGCTCATCGCGCCCGGTGGCAACGCGCTGGCCCGGCCGGCGCCGCTGCAGTTCGCCCTGCTGCGCTACCAGCTGTGGCGCGCGACGCGACGGGGCATGGACGGGCTGATCGAGCTCTGCACCGGCGCTCCTGCCGACAGCCCGCTCGCCGATCCCCATCTGGTCGCCGCGATGCGGACCCATGACTTCGCGTCGATCCGCGTGGCGATGCGCCACATCGCCGACCAGCGGGCCGTCGACCCCGCGGCGCTCCCCGCCTTCAGCGTGCCGACCCACGTCGTGGCCTGGCCCGGCGACCCGGTCATCCACCCGATCGGGGTGGCGCGCGAGATCGCTGACCTGGTGCCGCACGCGACCTTCCAGCCGATCGCGCGCAACGCCGGGCTGAGCGCGGCACAGGTAGCCGACCTCGCGACCGAGGTGATCCGTGCGTGGGCGGACGACGTGCTGGTACGCACGTCCTGAACCAACGAGACTCGGAGCCTCGATGAGACTCACCCGCCTCCGCCCCTGGCTACTGATGGCCGCGCTGGTCGCAGCCGTCAGCGCTCCGCTGCCGTCGCTCGGCGCCTCGCGCGTCGCAGCGCCCCCGCCCTCGCTGGCGCCGGCCGGCTACACCGCGCTGGTCGGACCGATGCACGAGCACAGCGGCTACTCCGACGGCTATCCCGGATCCACGCCCGGGAGCTACTACTCCTCGGCCAAGGCCTTGGGCAACGACTTCCTGGTCAGCGGCGAGCACTCCGACAACCTCGCCCTTCCGGTCGTCGCGAGCGAAGAGTGCCTGACCCCGCAGGCCCCCGCGTGCGTCGGTGGGGATCCCGACCTGGCCAAGTCCCTGCAGAAGTGGTCGGCGATGGCCGCCTACGCCGACGAGGCGACGGTCGGGGGCTTCGTCGGCGCGCGCGGCTTCGAGTGGACCAGCGACCGCTTCGGCCACATCAACGTCTACTTCTCGAAGAACTACACCAACGCGAAGGTCGACTCCGGGTACGCGAGCATGGCGCCCTTCTACGCGTGGCTCACGCGCCGCGCGGAGCTCGGTGGGGGCGCCGACGGCGTCGCGACCTTCAACCACCCCGGTGCCAAGAAGCTGCAGGGCGTCGGCGACTCGGACCCCGGCGTCAACTGGGACGACTTCGCGTATGTGCCGGCGGCGGACGACCAGATGGTCGGCCTCGAGGTCTACAACGACGACGAGGAGGTCGGCTCGAAGGGCTCGGCGGTCGGCTACTACGTGCACGCGCTCGACCAGGGCTGGCACCTCGGTGCGGTCGGCGCGGAGGACCTGGGACACCGGCCTGCGGACGACTGGGGCGGGCCGGGCTGGGCGAAGACGGTGCTGCTCACCACCGAGCGCTCCACCGCCGCGATGCGCGAAGCGATGCGGGCGCGACGCTTCTACGCCGTCCGCCGGCCGGACACGCGTCTCGCCTTCACCGTCGACGGTGCGCTCATGGGCAGCCGCCTGGCCCGCCCCGCGGGACGACGGCTCGCGATCTCCGCGCAGGCAGTCCGGACGGGTCGCTCGCGGCTCGTCCTCGAGGTGGTCACGAGCGGCGGCAAGGTGGTCGCGACCGGTGCCGACCGGATCCGCGCCGCGGTGCCGGCGGACCCGGCGCAGAAGTACTACTTCCTCCGCGTGCGCGACGGCAAGGAGGTCATCGGCTACAGCAGCCCGATCTGGGTCGGCGCCGCGCTGGCCGGCCGGAGCGGCGAGTGGATGGCCGGCGACCTGCACGTCCACACGTGCTACTCCCACGACGCGTACTGCCCGCCCGACGACTACAACACGGCGCCCGAAGAGTTCTACACGCTCGGCGGCGACCCGCAGGAGCGGTTCCTCGAAGCCTCCCTGCGCGGGCTCGACTACCTCGCGCTGACCGACCACCACAGCGACGACCATCCGGCCGACAGCGGCTTCAAGTCCACGCAGGACCCGGGGTTCGGGACCTCCGGCGTGGTCGGCGTGGCCGGCTACGAGAACTCCATCGGCGGCCACGCGCAGATGCTCGGCGCGCGACGCGTCTACCCCGCCGGCGACAAGAAGGCCGGGGCGATCAACGCCATGGCCCGCGCTCTGCGACGCGACGGCGGCGTCTTCCAGGCCAACCACCCAGCGGACGGGCTGACCAGGCCGCTGACATCGTGCAGCGACCTGTCCGGCATGCACTGGTCCTACGGCCTGACCGTGCCGGTCGACACGGTCGAGGTGTGGAACACGACGAACCTCGCGCAGCCGCCGATGCCGGTCGGCATCTCCAACGCCGACTCGGTGTTCTTCTGGGAATGCTGGCTCTCGCGCGGCCAGCACGTCGCCGCGACCGGCGGCAGCGACTCGCACTGGCTGACCCTGGCTCCGGTGCAGGGCGTCGGCAACCCGACCACCTGGGTCTTCGCGAGCGAGCGCAGCCAGCGGGGCGTCGTCGGCGGCATCCGGGACGACCGCACGTCGATCTCGATCCTGCCCCCGGGCGAAGGGGGCGCGCTGCTGCTGCTGGAGGCCGATGCCGACCGCGACGGCGTCTACGAGTCGATGATCGGTGACACCGTGCCGCGAGGCGTGCCGATGCGGGTGCGCGCCACGGGGCTCCTCGGTGCCGGCTTCGTCGAGGTGCGGGCCAACGGCGCGACGCTGCTGACCGGCGAGCCGCTGCTGCCCGGCTCGGCGGTGGAGTTCACGGCTCCCGCAGCGGCCGGCTGGGTCCGCGCCGAGCTGTACGCCGAGGATGCCCGTGAGCAGCGCCGCGCCGCGTGCGAGCCGCTGATCGGCGACCAGACGACGTACTGCCGCAATCGGGTCGGGCTGCTGGGGCTCACCTCCGCCATCTACCTCCGATGACGACCGGGGTCGTGCTGGGCCGCCGTACCGAGGAGGACATCGGCGCGCAGCCGGCGTGCCTCGCGACCACCCTCGACACGAACGACGCCGCCTTGCACGCGGCGCGCTCCCTGCTGTCCGGGCGGTCGCTGGTGCGACTGGCCGGCATCGGGTCGAGCCGGCATGCGGCGGGAGTCGGCGCGGCCGCGCTCGAGCTGCTGGCCGGCCTGCCGACGTCGGTCGTCGCCGCCCCCGGAGCGGCCGTGCCGTCGCCCGTCCTGCGCGACGACCACGCGCTCGTCGTCCTCTCGCAGTCCGGCGAGACGCCAGCCCTCCTCGACCTGGTGGGCGCCGCACGCGCGGTCGGTGCGCCGGTGATCGCCGTCACGAACTCCAGCGGGTCTGCCCTGTCGCGCCTGGCTGACGTCGCGCTCGACTGCGCGGCCGGGGCGGAGCAGGTCGTGGCCGCGACGAAGTCGGTCACCGCACAGGTGCTGCTGCTGCGCGGTCTCGCCGCGCCGGTCGGCCACCCGGACCTGACCGCTCTCGTCCAGGCGGTGACCGAGCTCGTCGAGGGGCAGCTGGAGCGCTTCGTCGTCGGCGCGCCCCCGGAGCACGTCGTCGCGAGCGGGCTCGGCGCGGAGTGGGTCGCCGCCGAGGTCGCGCTGAAGTTCGCGGAGACCGCGGGCCGCCTGCTCTCGGCCGAGCCGGTCGTCGAGCACTTGCACGGTCCGGCCGCCGTGCCCGCCGCGATCCTGGCCCTCGTCGACCCGGCCGACCCCAACACCGCCTCGCTCGCCGGCGCCGTCGTCCGGGTCGGGCCGGATCCGTCGTACGAGGTGCCCACGCGGCATGTCGTCGACCCCGCGCTCGCGGCCATCGTGGCCCTCGTCGCCGGTCAGTGCGCCGCGCTCGCATGGTCGCGCCGACTAGGCGCGGACGCCGATGCGCCGCGTGGCTTGGCCAAGGTGACGCACAGCAGATGACCGGCCTGCTCCTGCCGTCGGAGTCGCTGCGCGGCCTGCTCCGTCTCGTCGT
>CAZYXZ010000027.1:6633-14487 GCA_964651395.1 uncultured Frankiaceae bacterium
CGTTGCCGACCGCACGGACGTCGTGCATGACTCGGCGCTCACCGGCCGGATCGAGACCGCGTGGTACGCGCGCGTCGCCGGCTGCGTGCTCGGCAAGCCGTTCGAGATCGATCCAACTCTTGACGAGCTGCGTGCCGTGCTCGAGCCGGCCGGCGAGTGGCCGATCAGCGACTACGTCACCGAGGAGTGCAACGCACGCCTGCGACAGCAGCAGCCGCAGTGGCCGGACTGCGTGCGCGAGCGGTTGTCCTTCGTGCCCGAGGACGACGACCTCAACTACACGATCCTCGCCATGCGGCTGCTGGAGCAGTACGGCGCGGACTTCACGCATGAGGACATGCGCAAGGAATGGTTCCTGAACCTGGCGATAGGCGTGACGTTCGGACCGGAGCGCACGCAGCTGCTCTCGCACGGTCTGCGCAGCCTGTACTACCTGTCCGGCGTCGACGTCGACCCGAGCATGTGGACGACGGTGCTCAACCCGCAGGACGAGCACTGCGGCGCGCTGATCCGCGCGGACGCCTACGGCTACGCGTGCCCCGGCCGCCCGGGACTGGCTGCGACGCTCGCGCACCGCGACGCGACCCTGACACACCGGCGTACCGGCGTGTACGGCGCGATGTGGGTCGCCGCCGCGGTCGCCACGGCGCTCGTCGCCGACGACTGGCGCACGGTGGCCGAGACGGCGGCGCAGTTCGTGCCCCGGCGCAGCCGCTTCGCGCGGATCGTCGACGACTCGCTGGCGCAGGTCGTCGCGGCGAGCGACTGGCTCGACGGCTACGCCCGCATCCACGGCAAGTACGGCGAGTACACGCACTGCCGCGTCTATCAGGAGGTCGGCACGCTGCTGAACACGCTGCGGTTCGCCACCGACGTCGGCCACGGCATCGGGCTGCAGGTCTCGCAGGGCAACGACACCGACAGCTTCGGCGCGACCGCCGGGTCCCTGCTCGGCGCTCTGCACGGGCCGGCCGGCCTGGACCGGAGGTGGATCGAGCCGTTCCGGGACGAGATGCACATCGCCCTCGCCCTGTTCCATGAGTCGTCTTTGTCCCGGATCGCGGCGCGCATGAGCCGGCTCCCGGCCACGGTCCCCGCGGTCTGAGCGGACGTCGAGACCTGCCGGTTCGTCCGGGGCCGCCCCGAATAGTCACCGAACCACCCGAACGGGCCATGGCCGCACGCCTGCGGGCACGTGAGAGTGACGTCACCGGCGCGACCACGGAGAGCGAGCCACCATGCCCCGCACGCTGATCGTCGACGACGAGGAGGACATGCGCTTCCTCGTCCGCGCCACGATCGAGGCGGCCAACCACGGGCTCACCGTGTCCGGCGAGGCGGCCAGCGGAGAGGAAGCCCTCCTCCGGTACCGGGAGGAGCGCCCCGAGGTCGTCGTGCTGGACAACCGCATGCCCGGCATGACCGGGCTGGAGGTTGCCGCGGCGATCCTGGCCGAGCACCCGACGCAGTCGATCATCCTGTTCTCCGCCTACCTCGACGACGAGACCCGCCGGGTCGCGGCCGACCTCGGCGTCAGCACGTGCATCCCCAAGAGCGAGTTCAACCGCCTGCCGAGCGCGCTGTGGCGACTCTCGCCCACCGCCTGACCGGCGGCGCCCTTCCGCTGGCCCTGGCGGCCGGGCTGCTGGGTCTCGGCGTGGTGGGCCAGCGCGCGGTACGCAGCGAGCAGGAGCGCGTGCACGACGCGGACTTCCGTGCTGCCGCGGAGACGGTGATCGCGTCGTTCGACTCGGCAGCCGGCCAGCTGGGCGCGCGGGCGCACCTGCTGCCGCAGCTCGCGGAACGCGCCAGGGCCTCGGGCACACCCAACGAGGCGCTCGTCGGAACCATCCTCACCACCCTCGCGACCGTGACCCCAGGCAAGAGCGGCACCCTCGTCGGATCCGTCCAGCGCGTCGCCGGCGCAGATGTGGACCTGACCGCGGTGATCGACGCGACCGCGCCGGCACTCGA
The DNA here is from genome assembly GCA_964651395.1 of uncultured Frankiaceae bacterium. Lineage (GTDB taxonomy): Bacteria > Actinomycetota > Actinomycetes > BP-191 > BP-191 > CAZYXZ01. The sequence goes on from CAZYXZ010000027.1 coordinate 8,608, forward strand.
GCTGGCCAGGGACAGCGGCGGCGTCCGCACCGGCCCACCAGTCGGCGGCTCGGTACTCGTGGCGGTACCCACGTACTCCGGGCCGGCGGCTCCCGTCGGCACCGGCGAGCGCCGGAGTCGTCTCACGGGCTGGGTGGTCGGCGTCGTCGACCCGGCTGCGCTCGTCCCGGGCTCGCGGAGCAGCGGGCGACTGAGCAGCTCGATCAGCGTCGGCAGCAGCACCGCCACCGGGCCACCGCTGGCGGGCAGCCTCCGCCATGCCGTGGTCGTCGGTGGCGAGCCTTGGGTCCTGACCGTCAGCCCGCTCGGCGTACCCGATCACAGCGCAGTGAGCTGGTTGGTACTGCTCCTCGGCGTCGCCGGCGCGGTCGCGGTCCTCGCGCTCGGTGGCCGGCACGGTCGGCACATCGGCCGGCTCGTCGCCGAACGCACCACGCTCGAGCGGGAGACCAAGGCGCTGGCCGAGCTGGGCCCGCTCCTCCAGCAGAGCCTGGATCTCGGTGAGGTCCTGCCCGCGGTGGCTGTGCGCCTGGCCGACGAGTTCGCTCTCACCCGGTTCGCGATCCAGCTCATCGGTGACCACGGCGAGCTGGTCGAGGCATTCTCCTTCGGCACCGCTTCCCCCTCGTCGGTGGTGGAGGTCAGTCAGGCCGTTCCCGACTCGGCGCCTGCCGGCGTCGGGATGCGCCTGTCCCTGCTGCGAGCCGGCCGGGTCGTCGGCGTGATGTCCGTCAGCTCCGCGGAGACGATGGGCCGCAGCCAGCTCAACACGCTGGTCGCGGTCGCCGACCTGATCGCGGTCGCGACCTACAACGCCGAGCTCTACGACCGCGAGCAGCAGGCCGTCCGGCGCCTGCAGGAGCTCGATCGGCTCAAGGACTCCTTCCTCGGCACCATCTCGCACGAGCTGCGCACGCCGATCACGGCCATCAGCGGGTTCGTCGCCCTCTTGCACGACCGGTGGGACGAGTTCACGGACAGTGACCGGAGGGAGTTCGTCGGGCGCGTGCACCGCAACGCGGCCAGCCTCGGCCTCCTGGTCGACGAGCTGCTCGACTTCGCGCGACTCGAGCGCCAGGCGCTGACCGTGTCGCCGGTCCCCCTGGATGTCGACGTCGTCGTCGGCGGCGTCGTCAGCCAGCTGCTGCCGCTGCTCGGCGAGCACGAGGTGGTCACGCACCTCGAGCCGCACACGACCGCCGAGACCGACGCCGCCGCCGTGGAACGCGTGCTGGCCAACCTGCTCACGAACGCGGCCAAGTTCAGCCCCGCGGGCACCCGCATCGACGTCGACGTCCGCCGCCGCGACGGTCACGTCGAGCTGGAGGTCCGCGACCAGGGCGCCGGCATCCTGCCGGAGGAGCGCCAGCGGGTCTTCCGCCGGTTCTACCGCGGCGAGAACGACGCCGCGCGCGCGACGCGGGGCGCCGGCATCGGCCTCGCCGTCGTCCGCGAGCTCGTGCTCCAGCTCGGCGGCACCGTCGAGGCCCTCCCCAACGAGCCCCGGGGCACGCGCATGCTCGTCCGGCTCCCCTCGCCCAAGTCACCGGCCCGCCCCGACACCCTCGAGGCGGCCGTCCCGAAGCAGCACTCCCAGCTCGCCGGCACCTCATCGAGGAGAACACCGTGAACCTGCGTCGTCGCGACCAGCTCATCGTCAGCGCGGCCGTCCTCGCCGTACTCGCCACGGCCGGCCTGGTCGTCACGACGGTGCGACAGGCGGAACGCGAAGGTGTCCGCGCCCTCGAGCGGCTCCAGCTCGCGCAGGTGGAGCAGCTCACGCGCAGCATGAACACGCGCATCGATGCCGCCATCAGCGGCGCCACCGGCATCACCGAGGGCAAGCCCTGGAACGTCACCCTGCGTGACCCGTCGGACCGGGAACGTCTCGACTTCTTCCAGTCGCTCAACCCGGAAGCGCGGACCGGCTACCTGATCCTCGACGCCCGCGGAACCGTGACCAACGGCACGCTGCTGCGTGACCCGTCGGTCCTCGGAACGCGCCTCGATCGGCCCGGCCTGGACGGCGTGCTGGCCGGCAAGGCCGCGATCCTGCCCGTCGCGGCAGGCCTGACCACTCCCCTGCCGACCATCGGCATCGCCTATCCGCTGCGCAAGGCCGACCAGGTGGTCGGCGTGTTCATGGTGGAGAGCGACGTGTCCACCGAGTCGAACTTCAACGAAGAGGTCGCGCAGCTCAAGCTCGGCCGCACCGGCGAATTCTCCTTCGTCGACGTGGCCGGCGTCGTCGTCGCATCGAGCGAGCCGACGCTGCTCGGGAAGGTCCTGGAGGAGCCCCTGCTGGCCGGTGACCGCACCGGCTTCCACCGCGGTGGCGGTCGTGTGGCCGTGGCCGAGAAGGTGCCCTCGGCCGGCTGGCGCACGGTCTTCCGTCAGGACGCCGCGGAGTTCGAGGGCTCGCTCACCGGGCCCCTGCGCTCGGCACTCATGCTCATCGTGCTGGGCGGCGTGCTGGCCGCCGGTCTCGCACTCGTCCTGCTCGCGCGGCGACTGCGCCGGGCGCGCGAGGAGCAGACGCGGCTCGAGGAGATCAGCCAGGCACGCGAGGAGTTCATCGGCATCGTGTCCCACGAGCTGCGTACGCCGGTCACGGGCCTGTTCGGCTTCCTGCAGACCGCCGCCGACGACTGGGACCTCATGAGCGACGACGAGCGGCACCGCGCGGTGACCCGGTCGCTGGCCAGTGCGCGCAGCCTGCACGCCCTCACCCGCAACGTCCTCGACACGTCCGGGATGGAAGCCGGTGACGTGCACTACGACATGCAGGTCCACGACGTCGGCGAGCTGATGAGCGAGGCCGTACGGCTCACGCGCGAATGGCAACCCGACCGCGTCATCTCCGTGACCATGCCGGACCAGCCGGTGTTGATCCGGGCGGACGCCGACCGGTTCCGCCAGCTGCTCGCCAACCTGCTGGAGAACGCGGCACGCAGCTCGACACCGCTGAGCCCGGTGAAGGTCGCCCTGTCGGCCCGAGCCGGACAGGCCCGGCTCGAGGTCACGGACTTCGGGCCGGCCTTCTCCGAGAACGAGCTCGGTCGCGTGTTCGAGAAGTTCGTCCGCGGCCGGGCGAGCTCCGGCGTCGGAGGCGGTCTCGGCCTCTACCTCTGCCGGCAGGTCGTCGAGGCGCACGGCGGCACGATCCACGCCGAGCCGGGCCACCCGACCGGTGCTCGGTTCGTCGTCGAGCTGCCACTCGTCACCACGGAGCCGGCGGCCCTGCGAGACTGACGGCGTGACCTACACGCGGATGTCCGACGAGCAGGTCCGCGCATTCCTCGACAGCACCCCGCCGCACACCGGCAAGCTCGCGACGGTGCGCACGGACGGCCGGCCGCACGTGGCGCCGGTCTGGTATGCAGTCGACGACGACGCCACGCTGGTCTTCACGACCGGCGCCGAGACGGTGAAGGGCAGGAACCTGCGGCGCGACCCGCGCGCGTCGCTGTGCATCGACGACGAGCGCCCGCCGTTCAACTTCGTCGTCGTCGAGGGCGAGGTGGAGCTCGAGGACGACCTCGACCAGGTACGTCGGTGGGCGGCCCGCATCGGCGGGCGCTACATGGGGATGGACCGCGCCGACGAGTACGGCGCGCGCAACGGCGTACCGGGCGAGCTACTCGTCCGGCTGCGTGTCAGCAACGTCGTCTCCGCCATCGACCTCGCCGACTAGGGGCGGCGGGCCGGACACCGGGAGCCGCACGGTGAAGGTGGCACCGCCCCCCGGCGTGGGCGTGGCGGCCACCCGGCCACCGTGTGCGGCGACGATGGCGGCGACGATCGAGAGTCCGAGCCCGGCCCCGCCGGTCTCCCGGGACCGGGACGACTCGGTTCGGTAGAAGCGCTCGAAGACACGCGGGCCGTGCTCCTCGGCGAGCCCGGGACCGCGGTCGGCAACGGCCACGACGGCCCACCCGGCCGCGCTCGAGACGTGAACCTCCGCCGACGTACCGGCCGGCGTGTGACGGCGGACGTTGGCGAGCAGGTTGTCGAGCACCTGGCGCAGGCGGGCGGCGTCCCCGCTCACCTCGACCGGCTGGTCCGCCTTCAGCCGCACCGGCCAGGACGGCCCCACGGCGGTGGCGGCCCCGACCGCCTCGGCGGCCAGCGCGACCAGCTCGACGGGCTCGCGGCTGAGCGGCCGGCCCTCGTCGAGCCGGGCCAGCAGAAGCAGATCCTCGACCAGCTCGCCCATGCGTCCGGTCTCGTGCCGGATGCCGGTCATGACCCGGGCCAGGTCGTCCGGCCGGGTGCGGTCGGCGCCGCGCTCGAACAGCTCCGCGTACGCCGCCACGGCAGCGATCGGCGTCCGCAGCTCGTGGGAGGCGTCAGCGACGAAGCGACGCAGCTGCGCCTCCGTCGCGTCGCGCGCACTGAACGCGTCCTCGATGCGGCCCAGCATGACGTTGAGCGCCCGGGACAGGCGGCCGACCTCGGTGGGCGCATCGTCGCCGGGCACACGCCGGTCGAGCTGTCCGTCGGCGATCGCCGCGGCCGTCTCCTCCACAGCGGCCAGCGGCCGCAGCCCGAGCCGGATCAGGTACCACCCGGCGGCGAGCGCGACGGCCAACGCCCCGAGGGTGACCGCGAGCTCGATCAGGAACAAGCGGTGCAAGGTCGCGGTGAGGTCGTCGAGCGGCACACCGACGACCAGCTGGCCGCCGCCGCGGATCTCACCGGTGCGAACGCGCACCTCCCGCCGGCCGTCGACGGACGGGACCGTGAAGTACCGCGCGCCCCGGCTGTCCGGCCCCTGCGGCGCGGGCGCCAGCACCGCCGGCAGCCTCGGCGCGACGGTGTCGCCGTTGCGCATCCGGCCGGGAACGGGCTCGCCGACGAGGTTGCCCTCCTGGTCGCGGATCTCGACGTACGTGCCGGGCGAGACGGTCGCGCGCCCGCCGGGCCGGTCGATGGCGCGGTCGACCGCGAAGAACGCATCGGACAGCGACTGGTCGACGCGGTCGTACAGGAACGACCGGAGCGACGAGTACGTCGCGATGTCGGCACCGAGCAGCGCGACGAGGGCCGCTGCGCCCAGCGCCAGGAGAAGGCGGTTGCGGAGGGACACCTAGTGGTCCGGCTCCCGCAGGGCGTAGCCAACCAGGCGAATGGTCTGGATGAGAGGCGGACCCAGCGCGTCTAGCTTCTTGCGCAGGTAGCTCACGTAGGTCTCCACGATGTTGGCGTCCCCGCCGAAGTCGTAGTGCCACACGTGGTCGATGATCTGTGCCTTGGACAGGACGCGGCGCGGGTTGATGAGGAAGAAGCGCAGCAGGTTGAACTCGGTCGCGGTGAGCTTGAGCAGCGTGCCAGCTCGCCAGGCTTCATGGGTGTCCTCATCCAGCTCGACGTCGGCGAAGCGCAACCGGCCGTCCTCGGCCGTCATCTGCTGCGTACGCCGCAGGATCGCGCGCGAGCGCGCCACGATCTCGGCAAGGGCGAACGGCTTGGTCACGTAGTCGTCGCCGCCGACGGTCAGCCCGGTCACTTTGTCGTCGACGGAGTCCCGTGCGGTGAGGAAGAGCACGGGCACCTTGATGCCGTCGGCGCGCAGCCGTCGCGTGACCTCGAGTCCGTCCAGGTCGGGCAGCATGATGTCGAGGATCACCAGGTCCGGCGTGTGCTCCTGCGCCGCCGCCAATGCCGCCCGACCGGTGCGCGCCTCGCGCACGTCGAATCCCTCGTAGCGCAGCGCGGTCGACACCGCGTCGACGATCGACGGCTCGTCGTCGACCACCAGCACCTCGTGCCGGTCACGGTCATGAACCACGCTGCCGCCTTCCACCACTGCGCGATCTGAGCGCACAGCCTCGCACCGCGGCCTAGGGCGGGCCTGCGCGTCGGCTGTGCGCCCGCTGT
>CAZYXZ010000027.1:14497-36655 GCA_964651395.1 uncultured Frankiaceae bacterium
GCCGGCCCAGGCTACGTCGTGCTCAGCACCTCAGGCGGCGCACCGGCCGTCTCGAGCAGCTGCCGGACCCGGTGCTCCAGGAGCAGCGGCTCGACCGGCTTGCGGAGGTAGTCGTCCACGCCGGCGTGTGCGGCAGCGGCACGGTGCTGAGGGTCTTCGCTGCCGGTCAGTGCGAGGAGTGGCAGCAGGGCGGTCCTGGTGTCCGCACGCAGCAGCCGTGTGACCTCGACGCCCGACAGGTCGGGCAGCCCCATGTCCAGGACGACCAGGTCGACCGCGTCCGCGGCGCAGATCCGCAGGCCTTCACCGGCGGTGAGCGCGACACGGACGTCCGCCCAGTCCGACAGCGCCGCCCGGACGAACCCGCCGACTGACGGGTCGTCGTCGATGACCAGCAGCGCCGGCCGGCGCAGCGGCTCCTCGGCGTCGCCGGCCGGAGCCGACGATCCGGCGAGCCGGTGGTGCGGGGCCTGGCACCACGGACAGATCTGCCAGTCACGGCCGAGCGGTCGGGCGCACGCGCTGCACGCGTGCCGTTCGATCGGCGTGGCACACCAAGGGCAGGCCACCATGTCGTCGGCCACCGGGCGCAGGCAGGTCCCGCAGCTTCCGCCGACCGTGGAGTCCGGCTGCGTGGTGCGCAGCACCTCGTCCAGCGTGGTCTGCGCCAGCCGAGCCCGCGCGACACCCTCCGCGCGCAGCGACGCCACGCCGGCGTCCCGTGTCGCCGAGCGCAGTGCGGCCTCGCTGTGCGTGTGAGTGAGCACCTCGCGCACGTTGCCGTCGATGGGCAGCACCTCGAAGATCCCGGTCCGGCCGAGGTAGCCGGTGTCGCCGCACTCGCCGCAGCCGGTGCCGCGGACGAACTGGCTGGCACGGGCGACCGCATCGGTGATGCCGAGCAGGTTGAGGGTGCGATCGCTGGGCTCGTACGGCGCCACGCACGAGGCACACGGAATGCGGACCAGCCGCTGCGCGACCACGAGTGCCAGAGAAGACGCGATCAGCGACGGGTCGACGCCGATGTCGACCAGCCGGGTCAACGCGCTGGCGGCGTCGTTGGCGTGCACCGTCGCGAAGACCAGGTGGCCGGTGAGCGCGGCCTGCATCGCCAGCTCAGCGGTCTCCGCGTCGCGGATCTCGCCGACCAGGATGACGTCGGGGTCCTGTCGCAGGACGGCACGCAGCCCGCGCGCGAACGTAATGCCCGCCCGGTCGTTGATCTGGACCTGGTTGATGCCGGCCATCTGGATCTCGACCGGATCCTCGAGCGTCACGACGTTGCGGTCCGCCGTGCGCAGCTGGTGGATCGCGCCGTACAGCGTTGAGGTCTTGCCGGAGCCCGTCGGGCCCGTGATGAGCACGAGTCCCTGCGGCGCGACGAGCTGTCCCATCAGCGTCTCCAGCTGCTGAGGTGACAGGCCGCTGCGCACGAGTGGCTGCACGTCGTGGTCGGTCTGCAGCAGCCGGATGACGACCTTCTCGCCGTGCATAGTCGGGAGCGTGGAGACGCGTGCGTCGACGGCGTGGTCGTCGACGTCGAGTCGGGCGCGGCCGTCCTGCGGCCGGCGCCGCTCGGAGATGTCCAAGCCAGACATGATCTTGACGCGGCTGACCAGCGCGGCACTTCCGGCTTGCGGCACCTGCATGACGTCCCGCAACAGCCCGTCGACGCGGTAGCGGACTCGCAGGCCCTGCTGCTGAGGCTCGAGGTGGATGTCGCTGGCGCGGACGCGTACGGCGTTGCCCAAGATGAGGTTGACGAGGCGGACGATGGGCGCCTCGGCGGCTTCGACGACGACCGCGGCGAGCTCCTCGGAGTCCCGCTGTGGATGGATGCCTTCGACCGCGCTCACAGCCGCGACCGTGTCCTCGCCGTGCAGCCAGATCTGGTTCAGGATCCGCTCGATCTGGTCCGCGGGAGCCACGGCGACGTCGATCGCCTTCACACCGGTGTAGGCACGCACGTCATCGACCATGACGACGTTCGTCGGGTCGACCATCGCGACGCTCAGGCGGCCGTCGCTCTCGGCGTACGCCACGGCGCCCGCCCGCAGGGCGACCGAGCGCGGAACACGCGTGAGCAGCTCGCGCGGGATGGTCATGACGCTCAGGTCCACGATCGGGATGTCCAGCCGACCGGAGATGGCCAGCGCGACCTGCAGCCCCGTGACGAACCCGCGCTCCACGGCGATCGCACCGAGCAGCCGGCCGGGACCGTCCGGCGGCATGGCCAGCTGCAGCGCGAGACACTCCTCGAGCTGGTCGCCCGAGATGAGGCCGGCTTGGAGGAGCACTTCCCCCAGGCGGACCGGCGGGAGGCTGGCGGCGTTCATGCGGCCACAATGGGCAAGGTCGGCAGCACTCGCCATAGCCCAAGGGGGGCATATCCGTATGACCCGGAATGCCCCCGCTCGGTACGGATTCCGATGTCCTGACAACCCGGCGCCGGCCTGTCGCGTTGAGGAGTCGTGACGCAGGTCGAGGACTTCGAGCAGTTCATGGCGGCGGCCCTGCCGGGCCTGCTCCGTTTCGGACACGTGCTCACCGGAGACGCGCACCGCGCCGAGGAGCTGGTGCAGTCGGCGCTGGTCAAGACCTACCAACGGTGGGCACGGCTGGACCACGACCAGCCGCACGCCTACGTGCGCCGGGCGATGGTGAACACCTACACGTCCTGGTGGCGGCGGGCGCGCCGGGAGGCGGCGTGGCCGGCGGACTACGACCTGCCGGCGACCGAGGCGGCGCCGTACGCCGACCGCGACCTCGCGATGCGGGCGCTCGCGCTGCTGCCCCCTCGGCAGCGCGCCGTGCTCGTGCTGCGCTACTACGAAGACCTGTCCGAGGCGGATATCGCGGCGGCGCTCGGCTGCACCGCCGGCACGGTGAAGAGCCAAGCCTCGCGCGCCTTGCGCACGTTGCGCGCCCATCTGACCGACTCCGGCAGCCCCCATCTGGAAGGAGTGCTGCGATGACCGATCTGCAGACCGACGAGGGCATCGAGCGGCTGCTCGCCGCTGCACTCACCGAGGCTCGCAGCAGCGCGCGCTGGGCCGTCGAGCCGGCGCCCGGTACGGGCGAGCGGGTCAGGCACGCGGTGCGGGCGAGCCGGCGCCGCCGTACTGCCCTGCTCGTCGCGGGCTCCGTCGTGGCCATCAGCGGCGTGGCTGGCGGGATCGCCGCGATGCCCGAGCAGGCCGACCGCGCGGTCCCGTTCGCGAGCGGCGGCGATGGGCCTGTGCCCGGCATCAGCCCGGAGTGGCGGCCCCAGCACGGGCACGAGTGGCTGCTCACGGCGGAGCAGTACCGCGAGTTCGAGCGCACGCACACCCTGCCCAGCGCGAAGCCGGCGACGGTGAGCTCGCCGGCGCCGCTGACGGCGTACTCGGCGCAGCTGGAGGCCGCGGTGAAGGCGGCGCTGCCCACCGGCTCCAGCACCCAGCGTCAGGACGCGCCCAACGGCAAGCTCGGCGACGCCGCCGTCCACGCCGTGCTCGTGGACCGGACCCCTGTCGAGATCGAACGCGTGCACCTGCAGCACCCGATCACGTTCGACTTCCCCGGGCACGTGATCAAGGGGGCCGTCGCCCCCGTGGACATCGCCGGGACGACGAGCGCCTACGTCGCCCTCGAGGAGGTCGGCTACGGCTGGGGCGAGGACTGCGTCGCGAAGACCTGCACGCCGAGGCCGGCGAACGCGCGAGCGGTGACCGTCGTCGACCGGAACGGCGAAGCGACGACCTGGCACGCGCCGCTGTCGGTTCCCCTGCAGACCGTCGTCGACTGGGCGCTCGCCGCGGCGAGCCACTCCAGCTGAGCGTTCGCCCCCCGTCGAGGCGTCTGCGACGATGCGCGGTGGAGCGGTGGCAGAGTCCGGCCGATTGCAGCTGCCTTGAAAGCAGCCGGTCCCTCACGGGTCCCGGGGGTTCAAATCCCTCCCGCTCCGCTGTGCAGCGCGGCTACTTGACGGTCCAAGCCGCCGAGGTGGTGCCTTCGTCGGCGACGAAGGACTGCTCGAGGTCGTGTGGGCCGATGCCGACGACCGGGTCGGCGCCGCCCGAGAAGACGCGGAGCGAGGTGAGCTTCGCGCCGGCCTTCATCGTCTTGCCCAGACTGCTCATCGCGATGCTGTACACGAGCGCGTCGCCCTTGGCGGTCACCTCGACCGGGAGCGAGCCCTCGATGCACGCCGCCTCCGCCCACGTGTCCAGGTAGTAGGTCTGCAGGTAGACCCGGCCACAGCCGCTCAGGTCGAAGGTCACGCCGTGGGTGGCGATCGGGAAGGTCGAAGCCGGCGCCGAGTACGTCACCGTCACCTCGAGCTTCTTCGGGGTGTAGACCGTCTTGCCCTTCACCTTGGCCGTCGTGCCACTGGTGGCGAAGAGACCGGAAAGAATGTCGAGGTCGTCCTGGGGGATGACCGCGTCGCCGGCGTCGTCGACGATCTGCGGCTTCGGCGCGGCGGCGGTGTGGCCGGGCAGGGCGAGGGCGCAGGAGGCGACGACCGCAGCGGCGGCCAGGAGGCGAAGGCGCATGGGAGTCCTCTTCGGCTGGGTGTGTTCCGGGGAGGTTCTCCTCGGAAGGGGAAACTTCCTGCGCGGCGGGTCCGACTAGGGTCGTTCTCGTGCTCGGGTCCCAGCGTCACCTCTTCGACATCCCGGACGAGGTCGCCTACCTCAACTGCTCCTACCTGGCGCCCCAGCTGCGCTCGGTGACGGCGGCCGGGCGCGAGGCGGTCGCCGGCAAGGAGCACCCCTGGGAGCTGCTCGCGGCTGACTTCTTCACCGGCTCCGAGCAGCTACGGGCGCTCGCGGCACGTGTCGCCGGCACGGACGGCGATGCGCTGGCGTTCGTGCCCTCGGTCTCCTACGGCGTCGGCGTGGCGGTCGCCAACCTGCCGCTGCAGGGACGCGACGTGCTCGTCCTGGAGGAGGAGTTCCCGAGTGACGTGTACCCCTGGCTGGCCGCGACCGACCAGGCAGGGACGAAGCTGATCACCGTGGCGCGCCCGCGCGACCACGACTGGACCGCGGCGATCCTCGAGCACCTCGACGAGCGGGTCGCCGTGGTCGCCGTGCCGCACTGCCACTGGACCGACGGGAGCCGGGTCGACCTCGAGGCAGTCGGCAGGCGCGCGCGAGAGGTGGGTGCAGGGCTCGTGGTCGACGCGACGCAGTCGCTCGGCGCGCTACCGCTCGACCTCGCCGCGGTGCAGCCGGACTTCCTCGTCGCGGCCGGCTACAAGTGGCTGCTCGGGCCGTACAGCCTCGGTTACCTGTACGCCGCCCCGCAGCACCGTGAGGGGGTCCCACTCGAGTCCAACTGGATCAACCGCGAGAACAGCCAGGACTTCGCGCGGCTGGTCGACTACCGCGCCGGCTACCAGCCCGGCGCGCGCCGGTACGACGTCGGCGAGCGCAGCAACTTCACGCTCGTGCCGATGGCCCACGCCGCGCTGAGCCAACTCCTGGAGTGGGGTATCGACGAAGTCGCCGAGACCACAGCCCGCCTGACCACACATCTTGCCGAGGGAGCGGCGGAGCTGGGTCTGCACGTCGCGCCCCGGGAGCGTCGCGGGCCGCACATGATGGGCCTGCGCTTCCCGGCCGGCGTACCGCAAGGCCTACCGGAACGTTTGGCGGCAGAGCGCATCTACGTCAGCGTGCGCAGCGACTCGGTGCGCGTCTCACCGCACGTCTACAACACCACCGAGGACTGCGATCGCCTGCTGGCCGCGCTGCGACAAGTCGGCGCCGGCTAGGCCGAGAGCGCAGAGCGCAGAGCAGCCGCGGCCGCGTTCGCCGCGCGAGTGGCATTGCGACCCAGCCGCATGAGGTAGGGCACCTGACCCGGATGGCGTGCCATGTAGCGCAGTGCGGCGGGCAGGTCCGGCGAGCCGTCCGCCTTCGCGAGCGAGCCGACCTCGGCGCTGGTCTCACCGATCCGGTCGCTGACCACGCGGTACGCCGTCCATGGCACCCCGCGACGCTGGCAGACCGCCGCGACGGAGGCCGTCTCCATGTCGACGGCCACCACCGACGCGGCGACCAGCGCGTCCTGGTCGCCCTCCTCCTCGAGCATGTCGTTGCAGGTCGCCAGACGACCGCTCGGCGTAGTGCCCCCGATCGGTGTCGGGCGGTAGACCTCACGGGTCACCCAGTCGAGAACCTCAGCCGGCTCGACCAGCAGGCAGATCGGCACGTCGGCGTTGACCCCGCCCGCGATGCCCACCACTGCCACGTGATCCACCGCGGTGGCGTCGAGCAGGGCCTCCGTCGTGCTCGCCGCGGTCTCCGTGCCGATGCCCATCTTCACCGCGACGACGTCGTGGCCGCCGACGCTGCCCTCGTAGCCGCGCATCGTGCCGACGGCCGCCGGGCGCAGACCGAGCTGTCTCACGACCGGCCGAATCTCGCTCGGCATCGCGCAGATCACGCCGATGCGGCTCACGTCTGTGGCTCCCGCCGCTCGAGCATGGCGGAGCCCTTCGCGCTCGCGACGACTTCGCCGCCGATGACGATGTCCAGGTCGCCGACGGCCGTGTTGACGATGCCGTCCCCCAGGTCGCCGTAGTCACGGCCGGTGCAGCGCAGCTGCACGGCACTACGCCGGGGGCGCCGGAAGTCGATGGTGAATCCTTCCGGCGTACCCGACACGCGCCCGCGCCCGGGCGGCATCGTCACCGTCGAGGCTCCCTGCGGCGTTCGCAGGTAGAGATAGCCGGCCGGCATGGACACGGGCAGCCCCCACAAGCGCGTGCGCAGGACGCTGCACTCCACCGCGTAGCCGGGGTGGTCGAACTGCCGGGCGTTCACCCACCACCATTCGCGGGCGAGGGCGCGGCCCCAGTAGTGCGACACATGGGTCGGCAAGGCATCGACTTGCTCGGTCATCCCGTCGACGCTCACCGTGCCGGTCGCCCGCGCGAGCGGTGCGCTCGTCAGCATGAGGTCGCTCATGCGGGTGACGCCCGCGAATGCGACGTCAGCGGCGACCCGATCAGTGCCCAGGTCGAGCCGGAGATCCCACGCGATGCCCGCCGCCTCGCCGTGCGTCCGGCCACCAGCCAGCGGCATCGCCGGGTCGGTCCACGGCACGTGCACGACCTCGCGGCGTCCCTCGGAGTGGACGCTCACCCGCAGCTCGCGGTCACCGCTGCGGCGCCGCTCGATCCAGTCCACCAGCAACCCGGTGCGCGGCGTGTTGAGCGCGAAGAACCAGTACTCCAAGGCGTTGCTGTCGCGCGGTGCGAGGAAGTCCGCCGCCCGCACGTCAGCGGGTCGCCGTCAGCACGGTGCTCACCGACGGCGCCGAGTAGCCGTCGGCGTCCTTCCAGATCTGCAGCCTCTCGCGCATCTCAGCGACGAGCGCGGCCCGCTCCGAGTCGTTCAGCGCGAGGAACTCGCCCGCGTACGGCGGGACGGTCATGAACTCGTCGACGAACGAGTCCGGAAGGTGCACGTCCTTCTCCACCCGTGCGATGTCGACGTCGAGGCAGCCGAGCTTGCCCACGCGTTCGGCCAGGGCCACGGGCTGCATGGAGCAGGGCACCGACAGGGCGGCGCGGACAGCGTCCCAGCCGCGCGCTTCGAGCATCTCGAACACCGGCATGAGCCAGGGCTGGTCCTCACGAGCGGTCCAGCACGCGATGCCCAGCCGCCCGCCGGGCCGCACGACGCGATGCATCTCCGCGACGGCCTTCGGCCAGTCGGGCACGAACTGCACGGCCTGCTGCGAGACCGCGGCGTCGAAGCGAGCGTCCTCGTAAGGCAGATCCGTCGCATCACCGACCTGGAACTGCGCATTGCTCAGTCCCAGCCCCTGCGCGTGCGCGAGCATGCCGGGCGCGAGGTCGATGCCTTCGACGGTTCCGCCCGAGCCAACGGTCTGGGACAGCACGCGACTCACGGCACCTGTGCCGCACCCGACATCGAGGACCTGCTGGCCCGGCTGCACACCGACGCGTGCGACGAGCTCGCGAGCCCAGGGCAGGAAGAGGCCGGGCACCATCACCCGCTCGTACATCGCGGCCATCGCCGTGGCGTCGCCCGAGAACAGGCCGACCGGTTCCTGGTCGCTCACGGGGCCTCCCTATTGAGAGCGGATCGCGTCCTGAGCCAGCGCCTCCGGATCTTCGTCCGGTACTCCGGCCACGTCTATCTCGACCCGGTCGAGGGCACCCGAGAAGCGGAACTCGCCGCGGTAGTCCTCCGACGCCGGCGAGAAGTCCTGCGCCCAGCCGACAGTCAGGCCGGCGCCGGTGATGGAGAAGCGCGACCAGGTGAACCGCACCTTCCCCGTCGCGACGGGGACGCCGTCGACCAGCAGCTCGCCCATCCCTTCGTCCGGGTCGTAGCGGAAGGCCAGCTCGTGCGCGCCCGGGGTGAGTCGGCCGCGCACGTCTGCCTCGACGCGGTAGCTGCGCCAGCCGGACAGGTTGTGCACGTAGCAGAGCCTCCCGTCGGCGAGGAGGTGGAACGACCAGCCGCCGAGGACCGAACCCTGTACCGCGAGGACGCCGGACGCACCGGCACCGTCGGGCATCTCGACGAACGCCGTGATCGTGTGCGGCCGGTTCTTCACGTTGACGGCGGCACTCTCGGGCACAGGCGCCAAGAACGGCCGGTACACGTAGCGGGACCGCGGGCGCACGGCGGGCCGGCGCTCGAGGACGAACGCGGAGAACGCGCGGTTGTCGAGGGGCAGCACCTGGTTGCGCTCCGCCTCCGCCCACCAGAGGTCGACCAGCTCGGCCAGCAGCGCCGGTTGGGTCGCCGCCAGGTCGTGGCACTCCGCCGGGTCCGCGCGGACGTCGTAGAGCTCCCAGCCGACCTTGTCCAGGCCCGGCGCGTCGAGCTGGATGTCGTGGTACGCGACCGCCTTCCAGCCGTCGCGGTAGATGGCGCGGCAGCCGAACATCTCGTAGTACTGAGTCGTGTGCCGGTCCGGCGCCGTGGGTTCGTCGAAGGAGTAGGCGAAGCTGACGCCGTCCATCGGCCGCTGCGCGACACCGTCGACCTCTGCCGGGACGTCCACGCCGACGACGCCGAGGATCGTCGGCGCGAGGTCGACGGCGTGCACGTACTGCGACCGGACCTCACCGCGCGCGGAGATGCCCCGTGGCCAGTGGACGATCAGCGGGTCGGCGACCCCGCCCTCGTGCACCTCGCGCTTCCACCGTCGGAACGGCGTGTTGCCGGCTACGGTCCAGCCCCACGGGTAGTTGTTGTGGATGAACGGCCCCCCGATCTCATCGAGTCGCGCCACGGCCTCCTCGACGCCGCGAGGCAGGCCGTTCCACACGCGCGCGTCGTTGAGCGAGCCGGTCGGTCCGCCCTCGGACGAGGCGCCGTTGTCGGACAGAACCATGAGCAACGTGTTCTCGAGCTCGCCGGCCCGCTGCAGCCAGTCGACCAGCCGACCCACCTGCGCGTCGGTGTGCGACAGGTAACCCGCGAACGCCTCCATGAAGCGCGCGTACAGCCGTCGCTCGTCCGAGGACAGCGCCTCCCACGCCGGCACCCAGTCCGGCCGTGGCGACAGGGCCGTGCCTTCGGGGATCAGGCCCATCGCGACCTGCCGCGCCAGCGTCGCCTCGCGCCAGACGTCCCAGCCCGCGTCGAACGCTCCGGCGTACCGGTCGATCCAGTCGCGTGGCGACTGGTGGGGGGAGTGGCAGGCGCCGGTCGCGAGGTAGAGCAGCCAAGGCTTCTCGACGTCCACCTGCCGCAGGTCGCCGACGAAGGAGATGGCCCGGTCGACCAGGTCTTCGGTGAGGTGGTAGCCCTCCTCGTAGCTCCGCGGTGGCGTGACCCGGTGGTTGTCATGGACGAGTGAGGGCGAGAACTGGTGCGTCTCGCCGTCGAAGAATCCGTAGAACCTCTCGAAGCCGCGACCGAGCGGCCAGCGGTCCCGGCGAGCGCCGAGGTGCAGCTCGTCCTCGGGCGTCAGGTGCCACTTGCCGACGGCGTACGCCGCATAGCCGAGCGGCGTGAGCAGCGCCGGCAGCATCGCGCAGGAGCGCGGGATGCGCGCGTCGTAGCCTGGGAAGCCGGTGGCCAGGTCGATGATCCGGCCCATCCCGCAGGCATGATGGTTGCGCCCGGTCAGCACGCACGCACGTGTCGGCGAGCAGAGCGCCGTCGTGTGGAAGTTGCGGTAGCGCAGCCCGCCCGCGGCCAGCCGGTCGAAGGTCGGAGTGGCGAGGTCGGAGCCGAAGCAGCCGAGCTGCGCGAAGCCGACGTCGTCGAGCACCAGGATCAGCACGTTGGGAGCGCCGGCCGGGGGGCGCGGCTCCTCCGGCCAGTAGGGCGCCGACTCCCAGTGGTAGCGACCGATCGTGCCCTGGAACTGGTCAGTCTCCATGCGGGCATCCTGCCTTCTATGCTGCGCGGCGTGACACAGCAGCTCCGACCGGAGGGCCTCGACTTCCTCGAGACGGCGCCCGTCATCCTCAGGTACGCCGCGCAGGTCGAGGCACCGACGCCGGTGGTGTTCGAGGCCATCTCCGCCGACCCGGCGACGTGGACGACGTGGTTTCCCGGTCTGCAGTCAGGGCGGTACTTCAGCGATCCGCCCCACGGTGTCGGCTCACGGCGCGAGGTGAAGGTCAGTCGTGTCGGCACCTACCGGGAGACGATGCTCGCCTGGGACGAGGGCACCCGCTGGTGCTACCGGGTGGACGAGACCAGCCTGCCCATCGCCCGGGCATTGATTGAGGACTGGGTCGTGGAGCCGGCCGGCGACCACACCGTCGTGCGTTGGACCTTTGCCATCGACCCGACCACCGTCTTCCGGGTCGCCCTGCTGGCGGGCAAGCCCGTGATCGGCCGCACCTTCACGCAGGCGATGAACAACCTGGGCACGCAGTTGACCTCAAAGGGGGAACGGTGAGCTACCTCTTCTACGCCCTGGCCGGCCTGGTCGGCGCCAACACGGTTCCGCACTTCGTCAAGGGCATCACCGGCGAGCGGCATCAGTCGCCGATCGGCAAGCCGTCGAGCGCGGTCGTCAACGTCGTCTGGGGCACCATCAACGGCGTCGGCGCCGCGCTGCTGTTCCGGCTCGCGATGGAACGGGCGCACACCTTCGCCGGTGCGGTCGTCGCCACCGCCGCCGGCGTGCTGGCCATGGGCGTCGGGCTGGCCTACTACTGGACCGACGACGACGCGGCGCGCGGCCGCTAGCCCACCTGGACCCTGTTGCGACCGGCTCGCTTCGCCTCGTAGAGCGCGGCGTCCGCGCGTTGCACCAGCGCCGCCGCGTCGCGATCGGTCGCCACGGCCACGCCGAAGGACGCCGTCACGCGCAGCTCGACGCCATTGGCCACCGGGAACCGGCAGTCGGCGATCGCGGCCCGCATCCGCTCGGCGATCGCCGCGGCGTCGGCCGCAGACGAGCCGCGCAGGAGGAGGCAGAACTCCTCGCCGCCGTACCGGTAGACGCTGTCGTCGGGGCGTGCGCCCAGCCTCAGGACGTCGGCCACAGCGCGCAGCAGACCGTCGCCGGCGGGGTGCCCGTGCTGGTCGTTGACCGACTTGAAGTGGTCGAGGTCGACGATGACGAGGGCCGGCGGCGTGGCCCCGGACAGGGCCGCGATCAGCTCGTCGTCGAGCCGCCGCCGGTTGCCCACCCCCGTGAGCCCGTCGACCAGGCTCTCCTCGAGGTAGGACCTGGACACGCGGGCGTTGTGCCTCGCAGCCGCGGCCATCGGGGCCAGGGCCACGAGGAGGTCGCGTTCCGCACCGGTGAACGGCGCCTTCGCGTCGCGGATCATGACGAGCACCGCCTCGACCTGCCCGCCACCCACGAGCGGCACCGCGGCGAGGGCAGCCGGCAGCTGATGCAGCGCGGTCTCGGTGGCGCTCACCTGGACGACCGGTTGCGCCGTCTCGGCAACCCGGCGCAGCACGCTCTGCGCGAGCCCGTCGGCGACGATCAGGCCGGGCTGGCTCTCGTGGGCGACGGTCAGCTCGGGGCCGACCTGCAGCAACGCGGCACCATGCGCGTGCACCAGGCCCAAGGCTTCCCGGACGACGGCCCGGTCGATCTCCCCGCTGGCAGCGAGCGAGGTCAGGCGGCGGCTCACCTCGAGCAGCTCCTGCATTCCCGTCGTCACGGCAGCCGCAGGCGGCGCGGCGACGACCGGGACGGGTGGGCGGACCGGCGTCGTCGCCGTACGGCGACGTCCGGTGACAACCGCGACCGCTCCGAACGCGCCGCCCACCAGCAGCACCCCCACGAGCACCAGCGGCCACACCGCGCCGGCGTCGGCCTCGTTGCCCGCAGGCGGCTGCGGGGACTGAGTCGTGGGCAGCTGGCCTGGCGTCACCTGCACCGGCGAGGGTTGTTGCCCCGGGGGTAGCTCACCGGGCGGAGGCAGCTGGCCGGGCGGTGGCTGCTGGCCCGGCGGTGGCTGCTGGCCGGGCGGTGGCTGCTGGCCCGGCGGAGGTGCCTGCGCGCCGGCGTGGCCGGTGAGCAGGGCGGCAGCAGCAAGCACGGCGACCCCCCACACCGCCTTGCGTCCCCTCACGCCGCGGAGTCTAGGAGCCAGCGGCTCCTACAGCGCCGACTTGGTCAGCCAGTCGGCCATCAGCGCGGCGTCGCCGTCGACGTTCAGGCGTGGGTCGTCCAGCGCGTGGCGACCCCACATGAGCTGCAGCAGGTCGGCAGCGGCGGCGCCGACCAGTACGTCGGCATCGGCGTCGTCGTGGTCCCAGGTGTAGCCGGTCTCGCCGAGGTGGATCGTCCACGTCACACGGCGATCGGTCGCTCGCAGCCCGATGCGCTGGCCCGTGCCGGTGAGCTCGGCGACGCGGGGCGCGAAGTACACGGCGGTCGGCAGGTTGTCGAGCAGCTCGTCGATGCCGTCGACCGCCACCGTCGCGTCCATCGCCGGCACCGCACCGCGCGCGAGCTCCGCATCGCCACGATGCACGGCGGTCTCGTGCAGCATCCGTCGCGACCAGAAGCGCACGTGCTGGTCCTCGCCCCATGCCCACATCGCCGCGTCCGGGTCCGCGGCGCGCAGGCTCGCGTCCAGCGCCACGCCACCGGTTAGCAGCCAGTCCGGCCAGCCAGCGGGGCTCGTCGGCAGGTCGAGCAGGAGGTCGGCGAACCGGCCCCGCCGCGTGGCCAGACCGTCGACCATCGAGGTCACCCAGCGATGCACCGCGCCGGTGTGCTCGACCAGGTCGGCCAGCGACCAGTCGGGACAGGTCGGGACACGGGCGGTGAAGTCGGCCCCCCGGACGCCGTCGGCCATGGCGGCGATCTGGTCCGCCACGGCGTCGCAGTACGTCACGTGGTCGCGGACGTGGCACCGCTGCGTCGCCATGCGGCGGAGCCTAGAGGCGACTCAGGGAGGGAACGACCCGTTTCCGAACGGCCCCGGCGCGCGACCGCCGCCCACTCCCATGTTCCCGGGCCAGGTCGCGAGGCGAACCTGTCCGACCACGACCGTCGCCGACTCGCCGCTGCGGTTGCCCGCGCCGTCGACGAGGCCTCCGGCCGCAACGACGACCCGGCTGCCGGAGCGCAGACCTTGGGCCGGGGCAGCCCATCCCCCGAGCCGGGCAACCCAGCGGGCCGTGCGGACGCCACCGGGACCACTGAAGCGCAGCGTCCCACCGCTCGGCGAGATGGGCCGCCACGTGACCGACAGCGCAGCATCGGGCGGGGGGTTCTGCGCGCGGAACAGCACGGTGCGGCCACCGTCGACCAGCAGTGCGCCGAGCACCGCGAGACCGTCGGCCGCGAGGACCTCGAACGGCGACGTGGCCAGCTGGTAGCCGGCCGACACGACGCGCAGCCGGTAGGTGCCGAGCGGCAGGTCGCCCGGCACGTCGTACCGCGCTGCGTAGCTGCCGCTGCCCTCCTGCCAGACGAAGCTGTTGCCGAGGTCGGTCGCGACCGGCTGCCACCTGCCGCCGGCGTTGCGCTCGAGGACGAGGAACGGCGCGTCGAGCGGCCGGTCGGTGCCACCGTCGCCACCGCTCCAGCCGATGCTCACGAGTCCGTGCCGCTCCACCGCAGCCGGCGGCTGCGCGGTGAGCTCGCCGTCCGTCGTCGCCCCGACGCTCGCCGCACCCGGCGGTGTCGTGCCGAGCGTGGCCGGCGAGTCGGGAGCGGGCGCGGGAGCGCCCGTCGCGAGCGCGCGCGCGAGGTCGACGAACGCCTGCTGTGCGAGCAGCGACGTCCAGACCCCGAACACCGTGTGGCCGCCCTCGTAGTGCTGGACCTCGTACTCCTCGGGAGTCGTGAAGTAGCCGAGGTAGTCGTTGGACAGGCCGACGACGAAGGCCTCGCTCACGCCGCGTGGCAGGACCGCGCGCACCGCGGCAACGAAGCGCCGGGCCATCTCGACACTCGGCTCGCCGGGCGCGGCGAGCAGGAGGCGGTCCCCGATGCGGAGCACCTGGAACTCCGGCGTCGACTCGTGCACGTCGAGCGGCCGGCTCGGCAGCACCGTGATCTTCCGGCCGTGCACCGGGTCGGCCAGCTCGGTCGGCCGGCGCCGGCCTTCCGTCGCGAGCGGCTCGTGGAAGATCGACGCGCCGTCCTCCGAGCCGCCGAGGAACGGCAGGCCGAAGACCGGCTCGCGCGACACGGTCCGGCCGGGCTCGACGTCCTGGCCGCAGTAGCAGCGGCGAGTCCAGCGAACGTCCACCGGCATGGCACGGGAGAGCGCGGGCGCGGCGGCGCGCCACGCGACGTGCGCGCCCGTGGCCAACCGCCGGCCGTGCAGGTCCATCAGCACGTGGGCGTTCCAGGCGTCGAAGCGCGGCATCAGGTCGCCTGACGCGCCGTTGGCGTAGAGACCGACGAAACCGGGCTGCCGGACAGCCGCCCCGAGGTGCAGCAGGGTCGCGCCGGCCAGGTCCGCGTCCCACAGGTGCGCGTACGGCGTCGACGTCGTCAGGTGGACCGGGAACTCGACCCAAGCCGCGATCGGCCGGCGGTCGGTGCCGTCCACGCGCAACACGCGCAGCATCTCGTCGACCGTGTGCGCCTCGCCCTGCGGGTCGTCACTGGCTGCGCCCTCGCCGTAGAAGAGGTCCATGCCGTGGTCGGCCAGGTGCGGCTCCACCGAGCGGTTGCGGTTGACACCGCCGACCCGAGCGCTGCCCCACGCCGCGAGCGCCGGCCGGCGCACGGCGTACGCCGTGCGGATCGCCTTCGCCATCTGGTCGAGCTGCCAGCCGGCGGCCGACTCGGGGCCGGTGTGGGTGTGTGTCCCCGTGTAGAGGACGGTGGCGTGCGTGAAGCCGAGGTCGGCGACCCGCGCGACGAGCGAGTCCTTGTCGAGGGCGAAGGCCAGGTCGGTGGCGAGCAGCGCGACGCGGGTCGCCCCCTGCTCGAGAACGAGCGCGCGGGCCATGAGCCGGGTGTGCACGCCCGTGACGGTGATGTCCGGCCGGACGTAGCCCAGCATCGTCTGGCCGTTCTCCGGGGTGATGTCCGTCACCGCCGCCCCGGCCCGCAGCCCGGCCTCCGGGCCGGAGGATGCCGACGTCGACGGGACGGCGGCGAGTGCGACGATCACGGCGAGACCGGCGAGCGCTCTGCGGTTCACCTGTCGCAGATTAGCTGCCGAGCAGTTCGACCAGAGACCGGCGTTGCACCTGCCCGGTCGCCGCGGTCCGCGGGAGTGCGTCACACAGCCGCAGTGTGCGCGGGTGTTTGTGCGGCGCGAGGCGTCCCGCGCACGCCGCGCGCAGGTCCTCCAGGGAAGGGACGCGCAGCGGGTCGTCGGGGACGACGACCGCGCAGACGACCTCGCCCCATGCCTCGTCCGGGAGGCCGACGACTGCGACCTCGCGAACACCCGGCACCGTGGCGAGCACCGCTTCCACCTCGACCGGCGCAACGACCTCCCCGCCGGTACGGATCACCTCGCCCAGCCGGCCGACGACGTAGAGGTAGCCGTCGTCGTCGGCCCGCGCGACGTCCCCGGTGTGGAACCAGCCGCCGGTGAGCGCGGCCGAAGTCGCCTCGGGGTCGCGGAAGTACCCGTCGAACAGCTGCGGGCCGCGGACCAGCAGCTCGCCACCGTCGCCGAACGTCAGCTCTGTCGCCGGGCTGGGCAGGCCGCAGCTGAGCGGCCGTGCCTCGATGTCGGCGTCGTCCAGGCTGCACACGTTGCCCGCCTCGGTCGAGCCGTAGAAGACGCGCACGTGCGCGTTCGGGCACGCGGCCCGGATGGCCGCGAGCAGCGCCGGGGGCGTCGCGGATGTGCCGGTGTCCGCGAACCGCAGGGTCGGGAGCGTGCCGCCGGCGAGCTCGTCGAGGACACGCTGCCAGACCGCCGGGATGCAGTAGAGCCGCTCAGCCGAGTGCCGGCGTACTGCCTCGACGACCGTTGGCCCGTCCGGCCGGTCGAGGTAGACGACCGTCGACCGGGCCTGCCACTGCTGGAGGGAGATGGTCCAGCCGGCCATGTGGAACAGCGGGAACGTGCACACCGAGGTGCCATGCGGCTCGAGCTGGCCACCGGGATGGGTGCGCAGGTAGTGGACGCGGTGCGAGAGCACCGCGCCCTTCGGTCGGCCCGTGCTGCCGCTGGTGAAGAAGACGACGTGCGGATCCGTCTCGGCGATCTGGGCACGGGGGAGCCGGCCCACGTCCTCCGCGGCGAGCAGTGCCGTCAGCGCGACAGCCGGTACGCCGAGCCGGGCGGCCAGCTCGCCACCCGACTCGCCGTGGGCGGCATCCACGACCAGCAGGTCGGGAGCCACCAGCTCGGCCACGGGATGTGCCTCGTCGACCGACCAGGCGGGCGCGAGCGGCGCATAGACCGCGCCGAGCAGTGCGAGCGCGGCGAAGAGCGGCGGCGCGTCCAACGACGTACCGGTCCAGCAGGCCACGCGGGACCCGGCGGACACCCCCGCACCGAGGAGCGCCTGCGCGATCCGGTCTGCGGCGCTCTCGAGGTCGCCGAAGGTGGTGGACGCGTCGCCGAAGACGGCGGCCTCGCGGTCCGGCACGGCGCGGGACGCGTTGCGGAACACGTCACCGACGAACAGCCCCGCCGCCACATCAGTCCTTGAGCTCGACGATGACCTCGTGGAACGGCTCGCTGCCCACGTTGATCGCGGTCTCGACGCCACCACGATCGACGAACACGCAGATGCCGGGTGCGATCGGGCTCGCCAGGTAGTCCTTGAACGGGCCCGCGGTGTCCGGCTCCGGCTGTACGGCGATCGCGTCGCCGGACACCTCGATCAGGACGTGGTCCAGGTCGTGGCGGTGCACTGCGCTGCTCTCCCCCGGCGCAAGCCGCAGCTCCCAAACGCGCACCCGGTCGTTCTCGAACAGCATCTTCGTGCCGATGCCGCCCAGGATGCGCTCGCTCATGACAGACCCCGCAAGGGGAGACCGGCAGCCCGGTAGACCGAGTCGATCACGTGCATGGTCTTGATGGCGTCGGCCGGTGGCGTGATGTTCGGCCCGCCGCGCAGCACCGCCTCGGCGAACGCACGGAGCTGGTACGTGTACGTCGGCTCGCCCTTCACACGACCACCGGTCCTGCCCTTCGCCGACTTCACCGTGAGCCGGTTGAAGTAGTGCGGTGCCACGAAGTTCGTCACCTTCATCTCGCCGTCGTCACCGGTCACGCGCGCACTGATGCGAAGGATGTGCGAGGACCACATCGAGTTCACGGTGAAGCCACGCACGCCGTCGGGAAAGACGTACTCCGCCTCCATCGCGCGGTCGACCTTGCGGCCGTGCAGCTTTGCCGTCGCCGACACCACCGACGGCTCGCCCGTGCCCAGGAAGCGAAGGGCGCTGACCGTGTAGCAGGTGTCCATCAGCGCGCCGCCGCCGAGCTCGTAGCTGTAGCGGATGTCGCTGAACCGCGGCAACGGGAAGCACAGGGCAGTGCGAATCTCGCGGATGATGCCGAGCTCCCCGCTGTCCATCACCTCGCGCATGCGGGCAGCGAGCGGGTGGTACCGCCAGTGATAGGCCTCGGTCACCACCAGCCCGCTGCTGGCTGCGGCATCCGCGACGATCACCGCCTCGGCCTCGTTCGAGGTGAACGGCTTCTCGCAGAGCACATGCTTGCCGGCGGCGAGCGCCTTGAGCGTCCATTCGGCGTGCAGACCGTTGGGCAGCGGGTTGTAGACGGCGTCGATGTCCGGGTCGGCGAGCAGCGACTCGTACGACGCGTGCACCGTCGGGATGCCGTGCTTGGCGGCGAACTTCTCCGCCTTGGCGCGGGATCGTGCGGCTACCGCGGTCACCGCCACGTCCTCGAGCGTGCGTGCGGGCTTGACGACGCCGAGCGGCGCGATGCGCGCCGCACCGAGGATGCCCATCCGCAGCTGCTGCACGCGGCGCAGCCTAGTGGCGCACGCAACCCGGGATGTCCACTACCGTGGCGTCATGAGCGCAGAGATCGAAGTCGGACCAACCGCGGACATCACTCCGGGGACCGTCACCGGCGCGGGCAAGTACGCCGTCGGCAACAGCCAGGGGCAGTTGTTCGCGGTCACGCGCCGCTGCCGGCACCTGAACGCCGACCTGGCCGGCGGGTCGATCGACGCGGAAGGCCGGCTGGTCTGCCCTTGGCACCAGTCCGCCTACAACGTCACGACCGGCCGCATGGTGCGCGGGCCGCAGGGCATCTTCGCGAAGGTGCCCGGCCTCGGGACCATGTTCAAGGCGCTGACCCGCGTGCTCCCTCTGGGCCGCGGCAAGGTCACCGAGCGGGCCGGCTGCACGTTCGTGCAGTAGTGGCTCAGCCCTGCGCGAACACCACCAGGAACTCCAGCACGCCGTGGTCCTCGGTGCTCACCGTGCCCGGGAAGCCCGGGTCACTGATGTTGTAGTCGGCGAACTTCACGGGGATCGAGCCGGCCACCTGGATGGTGCTGCCGACACGCTTGCCCTGGAGCGGGAAGGTGACGCTCTTCGTCACACCGTGGAGTGTCAGGTCGCCGGTTGCCTCGACCGATACCGTCGCGGCGCCCGTCGGCAAGGTGATCGGCCGGGTGAGCCTGAACGTGGCGGTCGGGTACTGGCTCACCTCCATGATCCGGCCGCGGAACTGGTTGTCACGGCGGGTCTGGTCACTGGTGACGGAGGCCATGTCGACGACGACCTCGACTGCGCTGACCGTCGTACCGGCCAGGGTCATGGAGCCGCTGACCCTGCTCGTGCGGCCGGCGGCGGTGTTGCTCTGGCCGAAGAGCACTTCCTTCACCCGATAACCGACCACCGACTCCGGTGTCGGCTTCCACGTGCCGCTCGGGTCTCCGGTCGCCGCCGGCTCCGGCGAGGCGCTTCCGCCCGTGTCGTCGAGACTCAGGGGCGGTGGCGCTTCCTCGGCGATGAAGTTGATGTACACGAACGTCCCGCCGGTGATGAGCACCGCGATCGCGGCGATCCCGGCGACGACCCACTTGACCTTGCTCACGGCTGGACCACCAGTGTGTCGGGCACGACGCGACCGTCGCGCAGTCGGATCCGCCGTGCGGCATATCGCGCCACCTCTTCGGCGTGCGTCACCACGATGACCGTCACGCCGTGGTCGGTCGTGAGGGAACGGAGCGTGCCGACGACCTCGTCCGCCGTGGTGCTGTCGAGATTGCCGGTGGGCTCGTCAGCGAGCACCAGTCGCGGCTGGTTGGCCAGTGCCCGGGCGATCGCCACCCGCTGCTGCTCTCCCCCGGACAGCAGTGACGGCAGGTGCGTCGCGCGGTTGGACAGGCCGACCTGATCCAGCAGCTCGGCGGCGCGGGCGTGGCGCGCCTTGGCCTTGCGGACCAAGGGCACCAGCGCGGACTCGACGTTCTCGGACGCCGTCAGCGTCGGGATCAGGTTGAAGCCCTGGAACACGAAGCCGATGTCGGCAGAGCGCACCTTGGTCAGCTGGCGGTCATCCAGCCGGCTGAGGTCGCGCCCGTCGAAGAGCAGCGAGCCGGACGTCGGCCGGTCCAGTGCGCCCAGGAGCTGCAGGAGCGTGCTCTTCCCCGAACCACTCGGCCCCTCGATCGCGAGGAACTCGCCCGGCCGGACGGTCAGGTCGATGCCGTCGAGTGCCCGCACCTCGCCGCCGCCGGCTCGATAGACCCGGCGTACCTCGTGCAGCTCGAACAAGGCTCCGGTCATCCCAGGTCCCGCAGCGCGACGACGGGAGAGAGGCGTGCCGCCCGCCAGCCGCCGATCAGACCGGCCAGCACACCGCCCAGGAGTGCGAAGGCGACGCCCAAGGCCAGCGTGCTCGCGTGCAACGGTGCCGTCAGCGTGACCTGCGACGTCTGCAGTGCCGTCTGCGTCTGCCCGAAGAGACCGGCGAGACTCGAGCTGGCCAGGCCAGGCACGCCACCGGCCGTCGCGGTCAGGGAGGGTGAGAACGCCCGCACCGCAGCGGCCACGGCGGCGCCGACGCCGATGCCCAGAACACCCCCGAGCAGCCCGATGCCGACCGTCTCGCCGAGCAGCTGCCGGACGACGCGGCCCTTCGACCAGCCGATGGCCCGCAACGTGCCTATCTCGCGCACTCGCTTCGCGATGGAGGACAGCGTGAGAAGGACGGCGATGGCGAACGCCGCGACCAGCACGATGACGGCGAGTGCCGTCCCGAGCCGCTTCGCGAGCTTGTTCGCATCGGCGAGGCTGCCGGTCACCTGGTTGGCCAGCTCCTTGGTCGTGACCACCTCCGCTCCGGGCAGCTGCCGCTTGATGGCGGCGGCGACGGCATCGACCGAGTCGGCGCTGTCCGCTTTCACCAGTACCTGCGTGACCCGGTCGGCCTTGCCGGCCAGCTGCTGCAGGGTCTCGAGCTGGAAGTACACGTCCGCCGTACTGCCGGTAAGGGTCGGGTTGACCAGGCCGACCACCGTGTAGTCGGTCCCGTTGATCGGCAGCTTCGCGCCCACCGCGAGCGACTTGGTGTTGGCGTACGCGACGTTGAGCAGGATCTCGGTCGGCGCCGTCGCCGCGGGCCAGCGTCCCGTCGTGAGCTGGTCGGCGGTGACGAGGCCGACCTGGGGGTGGGCCGGATCGATGCCGGCGGCGGTGTAGCTCTGGTTCGTGATGTCGGTCGTCGGCGGGTTGATCACCTGGGTCAGCGTCTGCAGCGGCGTCGTGAACTGTGCGCGGAACTCACGGAACCGGGCCGGCAGGCAGGCCTCGACCGCGCCGCGGTTACCCCCACCCTGACCGCCGCCGCCGCCACCCGGTGGGCCGGCCTGGTCCGGTGGACCGATCGTCACGCCGCGGTCGGACAGGCACTTCTGGAACGCCGCGCGCTCGGCGTCGGTCATCGGCTCGGGACGCACCGTCTGCGTGAAGGTCTGCCCGCCGGTCTGGATCCGCGCCACGATCTCCGGGACGGTGCCGGTCTGGTGCTGGGCCAGCTGCACGAGCCCGCCGACGGCGGCCGTGACACCGGGGATCTTCGCCACCTCGGCCACGGCGTCCTCGGGGAAGCTGATCAGCGTGGCGGACAGGAAGAAGTCGTGGGTGAACTTCTCCCCCGGCTTGCCGAGCTTGGCGAGGTCCGTGACGACGCTGCTGTTCTCTGTGAGCAGTGCGTTCGCATCGGCCTGGTTGAGGCCGGTGCGGCCGAGGCCGTCGCCGCCGCCGCCGAAGAAGCCGGCGCCAGGGCCGGGCTGGACGGGTGCGGACGCCGACGGGCCGGCGCTGGGCGACGCCCCGGTCGCCGACCCCGCGACGCGCGTGACGAGGATGTCGGTGCCGACCGATCCCAGCGGCGCGAGGACGCCGTCCTGCGCCTCTTGGAGACCCTGTGAGACGCCCACGATGCCGATGACCAGACCGACTCCCAGCGCCAGGCCCAGCGCGGTCAGGACGGTACGAGCCGACCGCCGACGCAGCTCACGGCGCATGTAGGTCAGGGAGAACATGGCGCCAGCCAACCACCGTGTGCTGTGAGTGTCCTGGGAACCACCTTGGTGGCGGCTGCCGGATTAGGCGACGACTCCCAGGACCGTCCTGGGGTGCTCACAGCCGAGGCTCAGGTACGGCGTCGAACATGCCGGCATGGACGAAACCACTGTGCTGGACGAGACCCCCACCGACCACGAGCCGACGGACGAGATCGCCGGCCGGGAGCCGCGATCACGCCCCGGCTGGCTGCGGCCGGCGGCGGTCGTGGTCGCCGCCGTCCTGTCCGGCGGCGTCGCCGGA
>CAZYXZ010000028.1:0-35446 GCA_964651395.1 uncultured Frankiaceae bacterium
GGGTCGCCGCCGATGCCGACCGCGGTCGTGAACCCGATGTCCCGCAGCTCGTACATCATCTGGTAGGTCAGCGTGCCGCTCTTCGAGACCAGCCCGATGCGGCCGGGCTTGGTGATGTCGGCGGGGATGATGCCGACGTTGCTGCGGCCCACCGAGATGATGCCGGGACAGTTCGGCCCGATCATGCGGGTCTTGTTGCCCTGCTGGCAGAGGTAGGCCCACGCCTCGGTCGAGTCCTTGACCGGCACGCCCTCGGTGATGACGACGGCCAGCGGTACGCCGGCGTCGGCCACCTCGATGATCGCGGCCTTCGTGAACTTCGGCGGCACGAAGATGACCGACACGTTCGCGCCGGTGCCCTCCACCGCCGCGGCGACGGAGTCGAAGACCGGGATGCCGTCGAGCTCCTGGCCGCCCTTGCCCGGCGTCACGCCGGCGACGACGTTCGTCCCGCTGGCCACCATGCGCCGGGTGTGCTTGCTGCCCTCGCCGCCGGTGATGCCCTGGACGAGCACCCGGCTCGTCTCGTCGATGAAGATCGCCATCTAGTCCGGCCCCTTAGCGATTCGCGTCGGCGTTGGCTGCCGAGAGCTCGGCGGCCTTACGGGCCGCGCCGTCCATCGTGTCGACCGGGATCACGTGCGGCAGCGCGGCGTCGGCGAGGATCTGACGTCCCTCGATCGCGTTGTTGCCGTCGAGGCGTACGACGATCGGCTTGGTCACGTCGCCGAGCGACTGCACCGCCTGCACGATGCCGTCGGCCACGGCGTCGCACATCGTGATGCCGCCGAAGATGTTCACGAAGACCGACCGCACCTCGGGGTCGCCGAGGACGATCGACAGGCCGTCGGCCATCACCTGCGCCGACGCGCCGCCGCCGATGTCGAGGAAGTTGGCCGGCTTCACGCCGAGGTCCTCGCCGGCGTACGCGACGACGTCGAGCGTGCTCATCACCAGGCCGGCGCCGTTGCCGATGATGCCGACCTCGCCGGAGAGCTTGACGTAGTTGAGGTCCTTCTCCTTGGCCAGCGCCTCGAGCGGGTCATCGGCCTGCTTGTCGGCCATCCCCGCGATCTCGGCCTGCCGGAAGAGCGCGTTGTCGTCGACGGTGACCTTGCCGTCGAGGGCCATGACGCGCCCGTCGCCGGTGAGGATCAGCGGGTTGACCTCGACCAGCGTGGCGTCGCGCGAGGTGAAGACGTCCCACAGCTGGACCATGAGGTCCGCGGCGCCCTCGATCGCGGCCTCGTCGAGCTTCGCGTCCCGGACGAACCGCAGCGCGTCGTCCCGGGTGAGCCCGGCGAGCGCGTCGACCGGCTGGCGGACCAGCGCCGCCGGTTTGGTCCGCGCGACCTCCTCGATGTCCATGCCGCCCTCGGCCGAGCCCATGGCGAGGTAGGAGCGGTTGGCGCGGTCGAGCAGGATCGACGCGTAGTACTCGCGGGCGATGTCGCTGGCCGGCTCGACGAGGACGCGGTGGACCGTGTGGCCCTTGATGTCCATGCCGAGGATCGCGGCCGCCTTCTCGCGCGCGTCGTCGGGCGACTCGGCGACCTTGACGCCGCCGGCCTTGCCGCGGCCGCCGGTCTTCACCTGCGCCTTGACGACGACCCGCCCGCCGATCTGCTCGGCGATGGCGTACGCCTCGTCCGGTGTGGTCGCGACCTGTCCCTGCGGCACGGGGATGCCGTGCGCCGCGAAGACGGTCTTTGCCTGGTACTCGTAGAGGTCCACGAGACGTGGACTCTAGCCACTACGCCGCGGGGGCTCCTACGTGACCCGTGATCCACTCGACGATGGACTGGGTGGTCGCCCCGGGCGTGAAGATCTTCGCGACGCCCATCTTCTCCAGCTCGGGGATGTCCTCGGCCGGCACGATGCCGCCGCCGAAGACCACGACGTCGGTGGCGTCGCGCTCCTTGAGCAGCTGGATCAGCTTCGCGAACAGCGTCATGTGCGCGCCCGACAGCACGGAGAGGCCGACGCAGTCGGCGTCCTCCTGGAGCACCGTCTCGACGATCTGCTCGGGCGTCTGGTGCAGGCCGGTGTAGATGACCTCCATGCCCGCGTCGCGCAGCGCCCGCGCGACCACCTTCGCGCCGCGGTCGTGCCCGTCGAGGCCCGGCTTCGCGACCACGACGCGGATACGACCGGTACTGACCATGGGTGGAAGACTAGCCGGGTGGGTGACTGGCGCGACACGCTGCTGCGCCGGTTCTCGTTCCCGGCGTACGAGCGGCTCGGGCGCAACCCGATCGGCTGGCCGGACTACGCGCCGGGTGAGGTGGTCCGCTACGCCATCGGCGACATCGGCGAGCACCACGTCGTCGCCGCGGTCTGGGACTTCACGCAGTACGGCGGGAGCTTCGGCGAGCTGGACGCCACCGCCTTCGTCGACGCCGTCGATCGGGCCATCCAGTACTCCGAGCCGCTGGTGAGCTTCGTCCGCAGCGGCGGAGTGCGGCTCCAGGAGGGCATGGCCGCGCTCGTCGGCATGCCCCGCGCGCAGCTGGCGCTGCAGCGGCTCGCCCAGGCCGGCGTGCCGCATCTCGCGGTCGCCGACCACCCCACCACCGGCGGCGTCTTCGTCAGCGTGGTGTCCCGCGCCGACCTGCGGGTCGGCGTGCGGGGCGCCACGGTCGGCTTCGCCGGCCCGCGCGTCGTCGAGGCCCTGACCGGCGCCGCACCCGGCCCGGACAGCCACACGGCGGAGTCGGCGTACGCCGCGGGACTCCTGGATGCCGTCGTGCCGGAAGACCGCATCGGCGGCTGGCTGACCGGCGCCCTCGACGCGATGCACGACGGACCTGCCGAAGGCGGCTCGGTCGTGGAGCTGCGCGCTCCCGGGCACGACGACGCCGTCTCGGCGTGGCTGACCCGGACGCGGGGTCGGTCGATGGTGCTCGTACAGCTCTCGCACGAGCCCGGCCGGCGGCCGGGAGTCGGCGGCTACCGGCTCGTCGTCCGCGCAGCGCGGCTGGCCGACCGGCTGCGCCGCCCGCTCGTCCTGCACGTCGACACGCCCAGCGCGGACCCGGGACCCGCGGCCGAGAGCGAGGGCATCGCGTCGGCCATCGCCGACGCGATGGACGCCGTCCTGGCCTGCCGCGCCCCGACGCTGGCCGTCGTCACCGGTGAGGGCGGGTCCGGAGGCGCCCTGGCCGCCAGCGTGGCCGACCGGGTGCTGATGTACCCGACCGCCTACTTCGCGGCGCTCGGCGCCGCCGGGGCGGGCGCCGCCTTGCGGATCAGCCCGGACGAGGCGGCCGACCGGATGGCCGTCCGCCCGGCGCAGCTCGTGGAGATGGGCTTCGCCGACTCGATCGTCGCGCCCGACGACCTCGGGCCGGCCGTCGCGGACCAGCTGGCTGAGCTGGGCGCCCTCGACGAGGAGGAGCGGCTCGGCGTACGGCGAGCGCGCTGGTCGGCGCCGCTGCCCGGGCAGCTCACGTGACACCGGACCACGAGGAGCCCGACACGCCGGGCGGCCCGGTGGTTCCGGTCGGTGGTGGCGTGCCGGTCGACCCGGTCACCGGGCGCCGCTACGGCTTCCTGCCGCGCAAGGCGGCCGAGCGCAAGCACATCATCCGGGCCGAGCTCGGGCTGCCGTGGATCTTCGCTGCAGTCACGTTCGCCGTCGTCGTGCTGCTCGCCGGGCTGTTCCTCCTGCTGACCCGCTCGGACCACCCGGCCGGTTTCGACGATGAGGGCTCGCTGACGCGCTACGCCCAGGGCGAGGTCAGCGTGCTGCAGAGCGGGACCGGCTGGCTGGACCGCCGGAGCGGCCTCACCGCGCTGGCCGGCGACGTGGGCTTCTGCCCCGCCGACGGCGGCTGGGTCGGGGCCGCCGACGAGCGCTACGACGAGCGAGGGCGGGGGGTCGGCACCGCGCCCGGCCTCGAGCTCTGGCCGGTCCGGGCCTCCGGCGGCCGGGTGTACGTCGACCCGCACCACCCGTTCCGGGCGGGAAGCGGCGCCGCGCCGCTGGCACCGTGCACCACTCCGCGCGAGCTCGGCGAGCCGCCCGAACCGGACGGACTGTGACGTACGGCACAGTGTCGCTCGCGCTTGTAGCCGCGGCGGGTTGAGCGTGCAGTAGGTTGGCTAGACCTTCCCCCTACGCCCTGACCTGGCGGAGGAGTACGCGTGAAGGAAGCGTTCAGCCGCTCGCAGGCAGCTGTTCGGCGCGGTTCCAAGGCGCTGCTGTCGCCGGCCGGACTGCGCGGCGCGGTCGTGGAGACCGCCTGGACCGCCACGCACGTCGCGTTCTACCCGCTCGGCCTGCTGCGCGAGCGGCTGAAGGACGGGCCGGACCGCTACACACTCGACGGCCTGCCGCCGGTCCAGCGTGGCCTGCTGCTCGGGGACGTCGAGGCCGCCGGGACGCCGATCGTGCTGGTGCACGGCTGGGTCGACAACCGCTCCATCTTCACCGTGCTGCGCCGGGCGCTGCAGCGCCGCGGCTTCGGCCGCGTCGTGACCATGAACTACAGCGTGTTCACCTACGACATCCCGCGGGCCGCACGGCGGCTGGGCCAGCTGATCGAGCAGGTGTGCGCCGAGACCGGCTACGAGCGGGTCCACGTGGTCGGCCACAGCATGGGCGGCCTCGTCGCGCGCTACTACGTGCAGCGGCTTGGCGGCGACGAGCGCGTGCACACGCTGGCCACGCTCGGCGCGCCGCACTCCGGGACCCGCGCCGCCCACCTCATGGTCGGCCGGGCCGTGAAGCAGCTGCGGCCCGGGTCGGAGCTGCTGGCGGAGCTGGCGGCCCCCGCGCTGGGCTGCCGCACCCGGGTGATCTCCGTCTGGAGCGACATCGACCACATGGTCGTGCCCAAGTCCTCCGCCCGGCTGGACCATCCCGACCTGTCGGCCCGCAACGTCCTCATCCGCGGGGTCGGGCACCTGTCGCTGCCGATCGACGGCCGCGTCGTGTTCGAGATCGTGAGCGCGTTCGCCCACCTGGACGAGGCCGGCACGACCATCGCGGCCGGGGTCACCCAGATCAGCGGGGCCGAGGACTCGCCCCCCGCCCGGGTACGCCGGACGCTGCGCCGGCCGCGTACCGAACAGGCGCTCTGAGCCAGATCGGGCTCCTCACGAGGTAAGTGTCCTCTCACCACGAATTAGGGTTGAAACCTTGTGCGGCCCGATCACACATGGTTACGATCCGATCACGACACCGCCCGGGGCTGGGGTTATTGGGCGGTTGGCAGCCGGTTCTTGGCGAGGCTGCCGGTTCTGTTTCCCGACGGAAGGCCAGTCCTCGTGCGGCTGCGTGCGCTCTGCGAACGCCTGCCACAAGTCGCGGTGCCCCAGCTCACGCTGCGCCGCGCCCGGCCGGCGGGGGTGCACGCCGAACGCCGTGGGCTGGGCGGTCCGCTGGCCCTGGCCGTCGGTCTGGCCGTCACCGGCCACTTCGCCGCCCCCCGGACCCCGGCCCAGGCCGACCTGCCGATCATGGCGTCCGCCCCGGCGTCGGGCTTCACGGGCCGCCTGGCCGCGATGACGCTGGCCGCCCCGCGGGCGGCCGCCGTACCCACCCGCCGCCCGGTCAGGGCCACGCGTGACCGACTGCCCGCCGGCGCCTGGGTCCGCCCGACGAACGGCCCGGTGACGTCGCTGTTCGGGATGCGCTGGGGTCGCATGCACGAGGGCATCGACTTCGGGGTGAACACCGGCACCCCGGTCTACGCCGTGGCCGACGGCACGGTCATCCAGGCCGGCCCGTACAGCAGCTACGGCAACCTCATCCTCGTGCGGCACGCGGGCAACGTCGTGACGGCGTACGCGCACCTGTCCAAGGTTCTCGTGCGCGGCGGCCGGGTCAGCCGCGGCCAGCAGATCGGCAAGAGCGGCAACACGGGGCACTCCACCGGCCCGCACCTGCACTTCGAGGTCCGCGGCAACGGCAGCGTGCCGGTGAACCCCCTCACCCAGCTCCGCAAGCACGGCGTGCGCATCTAGCTAGAGCTTCTCCACGGGGGCGTAGCGCAGCAGCAGGCGCTTGGTGCCGACCTCGGGGCCGAAGCTGACCGTCGCCTCGGCCGACTCCCCCATCCCCGCGGTGGCCACCACGACGCCGAGGCCGAACGCGTCGTGGCTCACGCGGTCGCCGGGCGCGAGGGAGACCACCGGCCGCAGCCCGGGCGCCCCCTTCCGGCCGTAGCCCCCGCCGGCCAGCTTGTTGGCGACCGTCGCCATGGCCGGCTCCGCGCGCCCGGTCCACTCGACCAGGTCGGGGGGGATCTCCTCCAGGAAGCGCGACGCCGGGTTGTACGACGTCTGCCCCCACGCGCTGCGGACGACGGCCCGCGAGAGGTAGAGCCGCTCGCGGGCCCGCGTGATCCCGACGTAGGCCAGCCGGCGCTCCTCCTCGAGCTCCTTCGGGTCTCCGAGCGAGCGGATGTGCGGGAAGACGCCGTCCTCCAGCCCGGTCAGGAAGACGACCGGGTACTCGAGGCCCTTCGCGTTGTGCAGCGTCATGAGCGTGACGACCCCGGCCGCCGGGTCGAGCGCGTCCACGTCGGCGACCAGCGACACCTGCTCGAGGAACGCCGCGAGCCCCTCGCCGGGCAGCCGCTCCTCGAACTCGCGGGCGACCCCGACCAGCTCCTGGAGGTTCTCGATGCGTCCGGCGTCCTCCAGCAGGTCGCTGGCCTCGAGCTCGGCCAGGTAGCCGCTGCGGGCGAGCACCTGCTCGAGGATCTCCGCGGGACCCGTGCCCGCCTGCGCCAGGGCAGTGAGCCCGGCCATCAGCGTGTTGAAGCCCTGGATCGCCGTGACCGCCGCGGGGTTGATGCCCGGCGCCTCCTCGCAGCGCAGCAGCGCGGCGGCGAAGGTGATCCGCTCGCGTGAGGAGAGCCCCTCGACGCAGCCCTCGGCCCGCTCCCCGATCCGCCGCTTCGGCACGTTGAGGATGCGCCGCAGCGAGACGGTGTCGTCGGGGTTGGCCAGCACCCGCAGGTAGGCCAGCGCGTCGCGCACCTCGCGGCGCTCGTAGAAGCGCACGCCGCCGACGACGCGGTAGGGCAGCCCTACCCGGACGAACACCTCCTCGAAGACCCGGCTCTGCGCGTTGGTCCGGTAGAAGACGGCGACGCTGCCCGCGGGGACGCCGTCCTCGTCGGCGAGGCGGTCCACCTCCTGCGCGACGAAGGCCGCCTCGTCGTGCTCGTTCTCCGCGACGTAGCCCTGCAGCTTCGCGCCCTCGCCGGCGTCGCTCCACAGCCGCTTCGGCTTGCGGTTGGGGTTGCGCGTGATGACGGCGTTGGCCGCGTTGAGGATGTTCTGCGTCGACCGGTAGTTCTGCTCGAGCAGGACGACGGTGGCGTCGGGGTAGTCCTCCTCGAACGCCAGGATGTTGCGGATGCTCGCGCCGCGGAACGCGTAGATCGACTGGTCCGCGTCGCCGACGACGCACAGCTCTGCGACATTCCCGTCGCCAGTCACCCCTACTAACTCCCGGATGAGCACGTACTGAGCGTGGTTGGTGTCCTGGTACTCGTCGACGAGCACGTGGCGGAAGCGCCGCCGGTAGTGCTCGGCCACGTCCGGGAAGACGCGGAGCAGGTCGACGGTGGTCATGATCAGGTCGTCGAAGTCGAAGGCGTGCGCCTCGCGCAGCCGGCGCTGGTAGAGCGCGTACGCCTCCGCGATGGTCTTCTCGTGCACCGTGCTCGCGCGGTCGGCGTAGGTCTCGAAGTCGATGAGCTCGTTCTTCGCGTTGCTCACCTGCGCGGCCAGCGAACGGGCCGGGTAGCGCTTCGGGTCGAGGTCGAGGTCGCGGACGCAGAGCTGCATCAGCCGCTGGCTGTCGCCCTGGTCGTAGATGGAGAACGTGGACTTGAAGCCGAGCCGCTTGGCCTCGGCGCGCAGGATGCGCACGCACGCGGAATGGAACGTCGAGACCCACATGAGCCGCGCGCGCGGGCCGACCAGCCCGGCGACCCGCTCCTTCATCTCCCCTGCGGCCTTGTTGGTGAAAGTGATCGCGAGGATCTCGCCGGGATGGACGCTGCGCTCGGCGAGCAGGTAGGCGATCCGGCTGGTCAGGACGCGGGTCTTGCCCGACCCCGCGCCGGCCACGATGAGCAGGGGGCTGCCCTGGTGCGTGACGGCGACCCGCTGCTGCGGGTTGAGGTCGTCGAGAAGGGCCATGGAGAAGCCCAGTCTAAAGCGCAGGGCCGACCGAAATCGGCCGGCCCTGCGCTCCAGTGACTGCTAGATCAGGGGCCCGGTGAAGGCCTCGGTGCCGGGGACGAGGGTCAGCCCGGCCGGCCCGCCGTGGGAGGCCGCGTAGGCCATGACCCGCGCCAGGTCGCTGACGTTGTTGCTCAGCGGGAAGGGCAGGACGGCCACGGTGGACAGCACGCCGATGCCGTTGCCGCTGGCGTCGAGGAACGCGCTGCCGGAGTCACCGGGGATGCCCGGCGTCGCCGTCCAGACGGTGTGCGACCAGCCGCCGCCGATGTCGCCGAGGCTGACGCCCTGCTTCGGGCTGGTGTCCTGGAGGCCGAAGCGCAGCCCCGAGTTGCCGTAGGACAGGACGGTGTCACCGACCTGCTGCGCGCCGCCCACGCCGACCGGCCCGCCCCAGAACGGGATGGACGGGTTGACCGTGCCGAGGTCCGCGGAGTGCACGCGGATCAGGGCGAAGTCGTTGTACGAGCACGCGTTGGCGTTGGTCTCGCCCGCCGCCTGCATGCGGACCCAGGACGAGTAGACGATCGTCCCGTCGTTGCCGGTGCCCAGGTCGACGGCCGTGCCTTCGGGCAGGGTGCCCGCAGTGCAGCCGTTGGTGGCCGTGTTGCCGTCGGTGCCCGCGCAGTGCGCGGCCTGGCCGATGTACACAGCGCCCGCGCTGTCGGTGAAGACGTAGTTCGCGGTGCACTGGCTGCCGGCGGTGAAGGTCTGGATGCCGGGGTGGATGGCCGCCGTGTCGGCGGGGGCCCAGACCGGGGCCGCGGTGGCCGGCGTGGCGCCGGTCAGGGCCAGCGCGGCGGTGAGGGCCACCGCGATGCCGGTGGTGCGCTTGAGGAGCGGTACTGCTCGCATCCAGGGGTCTCCTGACGCTCAGTGCTGGGTGTTGGCCCTAGGAGCGGTCGCTCCTAGGAGTCCGGAGCGCCCTGCCCGCTGTGCGCGACCGGGAAACCTCGTCCCGCTCGGGAAGGATGTCGCGTGCGTGGTGTTGAGTCGGATGAGACAGGAGGTACCCGTGGCGGACGAGCTGCAGGTCGAGCGTGTGCTGGTGGTGACGGCGCACCCCGACGACGTCGACTTCGGAGCGGCCGGCACGGTCGCCACCTGGACGAAGGCGGGCATCGAGGTCGCGTACGCGATCGTCACCAACGGCGACGCCGGCGGCTACGACCCGAGCGTCTCCCGGGTCGCGATGGCCGAGCTGCGGCAGGAGGAGCAGCGCGCCGCCGCGGCCGAGGTCGGCGTCACGGACGTGCGCTTCCTCGGCTACCCGGACGGCCGCGTCGAGGTGAGCTTCGACCTGCGCCGCGCCATCAGCCGCGAGATCCGCGACGTGCGCCCGCAGCGGGTCGTCACGCAGTCACCGCAACGCAACTTCGCGCGCATCCAGGCCAGCCACCCGGATCACCTCGCGACGGGCGAGGCCACGCTCTGCGCCGTCTACCCCGATGCACGCAATCAATTTGCTCACCCCGAGCTGGCTGAAGCCGGTCTCGAACCATGGATAGTCCCCGAGGTCTGGATGATGGGTACGCCGACGCCTGACACGTGGGTCGACGTGACCGACGTGTACGACCGCAAGGTCGCGGCGCTACAGGCGCACGCGAGCCAGATGCCCGGCGTGCCGGACCTCGACGGGCTGCTGCGGCAGTGGCTCGGCTTCCAGGCCAGTGCGGCGGGTCTGCCCGAGGGCCGGCTGGCCGAGGCCTTCCAGGTCCTGCACATCACCTGAGCGCCGCGCGGCGTACCGTTGTCGCATGGGAAGCGAGCGGCCCCACCCCACGCGCTACAGCATCACGCTGGGCCAGCTGACCGGGACACATCACCTGCCGCTGGTCGACACCGGCGAGCACGAGGACGGCTGGCAGCCGCCGCCCGGCGCTCCGGTCGCGTACGTCGCCGAGCCGCCCAAGGAGGCGCACAGCGGCTACACCCCGGAAGGCGCGATCGAGGCGTTCGGGGCGTTCGCCGCGTCGGTGACCCGGACCGATGCGCCGAGGGAGCGACGGCTCGGCCGCGTGTTCACGTTCGTGATGCTGCTGCCGTTCGTCACGGCGATCGTCGCGCAGCTGTATCGCCTGTTCGCCTGAGCTCAGGGGCCGGGCAGGTCCACGAGCTCGGCCAGCGCGGCGCGGTGGCGGTCGGCGGTGCCGAGGGCGAGAGACGAGCTCTTCGCCCGCTTGAGGTACAGGTGCGCGGGGTGCTCCCAGGTGAAGCCCATCCCGCCGTGCATCTGCACGCACTCGTCGGCGGCGTGCACCGCCAGCGCCGAGCAGTGCGCCGCGGCGACGGCCACGCCGATGGCGGTGTCCGACTGGTCCGGCGTGCTGACGCAGGCCGCGGCGTAGCGCGCGACCGCGCGGGCCTGCGTGATCGAGACCCAGAGCTCCGCGAGCCGGTGCTTCAGCCCCTGGAACGAACCGATCGGCCGGCCGAACTGGTAGCGGTTCTTGAGGTGCTCGACGGTCATCTCGAGGCAGCGCTCGGCCTGACCGAGCTGCTCCGACGCCAGCATCGCCGCGCCGACGTACAGCGCGATCGCCACGGCGTCCTCGGCCACCTGCCCCGACCCGATGCGCTCGCCCGCCGTGCCGGCGAACGTGACGTCGCCGAGAGCGCGGGTCAGGTCGAACGGTGCGACGCGTTCGCGCTGCGTCGCGCCGGCCTCGACGACGTAGAGCGCCGCGCCGTCGGCGTCGACGGCCGGCACCACCAGCAGGTCGGCGTACGGCGCGTCGACGACGCTCGTCACCGTGCCGGTCAGGGCATCGCCCTCGGCCTTCACGCTGCCGGGAAACGGGTCGCCCGCCGCCGACGTCAGCGGTACGGCGAGGGCGGCGGTGCGCTCCCCGCTCGCGACGGAGGTCAGCGCGGCCTCGCCCTCCGACGCCAGCATCGCCGTCGTCGCCAGCACCGCGCTGCCGAGGAACGGCACCGGCGCGAGAGAGCGGCCGAGCTCCTCGGCGACGATCGCCAGCTCGTGGAACGAAGCACCGTGGCCGCCGTGCGACTCCGGCACGTGCAGGCCGGCGACGCCGACGTCGGACGCGAGCGCGCGCCACAGGTCGACGTCGTAGGGCTCGTCGGTCTCGCACCGCGCGAGCACCGCCGACTGCGGGCAGCGGTCCTCGAGCAGGGAACGGAGGCTCGCGCGCAGCTCCTCCTCGTGCTCCGTGTAGAGCAGGTTGGGGGCGCTCACCTCGGCAGGTCCTTCCAGGCGACCTTCGTGTCGACGCGCGGCTCGGCCGGGAGGCCGAGGACGCGCTCGGCGACGATGTTGCGCAGGATCTCCGACGTGCCGCCCTCGATCGAGTTCCCCTTGGCGCGCAGGTACGTGTACGCCGGTGCGCGGCCGTAGAAGTCGATGCGGCTGGGTCGCTTGAAGGCGTAGTCGTCGTAGCGCAGCCCGTCCTCGCCGGCGAACTCCAGCGAGAGGCCGGAGATCTGCTGGTTGAGCCGCGCGAAGGCGAGCTTCGCCGCCGAGCCCTCCGGTCCCGGGTGCCCAGCCGCGAGCTGCTGGCGCAGACGCTCGCCGGTCAGGCGGGCCACCTCCGCGTCGACCCAGGACCGCAGCAGCGCGTCGTGCATCGCCGGCGTGCGGCGCTCCGGATGCGCGCGCCAGGCCTTGGCCAGCGGGCCGATCATCCCGCCTTCGCGCGGCATCGCGCCGCCGCCGATGGAGACGCGCTCGTTCATCAATGTCGTCGTCGCGACACTCCACCCGTCGCCGACCTCGCCGAGGCGCAGGTCGTCGGGCAGCCGTACGTCGGTCAGGTAGACCTCGTTGAACTCCGCTTCGCCGGTGATCTGGCGCAGCGCGCGGACCTCGATGCCCGGTGCGGTCATGTCGCAGATGAAGTAGGTCATGCCGCGGTGCTTGGGGACGTCCGGGTCGGTCCGCGTCACGAGGATGCCCCAGCGCGCCTCGTGCGCGATCGACGTCCACACCTTGTGGCCGTTGACCACCCACTCGTCGCCGTCGCGCACCGCCC
The DNA here is from genome assembly GCA_964651395.1 of uncultured Frankiaceae bacterium. Classification (GTDB taxonomy): domain Bacteria; phylum Actinomycetota; class Actinomycetes; order BP-191; family BP-191; genus CAZYXZ01. The sequence continues at coordinate 12,198 of CAZYXZ010000028.1, forward strand.
GCGTCCCCAGTGCTGCGAGGTCGGAGCCCGCGCCCGGCTCGCTGAACAGCTGGCACCAGACCTCCTCGCCGGTCCACAGCGGCCTGAGGTAGCGGCGCTTCTGCTCGTCGGTGCCGAACGCGAGGATCGTCGGCGCCGCCATGCCGAGCCCGATGCCGATCCGCTCGGGGCGGTTGCTCGGCGCGCCGGCCTTTGCGAAGGCCTGGTCGACGGCGGGCTGCAGCGTGCGCGAGAGCCCGAGACCGCCGAGCCCCTCGGGGTAGTTCACCCAGGCCAGACCGGCGTCGAACCGGGCGCGCAGGAAGTCGAGCGGCTCGCCGGCGGCCGGGTCGTGGTCGGCGAGGAAGTCCTGGACGCGTTGAGAGAGCTCCGCCGCTGTCGTCATGGGCGGCAGCCTAGGACTCCGCCGATGCAGGTGCGCGGCGAGCCGGCGCCGAAGGGTGCCCCGTGCGTCCCAGCCGCCGGCTGCTCTGCATCGGCCTCCTCGGCATCACCGCTGCTCTCGCGTTCGGCGCCTCGGCCGAGGCGCCCGCCGTACCGGTCGGCCGGGCGGACCTGCCCGCCCCCGCCGACCCGCAGACCTGGGTCCTGCCCTCCGACATGACCTGGGCCGACTACGTCCCGATCCCCGGCTTCGACTGGGCGAGCGACCCGAGCCTGCAGGCGGTCAAGCCGCTGCGCACCGCGCTGGTGCTGGGCGACTTCGAGGACCAGCCGTTCGTGATGACGCTGCCCGACGGCAGCGACCTCGCCGGCAACCCGCAGCGCGGCGGCAGTGTGCCCCGCGAGGAGGTAGGGCGCTGGTACGCCGACTTCCTCAACACCCCGAACCAGCTCAACCGCGGCCACACCATGAACGAGTACTGGCTCGAGAACTCGTACGGGCTCATCGGCGTCGACGTCGAGCCGTTCGGTCCCTACGCCATGGACTTCAAGTCGCACGAGTACGGCCTCGGCGCCGACGCGGGCGGCGCCGGCGACGCCTGCCCGGCCGAGGACGAGTGCAGCCAGGACATGGACACCGAGCTCGTGCAGAAGTCGCTGGTCGACATCACGACCGGCCAGGTCACGAACGGCGAGGACTACGACTTCCGCTACCTGCTGCACGCCGGGTACGACGAGTCCGGCACCTGGCAGGAGTTCGGCGAGATGAAGTTCCGCACGGACGACGCGGTGACCGACGAGTTCGGCCCGCCGGACGAGGACCTGCCCAACTCGGCAGACACGCGCTACGTCGACTGGACGTCGTGGTGGGCGGCCAAGGGCATCTGGTCGCACGCGCTGCCCGGTGCGCTGTCGACGCAGGGCGAGAACGACGGCGCGTCGGTCTTCGCGCACGAGCTGTCGCACATCCTCGGCGTGCTCGACAACTACAACAACCCCTACGGGAACCCGGTGTCGCGCGCGTACAGCGGGCCCTGGGACATGCTCAGCCGCGGCACCTTCAACGGCCCCGGCGGCCCCCACCACCGCTGGGAGATCCCCGCGGACGGCGGCGGGTCGATGGGCTCGCACCACATGCTGCGCAACAAGCTGCGGCTCGGGTTCCTGCGCCCGGACGAGGTGATGGTCCTCGACCGCAACACGCTGCAAGCGGCCGGCCCGATCTTCGCGGACGTCTGGACGCGCGAGATCCCGCTCGGGCCGACGCGCGGGCGAACCGGGCTGCACGGCATCCAGATCCGGATGCTGGACGGCGACAACACCCCGTCCTGCACCCTCGCCGACGACCACCGCTGCGACGGCGGCGGGTACACGGCGTACACGCTCGAGGTGGTCGACCGGATCGGCACCGACTCGTTCCTGCCCGACCACGGCGTGCTGATCGCGAAGACGAAAGACGTCGACACCGCACCGTTCATCTGGGTCGTCGACGCGCACCCGGAGGACATCGACCTGGTCGACTTCGTCCGGCCGGGCGGCGGCGAGGCGAAGATCTCGCTCGGCGACTACCGCCAGCTCGCCGACGCGCTGCTGCACGCCGGCACCGGCCCCAAGGTGGTCAGCGAGCACCTCGACGAGCCGAACCAGCTGCACTTCTACGTCCTCGAGCAGCGCCGCGACGAAGAGCAGGTGCTCTCCTACCGCGTCGCCGTCCGCTCGACGGCCGCAGCGCCGCGCGCCGGTGCCGCCGTCACGGTCGCGGCGACCGACCCGTCCGCCGAGGCGTCAGCCGGCTACGTGGACAACTGCGGCTTCACCGCGACGAACGGCGGCGCGACGACCGACCTCGTGCGGGTCAGTGCCACCGCCCCGTCCGGCTGGGCGACGCAGGTGGCGGACAACGTCGTGGAGCTAGCCGGCGGCGCGACGGCGGAGATCCCCGTCTACGTCCGGGTGCCGGCCGGTACGGCGGCAGGAACGACGGTCACGGTCACCCTCACCGCGACGTCGGAGACGAACCCGGCGGCGACCGCAAGCGAGACCTGCACCGTCCGCGCCGCGGCCGGTGGCGCCGCCGCACCGGTCACGCCGCCGGCACCGCCTGCTCCTCCGCGACCGGGCGCCGCGCCGACCGGCCCACGGCCGCCGCTGGCCGCCACCGGCCCGGGCGACCTGCTTCCCGTCCTCGCGCTGCTCACGCTGTCGGCCGCCGTCGCCGTCCGGCGCCGCCACCGCACCTGAGCGACACCTGACGTTCGGCTCCCGCTCATCTCCGGCTGGCATGCTGTCGGCATGGACCGACGGCAGTTCCTGCGCGCTGGGTTGGTCGGTGCCGGTGCCGTTGCCACCACCTCGTCGTGGCGCTCGGCGTTCGGGGAGACCCGTCTCGGCGACGGCCCCTACGGACCCATGTCCACCACGCCCGACGCCAACGGCCTGTTGCTGCCGGCGGGCTTCTCCTCGCGGGTGGTCGCGACGACCGGGCTGCCGGTCGGCACGACGGGCTACCTCTGGCACGTCTTCCCCGACGGCGGCTACTGCTTCCCCACCGACGACGGCTACGTGTACGTCTCCAACAGCGAGGTGCCGGAAGGCCTCGGCGGCGCCGGCGCGCTCCGCTTCGCGACCGACGGCACGATCGTCGACGCCTACCGGATCCTCGACGGCACCTCGGGCAACTGCGCCGGCGGCCACACGCCGTGGGGCACCTGGCTGTCGTGCGAGGAGGCCGAGAGCGGGTTGGTCTGGGAGTGCGACCCGCTGGGCGTCGACGATGCGGTGGCCAAGCCCGCGCTAGGCGCGTTCAACCACGAGGCCGTCACCGTCGACCCGATCCGCAAGCAGCTCTACCTGACGGAGGACAGCGGCGACGGCCGGTTCTACCGGTTCACCCCGACGGCGTACCCCGACCTGACCTCCGGCGTGCTCGCGGTGCTGGCCGCGCCCTCCGACGACGCCCCGGTGACCTGGCTGCCGGTCCCCGACCCGGCCGCCGCGACCACGCCGACCCGCCAGCAGGTTCCGGCCAGCAAGGAGTTCGACGGCGGCGAGGGCATCTTCTACGCCGACGACCGCGTCTTCTTCACGACGAAGGGCGACAACCGCGTCTGGGTGCTCGACGTCGTGGCGCAGCGGCTGTCGGTGCTCTACGACGCCTCGAAGTTCGGCGCGGAGCCGCCGCTGACCGGCGTCGACAACGTGCACGTCGCGGCCCGCTCGGGCGACGTCTACGTCGCCGAGGACGGCGGCAGCATGGACATCTGCCTCATCACGCCGGACGGTGTCGTCGCGCGGTTCTGCCAGGTCACCGGCCAGACCGGCTCGGAGATCGCTGGTCCCGCGTTCGACCCCTCGGGCACGCGGCTCTACTTCAGCTCTCAGCGCGGCGGCATCCCGGTGACCGCGCCGGACGGCGCGCCGGGCAACGGCTTCGGCATCACCTACGAGGTGACCGGGCCGTTCCGGTCGGCCACCGCTGCGCCACCGGCGCCGGTCCGGACCATCGCCCCGGCGCCGCCCACGCCACCGGCCGCTGGGCCGCTGCCTGCGACCGGGCTGCCCACGCTCCCCGTGGCCGTCGCGACCGGTCTGGCCGCCGCGGCCGTCGGACTGCGCCGGCGGCGGGAGAGCTAGCGGCGTACCTGCCGCGGGGGGAACGGGCTGTCCACGGTCGCCTCGGCGATGGTCTGCTCGCTGACCGGGAACGGCGAGCCGTTCATGCCATCGGAGGAGTCGCCGTCCAGGAACTCGTCCCGGACGTAGCGGAGCAGCGGCATCGTGAGGTGGCCGCCGAGGACGTCGACCGTCGTCCCCGTCGTGCCCGGTGAGAACCAGCTGTCGTCGGCCCCCGCGAAGTGGATCGCGATCCGGTGGCCAGGCTCGAACACCCAGTCCTGCGGGTAGAGCGCGAAGCCGGTGTGCTGACGGCCGGCGGTGGGCGCGACGCGGGCGCCGCGGGTCACCAAGGTCGCGGTGCCGTCGCTCGCGATGTCGTACAGATGGGCGACCACGTGCACGCCCGGCGCGACACTCACGAAGGTCGCTCTCGCCACCGCCTCGCCGGCCAGGTGCGCGGCGTAGGGCAGCGGCCGCGAGATCGACCAGTGACCCTGCCCGGCGCTGCTCCCGTCGCCCTCGTTGCCCGGCTGGTCGACGTACGAGCCGGCCCGCACCGCCATCCGCCACGGGCGGCCGTCGGCCGGCGGCCAGGCCGCCTCCGCACGCCAGCGTCCTTCGCCGTTGCCGGACTGCACGGTCACCGGCGGGTCGAGCGTCCGCGGTGCGATGCCGCGGACGTAGCGGTCGAGGAAACGGAAGGACTCGTCGAGGAAGCCCTCGCGGCCGACGCCGGACTCGTGTCCGCGCAGGTGCGTGTACTGGCCGAACCAGGCCTGCCGCGGGCCGCGCAACGACGTCCAGATGTCGAGGTGCACCGGCTTGGTGTTGGCGTCGAAGAAGCCGTGCGACCAGAGCACCGGAACCCGCGACCCCTTGGCTCCGCGGTAGGCCTCCTTGCCGGACCAGAACGTGCTGCGGCGGTCGCCGTCGGTGTTCATCATCACGATGGCGTCGGAACGGCAGGTCGGTGATGAGGTGGCCGTCGCCGCCGTGGCCGTCGCGTACTCAGGCGACCCGATCGTCGTCTGGTTCTGGCTCGGGCCCATGTCGTCGGCGGTGTAGGTCGCCGTCGTCGCGTATCGGCCGCTCGCGTAGTGCACGCCGTTCATCCAGAGCGCGGTGTAGCCGGACAGGCCGGGAGCCTGGATGACGCTGGCCGCCAGGCCCTTGGGCCGGCTGGCGAGGGCGAGCACCTGCTGCGCGGCGTCGTACGACTTGCCCCACATGCCGATCCTGCCGGTCGACCAGTCCTGGCTCGACGCCCACTCGACTGCGACCTTCACGTCGCGCGCCTCGCTCGGCATGTAGTACTCGAAGCAGCCGCCGCTTCCGCCGAAGCCTCGGACGTCGACCTGCACGTAGGCCCATCGTCCGGCGATGAAGGACGGGTGCTCGAACAGCTCCGGGAAGCGGATGACCGGGCCGGTGAGGTTGCCCGGCGCGGTCGCCCCGCCGTTGGGCGACGCGTACGGCGTCGAGACGAGCAGTACCGGGTGCCGCTCGCCGTCCTTGTGGTCCGCCGGCAGGAACACGCCGGCGTGCAGCTGCGTGTCGTCGGTCGACCGGAACCAGTGGTCGGAGTAGGCGTACCCCTCCGGCACCGGCTCCGCCGCCGTCGGCGTCGCCACGAGGCCTGCCCCCACGGCCACGACAGCCAACAGCAATCTGCCTCGTACCGAACGCAAGGTCTGCTCCCCCGCCATCGTCGTCATCCGTGGGAGAGGGGTTCTCGCTCGAAGTCCTCAGACCTCCATCCCGACACGGCCAGGGATTCAGCGCCTGGCGTCGTACATTGGCCCCGGGGGGTTGTCATGCTTCGCTCGCGGTTCGTCGTCCTGCTCGCGTTCCTGCTCGCCGCACCGCCCGCAGTGAACGCGGCGGCCGCGACGCCGCGCGTTCAGCGCAAGGTGGCGGTGTACGAGTTCGTGGGGACCGAGGGCGTGCTCGTCATAACCGGTCGCATCCGCGACGTGGACGGCAGGGGCTTCTTCGGCAGCACGAGCCTCGCGCTCGACGCCAAGGGCATTCCTCAACAGGCCTACTTCGGCCACGTGATCGACTTCGACGACGTCGACACGACGTCGCCGAGCGCATACGGCACGCCGGCCGGAGATCTGTGCGCGGGACCCGACACCTGCGAGTTCACTCGTACACCCGACGGAGTGACCTTCAGCTACATCGCGACCGTGTCCGGGTTCGGCCGTCCGTACCGAACCGCGCTCGCGCTCTTCGCCGAGGGCAAGATCGAGAGCTGGAAGGTGACGAAGGCGGGCGGCTGGAGTCTGTCGAAGAAGGGAACCGGACTCCGACGGATCACGTCATCACAGTCGACCGCCATGGGCGTACGACCGGGTGGCGGACTACAGGTGGAGATGCAGCAGGGCGGCACTCTCCCCGGTGGGCGAAAGGGCAGCGTCGCGCTGCTCTTCCCGCCGTGCGAAGTGACCGGCGCCGGCGTTCTCACGCTGTTGGGTGGCGCGACGCAGCCACAGGCCATGTGCCCGACCGACCTGGTCGAGGCAGTTGCCCACGGAGCGACGACGTGGTCCTACTCCGGAGCCGCGGTCGGCGTGACCTACCAGCAGACGCGCCTGGTCGTCGTCGACTTCTGAGAGCGCTCACTCCGGGCGTTGACGGTGCCGCACGACGGGGCGATGGTGGTGCCAGGGGGCCGGCGGTGGGAGGCGCCATGTATGCACGAGTGACCGAGCTCAAGGGCATCAACGCGATCGCGGTCGACAACGACCTGCGGCTGTTCGAGGACGAGATCCTCCCGCAGATGGAAAGCATCCCCGGCATGAGCGGCGGCCTGGTGCTCGTCGACCGGGACCGGGGCACCGCGCTGGCCATCTCGCTGTGGGCGGACGAGGAGACCCTCGCCGACAGCCGCGAGACGGCGGACACGCTGCGTGACCTCGCCCTGCAGCGCATGAACTTCACTAACGCACCGATCGTGCGCGAGTACGAAGTAGGCGTGGCGCAGCTGGCGCAAGCCGTCGCCCCAGCCGGCCGTTAGCGGCCCGGCCCAGCCGATGGGTTTCGGCCGGTCCGGGAGTAAGTGAACTTCTACCTGCGCGTCACGTGTTTCGAGTGGCGGACGGCAGACGCGGCCCGAACAATCGGGCGCTCGGTCTCCCTCCGTGACGAGAAGAGGAAACATGCGACGCACGCTGCGCCTCGGCGCGTTCGTCCTGGCAGCAGTCCTGCCGCTCGCGACAGCCTGCGGTGACGACGACACCACTGCGCAGCCCTCGCCCGCACCGACGTCCGCGAGCCCCGAGGCCACCATGCCGGAGCTCGCCATCACCGGCGTGGACTACGGGTTCACGATCGCCGGCAGCGTCACCGCAGGGATGACCAAGATCTCGTTCACGAATGCCGGTGCGGAAGAGCACATGACCGGCCTCGGCAAGATCAAGGCCGGCAAGACGCTAGCCGACGTGCAGGCGGCGCTGAAGAACCAGCAGGACGAAGGCGCTTTCGCCGCCGTCTTCGACGACAAGGAGGGCGACAAGGACGCGCCGCAGGTGCTCAGTCCTGGACGCGCCATGTCGACGTACACGACGTTGAGCGAGGGCACCTACGCGCTGGTCTGCTTCCTGCCCGCACCAGACGGGAAGTCTCACCACGAGAAGGGCATGATCGCCGAGGTCAAGGTCGGACCGGCGACGGCCGGCGCCGCGGTCGCGCCGCCCACGGGCGCGGTGGAGCTGACGTTCGCCGGCGGGAAGCTCAGCGGTCCGGCGAGCCTGCCGGCCGGCAAGACGCTGTTCTCGGTGAAGACTGATGCCAACCACGAGCTGCTCGGCGTGATCGGGCTCGGCGGGAAGACGCCGGAGCAGGGCTTCGCGTACTTCGAGAAGAAGTTCGAAGGCGACAAGCCCCCCACGGGCCCCGCCGAGGGCGCGATCGTGGCACAGCTGCACGACTTCAACCCCGGGGAGACGATCCTCTTCGAGCTGGAGCTCACCACCGGCCCGGTGCTGTTCTTCTGCCAGCTCGAGAACGATGGGGCCAAGAAGCACGCCGAGAAGCTCACGATCACCGTCACCTAGTACGGCGGCGGAGCTTCGCCAACGCTCCGCGCGATACTGCGCGGGTGCGGGGGGCGTGGGCGGGACTCGGGCTGCAGCTCGCGGTCGGGGGGTCGGTGGTCGCCCGCATCGTGCTCGGGGAACCACGCACCCTCGGCGGCCGGCTCGTGTGGCTGACCTGGCTCGTGGCCCTGAGCGCCGCCGGCCTCGCCTGGCTCATCTGGCGGTGGCGGGTCGGCGACCGGCGGTCTGCGTCGCTCCTGCGGTGGGCGTTCGCGCAGGGCCTGGTCTACCGCCGGCATAGCGAGCTGCCACCTCACCTGGCCGGAGGCACCACCCTCATCGAGGGTGTCGCGCACTGCGTCTACGACCCCGCGTGGCAGTTCGCCGCGTTCGAGGCGCGCGCGACCTTCAGCGGCAAGCTCGGCTGGCTGGCGGACGACGACACGCGCATCTTCGTGGTGGTCGTCGCGCCGGCGGTCGAGGGCTGGGTGCACGTGGATCGACTTTCCGGCGATCCCGGGCGCGTCGTGCTGTTCGAGAGCGAAGACGTGAACCGCGAGCTGCACGTGACGACATCGGCACCGCAGATGGCGACGGACCTGCTCAGCCCGATCCAGCTCGAGTCGCTGCTCGGCAGCGAGCTCGCGTCACTGTCCGTGGCACGGGGAGTCGTGGTCGCCCGCTACCCGACCGAGAACTCGACCGCGAACCTCGCTGACCGCCGCGCGGAGGTCACCGCGTTCCGCGACCGAGTCCCGCAGTGGGCATGGAAGCGGTGGGCGGCGCCGGCGTCCTAGCGGTCTCCCGTTCGGCACGAGGCGCCTGCGTCCGTCGCCGCGCCCAGGCGATCGCCGGCAACTCGATCCAGCGGTGCGCCAGTGCGGCCAGGCCGAGCGTCGCCGCGACGACGGCGACGACGGAGGTGACCAGGCGAGCCGGACCGGACAGGCCGAACGACCACGACGTGACGACCGCCCCGGTCGGGATGTGCAGCAGGTAGACGCCGTAGGAGATGGCCCCGAGCCAGGCCAGTGCCCGGTTGCGCAGCCGGTCGGCGTCGACGAGCACGACGAGCGACACCGCACTGGCCACATCCCACAGGCGGTCCGGACCCACCGGGCCCAGGAGCACGAGGAGTAGCAGCGCCGCGAGCGCGGCAGGGACGGCCCACGGGGAACCGGAGCCTGCCCTCGGTCGAGCGCGCCGGTACAGCGCCAGCGCCACGCCTGCCATGAACACGATCAGCAGGTCGAGGACGACCAGGCCGAGCACGAGGCGTCCACCGTCGTGGCCGAGCTTGCTGAGCAGCGGGCGGACGCCCAGGGCCGCCAGCCCCGCCAGGATCGGGCCCGCGACCTGCACCCGCAGGCTCCGCCGCCGGCTCACCCAGACGACGAGGGCGGGCAGCATGGCGTAGTACAGGATCTCGCAGCCGATGGTCCAGGCCGGGCCGAGCAACGGCGCGCGCAGTGCGTAGTTCTGCGTGAACGTGAAGTACTGCACCAGCACGGGGAGGTTGAGCCAGCCCCGCCAGTACGCGACCGAGGCCATGAACACGCCGCCGACGGCGTACAGCGGCCAGATCCGCGCGACGCGTCGGATGGCGTAGCGAGACGACCACCCGGCAGGCCGCGCCTCCCGGTCGGCGAGCACACCTCGCATCAGCAGGAAGCCGCTGAGCACGAAGAAGCATCGGACGGCCAACGCCATGGCGTACCCGACGTGCGTCAGGTCGCCGATCTCTCCGAACGCCGCGAGCGTGCCCTGCAGATAGGCGTGTCCGAGCATGACCGTGACGGCGGCGACACCGCGCAGGGCATCGAGGTGCACATCGCGCGGCTGCACGTCGTCGGTCGGGACGGTCACACGAGGGAGGCTACTTCTTGATCTCGTCCATCAACGCGAGGGTCTCCTCGAGGACGAGGTCGCCGACGCAACGGTCGATCGCGTAGCTGTCCTCGTAGTTCACGAAGAAGTACCCGCCGGCGAAGAACCCGAGTCCTTGCTGGCCGACCGGGTTGAGCTCGAACGACTGCGGCATGTAGCCGAGTGCGTCGTTGGACTGGGCGAGTGGGAAGACGACCCGGCCGGTGTTCTTCTCCCGGAGCGTGTTGGTGAGGTTGGAGAACACCTCACCTGGTGCGGCGGACAGGACGATGTCGTTGCCGATGCGTGCGGCGGTGATCGGTAGCTCCACCGACTGGGGCGAGGACGAGACGCACGGCGCGGTGTCGGGCGACTTGCCAGTGCTGACCAGCGCCGGCAGCGGGGAGAACTTGCGGTCGAAGAGGCCCGCCGTACCCAGACTGGTCAGCGGGACGTTGGTGGCCGCAGAGCTGGTTGTGATCTGCGCGATCTTCACGGTGGTGTTGTCCACGGGCCGGCCGCGGCCGACGGCCGGGATGAGGGCGGCGAGGCCGTCCCCCGACTTCTTTCCCTGGGCGTTGGACATGTTGCCGAGGCCGGTCATGAAGTGCAGGCCGATCCCGCCGAAGCGCTTCTCCAGCGCGCGCTCGAACTGACCCGGCCAGTCGGGGTGCGCGATGCCATCGTTGGTGCCGAAGGACGTGGGATGCGCGGCGTACGCGCCGAGGGTGGCGATGACCCGGGGTCCGCGCCGGCCCTTGCCGGGGTTGGTGGCGACAGCGCGCAACCAGGTGAGCTGGGCCTCCTCGGCCGAACGGTAGGTGTCCCGGCGCTCGTTGTTGAACTCCCGCGCCTCGACCTCACCGGTCTCCAGGGTGGCGGACTCCATGGTGACCACCGCGCGCTTGGCCGTCGCCTTGATCGCGTCGGTGATCTGCGCCATGTACCAGTTGGGCACGAAGCCCCAGCCGCCGATGAACTCGGGTGCGGCATGCGAGTGGGTCGCGTGCAGGATGTGCGAAGCAGCCGTGACGCCGCGCGCCTTGAGCTGGGGGTCAGCGGCCAGCGCCGCAGCGATCTGCTTGGCGCCGCAGTCGGTGCACTTGCTGTTGTAGTCCCAGAGCCAGCCTTCGGCGTCGACCACCGTGGCGATGATGGTCTGCTTGCCGTCGCTGACCGCCATGCTCCGCACCCAGAGGCCCAGTGTCGTGTCGAACGCCTTGACCGGGTTCACCGGGCCGATGTCGAAACCGCCCTGGTAGATGCAGCTGGGGTTCTCGGGCCAGGTCGACCCGGCGCTGGCGATCCCGTCGAGGGCGTTGAGCGCGGCCGTGGGCAGGTCGGCGAACCAGTCCGGCTCGGTCGTCTTGCACTTGGCCGGGTCGGTCTCCCACCGGGCCTCGGGGAAGCGCGCCTTCATCAGCTCGGGACGCGGCAGCATCGACGTCTTCGCCGCGCCGACCAGCAGCCGCCCGGCGCCTGGGAGCGCCGCCGCACGTACGCCGGCAGCGGAGGACTCGGCCTCCGGGCCCCCGCCGAGGAGGTCAACCGTGGGCGGAGAGGGCACCGACACCGGCACCAGCCCCATGCCGGCCCAGCCGACGGAGACCATGAGGGCGCCGGTCAGCCCGGCAAGTGCGACAGAACGGACGGCCTTGCGCATGCGGGAGCTCCAGAGTTCAGGGATGTCCATGATCTAACGCGCTTCGGGTGCGATCGGTGCGGCCAGGGGAGGGCTGGGCTGGGCCGGTGCCGAATCATCACGCATGAATCGGCCCCGGAGCGCTCTCCTCGCCGCCACCGTCCTATTCGCCGGGACGGCCGCCGGGTCCTTCGCCGACGTCGAGACGCCGGTGCTGCACGCGGCGCAACGCCGCGGGACAGCCGTGATCACCCGGCTGGCCTCGGTCAAGCCGACGGCCAAGACCGTCGACGGACGCACGACCGACTGGACCGGTACGGCGCCCGGCTTCGGCGGGCTGTCGTCGTACAGCCGCGGTGAGCTGGTCTACGCCGACTATCTCTTCGACGCCTATGGCGCCGACGACGGTGACGATGTCGAGCGGGTCACGCGCAACGACTCGCTCGAGGAGGCCTACCCCGGCTTCTACCGGCTCGAGCCGACCTACCAGTACGACATCGGCGGCGAGCTCGGGGCGCCGAGCGAGGAGCTCGGCATCGCCGGCGAGCGGACCTACGGCGACGCCCGCGACACCGACGAACGCGGTCAGGTGGCCTCCGCCGACCTGCGCGAGGTGCGCGTCGCAGCCAACCGCTCGACCGTGCACCTGCTCGTGCGCACGACCACGATGACGCCCACCCAGTCCGCCGGCGTCGTCGTGCTGGCCGACACGGTCGAGGGCAGCCCGGCGTACGACGTGCCGTTCGGCAGCGGACTGAAGACGGCTCAGGGTGACGTCGCGCTGCTCGTCGCGCGCAGCGGTGGCATCGCCGTGGACCTCAAGACCGGCCGGCGCACCCCGTTCAAGGTCGCGGCGGACGCGAGTGGCTACGCCAACGTGCTCGAGGCCGGCATCCCGCTCGCGCTCGTCCAGCGCAAGGGCGCGCAGCCGGGGTTGCGGCTCGCACTCGCCGCGGGCGTCTCCGACGGCCGGCAGGGCCTCGTCGACCTCACGAGCGACTCCGCGGACGTGGTCAACGTGGCCAACGTCGCGTTCCGCCCGGACGAGCCGGTGCGGATCCGCTTCGACAAGCGCCAGGCCTTCGCGCTGTCGGACGGCTCGATCGATCCGTTCTTCGTCGACGTCGACCTGGCCGGGCTCACCACAGGTCGCAGCGAGGCGCTGCGGCCCGGACCCGGGTACCACGAGCGGCAGTTCGCCAGCACGGCGCAGATCAGCACCGAGGGCGACATCGACGGACTCTGGCAGCCCTACGGCGTCTACGTGCCGTCGACCTACGACGCCACGAAGCCGACCCGGACGACGTACTGGATGCACTGGCGCGGTGGCGACACGCACGACGCCGCGGTCGTGTCGCCGCGGACGATGCGCGACTTCGGCGAGGACGTCGGCGGTCTGGTAATCGCTCCGCGCGGCCGTGGCACCAGCAGCTGGTACGTCGGCCGCGGGCACGCCGACTTCCGCCAGGTGTGGGACGACGCGGCCCGGACGTTCCGCATCGACCCGGACCGGGTCTACGTGACCGGGCACTCGATGGGCGGCTGGGCGTCGTACCTGCTCTCGATCCTCTACCCGGACCGCTTCGCGGCCGCCCTGCCCTACGCCGGCGTGCCGACCCAGGGTCTGTGGGCCGGGTGCGAGTTCGACCAGTGCTTCCAGGGCACCAACGGCGGCAACGCGAAGGACCAGTGGACCAACCCGCTGCTCGACAACCTGCGCAACACCCCGATCGCGATCAGCCACGGCGTGCTCGACGAGCTCGTCCCGATCACCGGCGTGACGCGGCAGGCCGAGAAGCTCGCCAGCCTCGGCTACCAGTACCGCTACTACGTGTTCCCGACCTACGAGCACTACAGCCACCCGATCCAGGACGAGTGGGCGGAAGGCGCGCGCTATGCGTCCCTGTTCGTCCGCGACCGCAACCCGGCGCGGGTGACCTACATCCGCTCGATGCCGTTCGAGCGGGCGGTGGAGACCGGGCCGGATCAGGCGAAGCCGTTCAAGGGACTGTCGTTCGACTTCAACGCCGCCTACTGGATGAGCGGCCTGGAGCCGGTCGACACCGACGGCGGCGTGGCCAAGGTCGATGCGGTGTCGCAGGCCTTGCCGTCGCCACCGATGCTCACGGTGCCCGAGGCATCCGGTCCGGCCGCACTCGGCCAGCTCGGCCCGTTCGCGATGCAAGGCCTGCAGTGGCTGGCCAACCCGGTGGAGGCGGCGCCGGAGGCGGCCAACGGCTTCACCGCGACCCTCACCGGCGCCAAGGCCGTGCGCTTCGACCTCGCCCGGATGGGCATCTCCACGTCGCGACCTGTGACCGCCACGGTCACCACTGAGGCCCCGCTGCGGTTGTCACTGGCCGGCACGTGGGCGAAGCGGCCGAGAGTGCTCGTCAACGGCACGCCCATCGCCGCGACGATGTCGGCGCGACTGCTCACCGTCACGCTGCCCGCGGGAACGTCGACCCTGACCATCGGCTGACGCGCTCTCCTGCGGCGGCGAGCTGGAACCCGTTGTGGGGGGAGTTTCAGCCAACGGCTGAAACTCCCACCTCAACGTTCGGTTAGTGGCTTACTCCCACTCGATGGTGCCGGGCGGCTTGCTGGTGACGTCGAGGACGACGCGGTTGACGGCGCGGACCTCGTTGGTGATGCGGGTCGAGATCTTGGCCAGCACGTCGTACGGCACGCGCGTCCAGTCGGCGGTCATCGCGTCCTCGGAGGAGACCGGCCGCAGCACGACGGGATGGCCGTACGTGCGTCCGTCGCCCTGCACACCGACTGACCGGACGTCGGCGAGCAGTACGACCGGGCACTGCCAGATCTCGCGGTCGAGACCCGCCCGGCTGAGCTCCTCGCGGGCGATCGCGTCGGCCTCGCGCAGGATCTCGAGGTTCTCGCCGGTCACCTCGCCGACGATCCGGATGCCGAGGCCGGGGCCGGGGAACGGCTGGCGCCAGACGATCTCCGGCGGCAGGCCCAGCTCCTCGCCGACCCGGCGTACCTCGTCCTTGAAGAGCCTGCGCAGCGGCTCGACGAGTGCGAACTGGAGGTCGTCCGGCAGCCCACCGACGTTGTGGTGCGACTTGATGTTGGCCGCACCCTCTCCCCCACCGGACTCGACGACGTCCGGGTAGAGCGTGCCCTGCACGAGGAAGTCGATCGTCTCGCCGTGTGCACCGGCGTCCGAGACGAGCTCGCGGGCTGCCGCCTCGAAGACCCGGATGAACTCGCGCCCGATCGCCTTGCGCTTCGCCTCGGGATCCGTGACGCCGGCCAGTGCCGTGAGGAAACGGTCCGCCGCGTCGACCACCTTCAGCTTCACGCCGGTCGAGGCGACGAAGTCCTTCTCGACCTGCTCGGCCTCGCCCTTGCGCAGCAGCCCGTGGTCGACGAAGACGCAGGTGAGCTGGTCGCCGACGGCCTTGTGCACCAACGCGGCGGCCACGGCCGAGTCGACGCCGCCGGACAGGCCGCAGATGACCCGCTTGCCGCCGACCTGCGCGCGGATCGCGTCGACCGACTCGTCGACGATGTTCACCATCGTCCAGCTCGGCTGGCAGCCGGCGCCCTCGTAGAGGAACTGCTCGAGCACCTTCTGCCCGTGCGCGGTGTGCAGGACCTCGGGGTGGAACTGCACGCCGTAGAGCCGGCGCGCGTCGTCCTCGAACGCGGCGACTGTCGCGCCGGCGCTCGACGCGGTCACGACGAAGCCCTCGGGCGCGACGGTCACCGAGTCGCCGTGCGACATCCAGACCGACTGCTCGGCGGGCAGGCCGCGGAAGAGCGTGCGTTCCGACGAGATGGTCAGCGGCGTGCCGCCGTACTCGCCCTGGCCGGTGTGCGCCACCGTGCCGCCGAGCGCCAGGGCCATGGCCTGGAAGCCGTAGCAGATGCCGAACGTCGGCACGCCGGTGGAGAAGAGGTCCGCGTGCACCTGGGGGGCGCCCTCGGCGTACACCGAGGCGGGCCCGCCGGACAGGATGATGGCCTTGGGGCGCTTCGCGACCATCTCGGCCACGGGCATGGTGTGCGGGACGATCTCGCTGTAGACCCGCGCCTCGCGCACGCGGCGGGCGATCAGCTGCGCGTACTGCGCGCCGAAGTCGACGACGAGGACGGTGTCGAAGCCGTCTCCGGGAACGGTCAACGAAGGCCCTTTCGGCCGGCGGTGCTGCGATGTGGAGACCTCCATGGTACCGGCGTCCGGCAGGATGGCCGAGTGCCACGCACCCTGAACACCGCCGAGCGGATGAGCCGCGGCCTGCTCGCCAACTGGCGGATCCAGGCAAGCTGCATCGTCGGCGCCCAGGTGCTCGAGTACGACGGCATGGTCCTGATGGCCACCTACCTGAAGACCGGCTCGCTGAACCCTGCCCTGGTCGAGCTGGCGCCCCGGAACCCGGCGCAGGCGGTGGACTGGGTCGAACGACGACGCGCGGAGCTCGGGCTGCACGGGAACGGCTTCGACCTGCGCGCGGGCGAGTTCCCGGAGCTCGAAGACGAGCTGTCCGGCCGCGGCTACCGGCCCGCACTGCACCGGGCCGGGATGGCGCTGGAGGGCCCGCTCCCGCACGCGCCGGCCGCCCCCGGCCTCGAGGTGGTCCGGGTCCACGACACGAAGAGCTTGCAGGACTGGCGGCACGTGCAGTCCCTCGGCTTCGGGATCCCCGCCGAGATCGTCAACCTCTTCGTGCCGGACACCGCACTCGGCGTGCCCGAGCTGAAGTTCTTCATCGGGTACGCCGGTGGCTGGCCGGTCACGACGGCGGTGGCCTCGGCAGTGGCAGGGACAGTCGGCATCTTCGGCGTCGCGACCGACCCGACCATGCGCAACCGCGGCTATGGCACCGCGGTCACCCACGCCGCACTCCGCGTCCGTGATGCCGTCGGCTCCGACCTGGCCTGGCTGATGGCGACCGACCACGGCCGCTCGATCTACACGGCGATGGGCTTCCGCGACATCCGTGAATGGGTGATCTGGGAACGCTGATCTGCGGGGTAGTTACGCTGGGGCATGCCCTTCTCCACGGACGACCCGGCGGTGACGTTCAAGCTCAACTTCGTCCGCTCCGCCGTACCCGCCGCGAGCGCCGTGGTCTTCGGTGACATGTACGTCGTCGACGGCGGCTACACGAAGGCGTGCCTCGACCTCGGCATCGAGCGGGTGCTGCTCATCGACACCCTGGAGACGCCGGCGTGGCAGCGGCTGCGCCTGGAGAACCCCACGCTGGACTTCTACAAGGGCGACTTCGGCGACCCGCACTTCATGGCCAGCGTCCGCGAGACGTTCGAGATCGGCGTTCTCTTCGACGTGTTCCTGCACCAGCCGTCGCTGATCGGCGCGTTGCACCTGATGCTCGAGAAGGTCGAGCGCGACGTCCTCATCGTGCAGCCCATGCTGAAGGAGCAGGCGACACCGCAGTCGCTGGTCTACCTGCCGGGCAACCCCGACGGGTCGCTGCACCCGATGGGCCGGCACGACACTCAGCCGGACGGCACGGAGTACAACGTCTTCGACGTCGCCCAGGTCAACCACACCCACTGGATCTGGGGGATGACGCCGAGCTTCCTGCGCAGCGCGCTGGCCGGCGAGGGCTTCGAGGTGCAGGTCGAGACGACCGGCAGCGACCTGCCCAACGACCGCTGGTTCCTCTGGGGCTGCCGCGCCCGCCGTACGACGGGACCGATCCGCAAGCACTGGAGCACCTTCGGCAAGGAAGACGGGCTCTACGCCGCACCGTGGTGACCGTGCCGCTGCAGAACGAGGAACCGGCGCCGCGGCACCGGGTGCTTGCGGACGCGCTCGACGGCCGCGACAACGCGGTCGGTCTGCTGCGGCTCGTCCTCGCCGCGATGGTCATCGTGTCCCACACGTACTACCTCGGCTACGGCACGCCGGACCCGCTCGCCGGCTGGGCGCGCGGCCGACTCAACCTCGGCGACCTGGCCGTCGCGGGCTTCTTCGTCCTGTCCGGGATGCTGGTCAGCGCGAGCTGGCAGCGGCTGCGGTCCACGCCGCGCTATCTCTGGCACCGCTTCCTGCGCATCATGCCGGCGTTCTGGGCCTGCCTCATCCTCACGGCCTTCGTCATGGCGCCGTTCGTCTGGTGGCGCGAGAAGGGCGCACTCGGCGGGCTGTGGGAAGTGCCCGGCGAGAAGCCGGTCACCTTCGTCGCCCACAACGCGACGCTGGAGATCCATCAGTACGGGATCGCCGGGATGCTGCGCACCGAGAACTTCCAGCACGGCATCTTCGCCGGCTACTTCAACGGCTCGATCTGGACGCTGATCTACGAGGCCAAGTGCTACCTGCTGGTCATCGTGCTGGGCCTCGCCGGCCTGCTGCGACGCCGGCACTGGATGGTGGCCGTCGCGGTGGTCTGGTACATCGCGCTGCGCAACACCGAGCCGTCCGTCCCGGGCGACCCGGGCGCCAACCTCTGGCTCGGGCTGTGGGACATCCGGCTGGCCGCGCTCGGCTTCGCGTTCCTGGCCGGCATCCTGGCGCAGCTCTACGCGCCGCACATCCGGCTGCGCGGCGACCTGGCACTGCTCGCGCTGGCCGGCGTCCTGCTGGTGCCGCACTTCGGCTGGGAGCCGCTGCTCGGCATGGCCTCGCTCACCTACCTGCTCTGCTGGCTGCTGGCGCGGCTGCCCGGGCGCACCGTCGGCGTACGGCAGGACTTCTCGTACGGCGTCTACCTCTACGGCGTGCCGGTGCAGCAGCTGCTGGTGATGGCCGGCGCGACGTCGCTCGGCGCCTTCGGCTTCACGACGCTGTCGCTGGCCGGCGCGTTCGTCTGCGCTGTGCCGTCCTGGTACGCCGTCGAGCGGCCCGCGATGCTGCTCAAGAACCTTCGGCGGAAGCGGGAGGGCGAGCCGGTGCCGCCTCCGGACCCGGCAGCCGAAACACCGATGGTGAGCGCCCGCGAATGATCTCGGCGACCGATGGCGTGTCGATGTTCACGAACTGCAGCAGCCCGCTGCTCGACGCGCGGTAGCGGCCGAGCATCTCCGGCACGTGGACACCGTAGGCGCCGTCCTCGGCGAAGCGGCACCACAGGTCGTAGTCCTCCCAGCCCATCAGCCGGGTGTCCTCGCCGAAGCCACCGAGGTCGAGCAGCGCCTCGCGCCGCAGCAGCGCCATCATGTCGATGTAGTTGCCGCGCTGGAACAGCGTCGGGTCCCAGGCCATCGCGCTGAGCAGGCCGACCGGGCCGGCCGGGCCGATGCTCGCGATCGTGCTGTACGCGAACGCCGCGCCCGGGTCGTCGTCGAGCGCCTGCACCAGCACGCCGAGTGTCCGCGGGTAGATCGCGTTGTCGGCGTCGAGCATGTAGACCAGCTCGCCGCGCCCGCGGCGCGCGATGACGTTGCGCGAGCGGGACGGGCCACCGTTGACCCGGCCCTGGAGCAGCACCGCGGGCAGGTCGGGATGCGTCTCGAAGAACCGGGAGATGGTCTCGATCGAGTTGTCCGACGACACGTCGTCGTAGACGACGATCTCGAAGTCGGTGAACTCGCTCACGCTGACGCTGCGCAGCGCCTGCACGATCTCGACGGAGTAGTTGTAGTTGGGGATGCCGACCGTCACGCGCGGCGCCTGCCCGCGCTCGTCGTACGCCGGCGTGCTGGCGACCACACGCACGCCCTCGGCGTCGTAGGACGGGTCGTCGCGGGTGAGCAGCTGCTGCAGCAGCCGCTTGGTCTCCACGGAGTGCACGGCGACGTTCTTGACGGCCGCGCGCAGCCGGTCGAACTCGGTCGGCTCGGACGGGACCAGCGGGTGCGGGCGCAGGTCCGGCCGCTCCGGGAACGAGATCGGCGTCACCATCTCGCTCGCGCTCACCGGCAGGTCGCCGGCCACTTCGAGCAGCGTCGCGGCTGTGCCGCTCATCGGCAACTCGGTGCGGACGAAGTCGTAGGCGCGGTCGCGGATCTCGGCCAGCCGCTCCGGCTGGCGCAGCAGGTGGTCGGCCAGCAGCCCGAGGCTCTCGGCCGCGCCCACCACCATGTGCTCGCCGGCAACCAGCGGCAGCTCGTCCGTCGAGTGCTCGGTGAGGACGACGCAGCCGTTGCCCATCGCCTCGAGAACGCGCACCCACTCGAGTGAGCGCGACTCGCCGCGGTGCAGGTTGACCAGGAGGCGCGTGTCGGCGAGCAGCTGGTGCTTCTGGGCCCCGATGACGAAGTCGGGACGCGGTCCGGTCTTCGGCTCGAGCGGCGGGATCAGCAGCTTGGTGCGGTGCTGGGCCAGGACGTCGGCGTAGCCGGCCAGCACGCGGCCGCGGCGCGCGTCGGTCGAGCCCAGGTACGCGACGTCGACTGTGCGCGGGTGGTCGGCCACGCCGCGCCAGGCGTCCCAGGCCGGCCAGTAGCCGAGCTGCAGGTGCGCCGCCTCGAGACCGCGGCGGCGTAGCTCGATCATCGAGCTGGTGTTGATGGCCAGCGTGCGGGCCACGAGCGGCGCGCACTCGGCGGTGACCTCGAACCACTCCGTACCCGGCATCTCGACGCAGAGCCCGATCGTGCGGCGCAGCTGCTCCGGCGTCGGCTCGCGGTCGACGTCGAGCAGCGGGAAGACCTCGTGCGGGATCACGACGAACGCGTCGACGCTCGCGTCGTCCGGGAAGGCGTCGAGGGAGATCGAGGCGTGCACCCCGGCCTCGCGCACCGCGCCGGCCAGACCCTCGAGCAGCTCGAGCATGAAGGCGTTGCCGCGGCTGGACGCGACGAAGCAGATCCCGCTCACGACGGGCGGTGGGCGTCCCGCTCGGCCCGGGCGGCCCGGCGTACCGACGGCCGGAGCATGCGGCTCAGCCAGCGCATCGGGGCCGTGAACTTCCAGCTGGTGCTGGCCCGCATCGCGGCCGCGTCGGCGGAGGAGTTGGCGGCGTGGGTGGCCGCGAGGAGGAACTCCTCGGCCATGATCTGCGCCTCCTCCTCGGCGCGCGCGAGCCGCGCGCGGACCGAGAGCAGGTCGGCGGCCGCCTTCTCCGCGGCCATGAGCCGCTCGCCCAGCTCGTAGACCTGGCGGCGCAGGTCGGTCTCGATGGCCCAGGCCACCTCGGCGGCGCGGTGGTGTGCGGCCGCGTCGGAGGCCGCGCGCTCGAGCTGCTCGTGCCACGCGCGGATCTCGAGCATCTCGCCGAGCACCGTCGTGCCCGGCGCGGGCAGGACCTCGGCGTCGCTGGCGAGGGCGATCGTGTAGACCTCCTCGCCGCGGCCCAGCCGTCCGGTCTTGCGGACCGACACGGGCAGCTCGACCGTGGTGTCGGCGATCCCGGCCGTGCTCATGTCGGTGACCATCGAGGCGGTCCACGCGTGCTGGAGGTAGAGGGCGACGTTGCCGAAGCGGCGCTTGAGCGACGACTCGAGCTCGTCGGTCGTGTACTCGTGGACGTGGTACGGGTTGCCCGGCGTGTACACGTCGCGGTTGGGCGAGGACACGATGAGCAGGCCGTCCGGGCGCAGCACACGCCGCAGCTCGTCGAGGACGCGCTCCGGGTCGTCGACGTGCTCGATGGCCTCGAAGCAGACGACCACGTCGAACGAGCCCGGCGGCAGGCCGAGCGACCGCAGGTCGTCGACCCGGAAGTCGGCGCGCGGGATGCAACGCTCGCGCGCGGCCTCGACCGCTTCGAGGGCGATGTCGACGCCGACCACGCGGGTCGCGCCCGCGGCGGCGAGAATGGCGGACCCGTAGCCGACGCCACACCCGGCGTCGAGCACGTCGCGACCTTCGACGCAGGCTGCGGCGAAGTGGTAGCGCGCCAAGTGCTCGGCGGCCACGAGCTGCCCGGCCATGGTCTCCGGGACGAAGCGCTCGAGGTCGCCCGACTGGACGCCCGTCTCGATCCTGCTGGTGGTGATGCGTCTCTCCGTTCCGACTGCCCCCGAAGGTTCCACGGTACGTGCCGCGCGGGGCACGTGATCGCCGAACCGTGACAAAACCGAAGGCACCGCACGTGAGGTCATCACGGTTCGTGCCCGCGCGCGCTGGGGACGCCGGCGGAGCCACGACGCGGGGTGCGCGCCAGAAGTGATCTTACCTGCCGGCGAACGGGATGACGCCCACCCGGCTCAGAGCGTCGAGGTCTGGCCGGCCACCTCGGCGCGACTGAAGGCGGCCCCGCCGGGCGGCGCAGCCCAGAGCAGCTCGCACCGCTTGGTGCCGAGCCGGCATCGCACGAGCTGGGGCCCGATGCCCACCAGGATCGTGTCCTCGTCCTCCCACGCGATCCCGTCGCCGACCCGCGGGAGCTGCGTCGGACCGGGCAGCGGAGCCATGGCCGCCATGACGACGGCGACCGGCCCGCTGCCGACCTGGGTCAGCCCGGCGCCCCGAAGCCCACTCGGCGCGATCCCTGAGATGCTCTGGCACCGGTCGTCGAGCTTGGGCGTTCCCCTGAAGTCTGCGACCCGGACGCAGTCGTTGCCGGCGATCAGCACGCGGCCGGACCTGGGATGCGTCGCGATGGGGTTGCTGAAGGTCTCGTCGAGCATCGTGACGCAGTTCGACGGCAGGTCCCAGAGAAACGGCCCGCTGGCCAGGACCCGGTCGCCGGCGAAGCCCCGTACGAACGGGTAGATACCGTCGATGTCGCCGAGTGACGGCGAGGTGAGCAGCACCTTCCCCGTGGGCAGCTCGGCACGCACGAAGCGCGCGTCCCGGAAGGGGCCGGCTCCGCCTTCAGGCCCCGGCGTGCCGGAGAAGCTGCCCTGCGAGTAGACGACCGACGCCCCGTCGGCTGCCAGCGCGACGCCGCGGTAGCTCTTGCCCTGCGCCAGGGTGGTGATGCGGCCGTCCGCGGCGACCAGCAGCACACGCTTGTCCGCCTGCACCACGACGCCGGAGGGCGCACTCGTCATCGCCATCACGTGGTCGACGGGCAGTGTGACCTGACGCGCCGCGGCACCCGCCCGGGCCGGCACGAACAGCCGGTTGTCGATGGCGTACGGGATTCGCGGCGGCGCGCCCTTGGGCAGGGCCGCGAGGAAACCGTCCTGCTCGCCGTAGTCGGCCAGGCCCGGGAACTCCGTATGCCTGGACCGCAGCGTCGTAGTGCTCGGCAGCGGAGCGCACACCGGCTTCGCGACCACCGCCGAGGCGATCGCCGGCTTCGCGCTCAGCGAGAACGGGCTGCGCCGGGACCGGACCGCGGCTGCTCCACCGCCGAGCAGCACCCCGAGGACGGCCGCCATCGCGATGACGCGCGAAGCGCGCAGGTCCACCGCAGTCCCCCCGGAGCCGTCGGCCGAACGTGAACCTACTTGCCGGCGCCCATCCCGACACCCTGAGCGCGCTGGAGCGACTTGCCTTCGGTCTGCAGCGAGGGCGCCACCATGACCTCGACCTTCTGGAACTCCTTGAGGTTCGAGAAGCCGGTGGTGGCCATCGACGTACGCAGGCCGCCGAGCAGGTTCATGGTGCCGTCGTTGACCGGCGCGGGCCCGATGAGGATCTCCTTCAGCGTGCCGAGCGTGGACGTCTTCACGCGGGTGCCGCGCGGCAGGTCCGGGTGGAAGGTGGCCATGCCCCAGTGGTAGCCGCGGCCGGGCGCCTCGACGGCGCGGGCGAGCGGCGAGCCGATCATCACCGCGTCGGCGCCGCAGGCGATCGCCTTGGCGATGTCGCCGCCGGTGCGCATGCCGCCGTCGGCGATGACGTGGACGTAGCGGCCGCCCGACTCGTCGAG
>CAZYXZ010000029.1:0-35174 GCA_964651395.1 uncultured Frankiaceae bacterium
CCGCCGCGCGCTGGTCACCGGGGCGTCGCGCGGCATCGGCGTCGCCGTCGCGCGACGGCTCGCGGCGGCAGGCGCGGCCGTCGCCGTCGTGGCGCGCACGCTCGAGGACACGGACCCGCTGGGCGGGAGCCTCCGGCAGACCGCCGCGATGCTCGAGGGCTACGGGCACCGGGTCGGCGTCGTGACCGCGGACCTCGCCGACGAGAGCGCGCGCGCCGAGATCGTGCCCGCGGCCGAGGAAGCGCTCGGCGGGCCGGTCGATATCCTCGTCAACAACGCGGCCGCCGCGATCTACGCGCCACTGGCCGAGTACCCGATGCGTCGCAGCCGGCTGGTCTTCGAGGTGAACGTGCACGCGCCGCTGCACCTCGCGCAGGCGGTGCTGCCCGGCATGGTGTCGCGCGGCGAGGGCTGGATCGTCAACCTGTCGAGCGGCTCGGCGCGCGCGCTGCCCAGCCCGCCGTACGCGCCGAGCATCTTCGGCTCGAGCATCGGCGTGTACGGCGCGTCGAAGGCAGCGCTCAACCGCATGACCGCCGCGCTGGCCCAGGAGGTGTGGGAGACGGGTGTGCGGGTGAACACGGTCGAGCCGCGCAACGCCGTGCTGTCCGAGGGCGCCGACGCGCTGCTCGGCGACAAGATCCGCGCCGACCAGGTGGAGTCGATGGAGGAGATGGTCGAGGCGGTGACCTGGCTGTGCGCGTGCCCCGCGTCGCACACGGGCCACACCGAGGTCAGCCTCGACCTCCTCGCCCGCGAGCAGCTCGAGGTGCGCCCGCTCGACGGCTAGTGCGCGCCGGCGTTCGGGCGGCCACGGTCGGCGAGGAAGCGGTCGACCTCCTCGACAGCCTTGCGGGCGTCGTCGAGGTCCACGCCGATGCCGGTCGCGACGCGCGTGCCGTAGTCCTCGTCGCAGCGCAGCAGGTGCCCGACCATCCGCTGCTGCACGACGTCGGTGCACTCCGACAGCTTGCTCACGAGGTTGCCGACCAGCTCGCCGCGCTCCGCCTCGGAAAGGTCCTCACGCCACCGCGCCCCGACCTGGCCGTAGTTGTTCTCGAGCTCGATGGTCTGCTGCACCTTGCGCGCGTCGTACGCCGGCGCGTCGGCCGGCCCGGCCGGCTCGGCCCAGGCGTGCGCGCCACCGTTGGCCGAGGGCTCGTAGTTGACGTGCGGGTCGACCGGCGCGTCGACGGCGTAGCTCATCTGGCCGCCGCGCTGGTTGGTGTGCACCGGCACCGCCGGCTGGTTCACCGGCAGCTGGAGGTAGTTGGAGCCGACCCGGTAACGCTGGGTGTCGCTGTAGCTGAACGTGCGACCGATGAGCATCTTGTCGTCGGAGAACTCGAGGCCGTCGACGAGGACACCGGTGCCGAACGCGATCTGCTCGTTCTCGTTGTGGAAGTCCTCGACGTTGCGGTTCAGCGTCATCATCCCGACCGGCAGCACCGGGAACTGCGCCTCGGGCCAGACCTTCGTGTCGTCGAGCGGGTCGAAGTCGAGCTCGGGGTGCTCCCCGTCGCTCATGACCTGGACGCCGAGCTCCCAGCGCGGGAAGTCGCCGCGCGCGATCGCGTCGTACGTCGCCTTCGAGGAGTGCCCGAGGTCGGTCGCCTGGATCGCGTCGGCCTCCGCCTGCGTGAGTCCGACGTCGCCCTGCTGCGACGTCCAGCGGTACTTCACGAGCACCGCCTCGCCGGCCGCGTTCACCATCTTGTAGGTGTTCACGCCGCCGCCGTTCATGTGCATGTAGTCCTTCGGAATGCCCTTGTCGCTGAACAGGAACGAGATCATGTGCATCGCTTCCGGCGTCATCGAGATGAAGTCGAAGATGCGGCTCGCCTCCTGCCGGTGCGTGACCGGGTCGGGCTTGAAGGCGTGGACGACGTCCGGGAACTTCATGGCGTCGCGGATGAAGAAGACCAGCAGGTTGTTGCCGACCAGGTCCCAGTTGCCGTCCTCGGTCCGGAACTTCGTCGCGAACCCGCGCGGGTCGCGCGCCGCCTCGGAGGAGTCGCGGCCGCCGATGACGGTCGAGAAGCGCACGGAGACCGGGGTCTTCTTGCCCTTCTCCTGGAACAGCTTCGCCCGGGTGTACGCCGACGCGGGCTGGTCGCCGATCGTGCCGTAGGCCTCGAACTCGCCGTGGGCGACGAAGCCGCGCGCATGGACGACGCGCTCCGGGATGCGCTCGCGGTCGAAGTGGCTGATCTTCTCGAGGAAGTGGTAGTTCTCCAGCGTCGCCGGGCCGCGCGCGCCGACGGTGCGCAGGTCCTGGTTGTTGGCGACCGGGTGGCCTTGCCGGGTGGTGAGCGGCTCCGGGGTCATGGGCGTGCTCCTCTCGTTGTGGTCTTGGTCTTCCCTCGCTGGCAGGCGGGACACAGTCCCCACCAGGTCACTTCGGCCTCGTCCAGGACGAAGCCGTTGGCGTCACTGGGGTCCAGGCAGGGCGCCCTGCCGACGGCGCAGTCGATGTCCTGCGTCGCGCCGCAGTGCCGGCAGACGACGTGGTGGTGGTTGTCGCCGGCGCGCGTCTCGTAGAGCGCGGGCGAGCCGGCCGGCTCGATCCGGCGCAGCAGGTCGATGGCGGTCAGCGCGCGCAGCGCGTCGTACACGCCCTGCGTCGAGACCTTGCCGAGCGCCCGGCGTACGGCGGCCGCGACGGTGTCGGCATCGACGTGCGGCTTGCGGGCGACCGCGTCATACGTGGCCAGCCGCACCTGCGTGACCCGCATGCCGGCCGCGCGCAGCCGTGCCCGGACGTCGACCTCCATACCGAGGAGGCTAGGATCTTATTTGGAATGAGTCAAGATATTGACGAAGAGGACACTCTGCACGTGCTCATCTACGACGGGGACTGCGCAGTCTGCACGCGCCTGGCCACGTGGGCGGCGGCCAGGGGCAACGTGCCCATCGCGCCGTGGCAGAGCCTGGACCTCGAGCCGCTGCACCTGACCGAGGAGGACGTCCGCGCGGCGGCGTGGTGGGTGGACGGAGCCGGTCGCCAGTTCCGCGGTGAGCGCGCGGTCGCGAAGGCGATGGTGGCGCGTGGCGGGTGGACCGTGCCGTTCGGCGTACTGCTCGACCTGCCCGGCGTACGGCACCTGGCGCGGCCCGTCTACCGGTTCGTCGCACGCAACAGACACCGGATGCCCGGCGCGACCGCGGCCTGCGACATCGAAGACCCCGACGAGCTGGCCGGCTGACCCAGGAACGCCACGAACAGAAAGATCACGAAACCGACAGCAGGGCGACGTACCGTGTGAGAGAACGCACACGCAACGTATTGCCCCCTTCGAGCGTCTGATCTCATGTTGGCCACTTCCCCTGCCGAGGAGATGTCCGTGTCCCGCCGCTCCACGACCACTGCCGTGCTCGTCACGGTCCTGGCCCTGGCGACGGCTGGCTGCAGCACGCCGAAGACAGGCACCTCGGCCGGTCCGACACCGTTCGCGCCGGGTGTCGGCGTCGTGGAGCCGGTCGAGTCGGCCTCCCCGACGCCGAGCCAGAGCCCGACCCCGAAGCCGTCGCCGACCAAGCCCGCGCCCCCGCCGTACGACGTGAAGTCGGCCCAGCGGACGCTGACCAACCTCAAGTACTACGTCGGCCCGATCAACGGCGAGCGCACGTCGGCGCTACGCAGCGCGGTGATGGCCTTCCAGAAGGTGAACGGCCTGCCGCGCGACGGCGCGATCGGCAAGGCGACGCTCGCCGCGATGGCCAAGCCGAAGGCGCCACAGCTCAGGGCGACCTCGCCGGCCGACCGGATCGAGGTCGACCTCACGCTGCAGGTCATCTACATCGTCAAGGGCGGTGAGATCGAGCGGATCATGCCGACCAGCTCGGGCAACGGGAAGCGCTACCGGCAGAAGAGCGGCAACATCGCCGTGGCCCTGTCCCCGGTCGGCTGGTACAAGATCGAGCGGCGCATCTACGGCGTACGCGAGGCCGACCTCGGCACGCTCTACGACCCGCAGTACTTCTACCGCGGCTTCGCGATCCACGGCTCCAACAGCGTGCCCGGCCGCGAGGCTAGCCACGGCTGCCTGCGCATCACGCGCACCGACGCGAAGTGGATGCTGAACAACACCTGGGTCGGCATGGCGGTCTACTCGTACGGCGGCCGCTACACCTTCCCCGCGGGCAGCAGCGCTCCCGGCACCGACAACCCGACCGGTGACGACGGCGCGGACGCGGCGGAGCCGGCGCCGAGCCCGAGCAGCACCGCGACCTTCTCGCCCAGCCCGTCCCCGAGCCCGACCGGCGTCTCGCTCTTCCCGACCCCGACCCCGACGTCCTCCCCCTCCCCCACGAGCTCCCCGACCGGCTAGCGTTCGGCGCACCGGCGACGGAGGTGTGGGATGCGGATCGGGTCGATGGTCGCGGCGGGAGCGATTGCCGGAGCGCTGCTGGTCCCCGCCGGGTCGGCCGCGGCGGCGTACACCCCGAGCTGCAACAGCGGCGTCGTCGCGCCGCAGCTGTGCACTCTCGTGACCACCATCGTGGCCAGCTCCTTCGGACCGCGCGAGACCGGCTACACCGGCGGGCACCTCAGGGCGCTCGCGTCCTCCGACCGGATCCCCGGCAACTGCGCGACGCCGGATGTGAACTTCAACACCGAGGAGTACGTCGGCACGATCGACGGGACCGTGCGCGGCTTCCCGGTGCACGGCAGCCTCTACACCCTGCTCGACCGCTGCCTGGACACGCCCAGCTACATCATCGGCTCGTCGAGCGCGTTCCGCGGCATCATCCCGACCGGCCCGCGGATCAGCCCGAACCACTACCGCAGCTGGCGCTCTCTCATCGGCAACCTCAGCGTCGCCGCGCATCTCACCGACCAAGACATCCGTTTCGAGATGCTGTGGCGGATCAGCATCCAGGACTGCCGCTGGGCCGGTGACTTCGCCTACTGCCAGCGCGTCTACGACGAGAGCACGGACTGGAACGGCTGCAGCCCCAGCTGCGGTGTGCACGGCACCATCACCCTCCGCAACACGGGCGTCCGCCTGGACGGCACCGGTACGGCGTACCAGCGCCGGTGGTCGTCGTACGACAAGAGCGAGCTGACGACGAAGCAGGTCCGCTACGTCGAGGACGGCTCGATCAGCGGCCACTGGGCGAGGCTCGGACTGGGCTGGAGCGACCAACCGCCGGGCAGCGGCGACGACGCGCAGGCCACGTTCGCGGCCGCGCCCGAGGGCCGCGGGTGGCGTGTGCAGGTAGCCGGCACGCCGTACTCCCCGACCGCGGACCAGAAGGTGCGGGACACGTTGCGTGACGGCGCCACAGCCAACGAGTCGCACTTCACGGACTTCAGCCGCTACGCCGACCCGGGACCGCGCGGGCTCGACCAGCTGGCTGACCAGGGCTGGATCCCCGCACCGCGGGTCTCCATGCGGGTGGTCGTCGGCGGCGGCGAGGAGTACTGCCTGGACGCGTCGCACGCGCTCTTCCCCCGGCGCGCCTGGCGGATCCGCTCGCACGGCCACGAGGCCTACCGCCCCGTCCACGGGGCATGCTGACCCGACTCAGGTACGACGGCGCTCCTCGACGCCGCGGCCGGGGTGCCAGGAGCGGATCCACAGCGCGTCGCCCTCCGGCGTGAGCCGCGTGTGCACGACCTCGTCGATGTCGATGTGGAACGCGTGCGAGTCCTTGCGCGGGCGTCCCTCGACCGCACGGCCGGAGAGCTTCGCCTCCCCCGGCCAGCCCTTGTCGTCACCCACGGGAGGGTCGAACGTCGGTGAGTGGATCGACACGCGCGGGTCGCGGCGCAGGTCCCGCGCCTTCACCGCATCGAGCATGCTGCCGATGCGCACCTGACCCTTCTCGATCGCCACCTCGGTCCCGCTGATCCGCGGTGACCCGTCCGCCCGCAGCGTCGCCATCGTCGCGTGCCTGCGCGCCGTGAACGCAGCCATGACGTCGGCCGCGAGGGCCGGCGCCTCCTTCTCGAACTCCCGCCACTTCGCCATGCGCCAAGCCTGCCATGCAAGGCAAGATGCGGTCATGAGCGACTACGTCCTGACGCTGAGTGATGTCGAGCTGGCGCGCTACCGGTTCATGGCCGACCGCGCGGCCGAGGAGGAAGCCGACGAGTGGGCGGCCGCGGGGATCCGCGACGGCGCCGTCGTCGCGGACGTCGGCTGCGGGCCGGGCGCCGTGAGCGCCGTACTCGCCACACGCGTCGGGCCGACCGGCCACGTGTACGCCGTCGACCGCGACCCCAACGCGCTGACGTACGCCCGCCGGGTGGCCGAGGAGGCCGGCGTCGCCAACGTGACGTTCAGCGAGGGCATCGCGTGGGAGTCCGGGCTCGAGCCGGGCAGCGTCGACGCCGCGATGATGCGGCACGTGCTCGCGCACAACGGCGGGCAGGAGCAGCGCATCGTCGACCACCTCGCGACGCTGGTGCGTCCGGGCGGCTCGGTCTACCTCGTCGACGTCGAGGCGTCGGGCATCCGCGCGATCCCCGAGCGGGCCGCGGCGATGAACGAGCTCAGCGACCGCTACCGCGCGTTCCACACCTCGCTCGGCAACGACCTGTCGGTCGGGCTGCGGCTCGGCGAGCTGCTCGAGAACGCCGGGCTGGAGCAGGTCGACCACCGTGGCAGGTACGCCATCGTCAAGCCGCCGCCGGGCATGCGCCCGCCGATGTGGGCCGCGCGCGAGCAGATGCTGGCCGCGGGCTTCGTGACGCAAGACGAGCTCGACGCATGGGCCGCGGAGTTCGAGGCCCACGACCGCGGCGAGCTGCCGATGACGCTGTTCATCCCCGGCTTCTTCGCCTTCGCCCGCAAGCCCGCCTGACTTTGAAGACTTATTCGGGGTGAGCCCGAATAAGTCTTCAATCTGCGGCTAGTCGAGGTCGGCGATGCTGCCGGTCAGGGTCACCAGCACGGCTTCGGCGTCGGCGGTGATCTCGCCGTCGGCGTAGACCTCGCCGGTGACGAAGCGCTTGCGACCTTCGCTGCGGACCATGCGCGCGCGCAGGTCGAGCGGTACGCCGTACGGCGTGGCCTTGCGCAGCCGCACGTTGAGCTGCGCGGTCATCCCGGGCAGGCCCGCGTGCCACGAGGCGAAGCCGACCACCTGGTCGAGCAGCAGCGCGACGATCCCGCCGTGCGCGCGCAGGGGCGGGCCGCCGTGCGCCGCGGTCAGCGTCACCGTCGCGCGGCAGTGGTCGCCCTCGGCCGGCGGGATGAACTTCAGGCGCGGCGCCTGCGGGTTGATCTGGCCGGACCCGGCCTGGCTCACGTTGTCCGGGGTGCCGTCGGGACGTACGACGAGGTAGATCGCCTCCGGCCGGCGTACGGCGTTGAGCCGCTCGGTCAGCGCCGTCACCTCATCGGCCACGGAGGCCAGCTCGGCCGGATCGGTCGCGGTCATCAACGCGGCCTCGACCAGGTCGCGCACCCGGTCGGCCAGCGCGATGTGCTCGGCCGGGATGGCGGACGACGGCGGCAGGTTCGCGATGAGCTGCGCGGTCATGTCGGCGGGCGTCAGGTCCTTGGGCACCAGGCTTGATATCGCAGATGGGTTGACGGCGAAGAACCGGCGTGATTCTATAACCACTACGTTCTAGAAGCAGGTGGTTATAGATGCCGACGGACCAGCTGGACGCCGTGTTCAGCGCTCTCGCCGACCCGACCCGCCGCGCACTTCTCCTGCGGCTGGCCGAGGGCGACGCGAGCGTGAACGAGCTGTGCCAGCCGTTCCGCGTCTCCCAGCCGGCGATCTCCCGCCATCTGAAGGTGCTCGAGCGGGCGGGGCTGATCTCCCGCTCGCGCCGGGCGACCGAACGGCTCAGCCATCTCGAGGCCGAGCCGTTGCGGGAGGCGACCAGTTGGCTGGCCACCTACCGCGAGTACTGGGAGGAGAGCCACGAGCGACTCGACGAGCTGCTCGAGGAGCTCCAGCGGACCGACATGAAGTGAGAGGACAGGACATGGGCACCACGACGATCACCGCCGAGCCCGGCAGCCACGAGGCCACCATCGATCGCGAGTTCGCGGCGTCGCCGGAGCTGTTGTTCCGCGCGCACAACGACCCGGACCTGCTCGCGCAGTGGCTCGGGCCGCGCGGCTACACGATGAAGGTGGAGACGTTCGAGCCGAGGTTCGGCGGCGTCTACCGCTTCACCCACATCACACCGGACGGCACGGAGCACAAGTTCCGCGGCGTGTTCCTCAACGACCCGTCGGTCGAGGACGGCATCGTGCGCACGTTCGAGTACCTGGGCGCCCCGGGGCACATCTCGCTGGAGACGGTGCGCTTCGTGGCGACCGCCACGGGCACGATCGCCCACGCGTCCGCGGTGCACCAGTCCGTCGAAGCCCGCGACGCGATGCTCGCCAGCGGCATGGAGACGGGAGTGGTGGAGGGCTACGAACAGCTCGACGAGCTCCTCGTCAGGCTGGGCTGAGGGAATTCCAACGCCAGCCGCGCGTCCCTAGGAGTTGTGAAGCGCGTCGTGCTGGCAGTGACGGTCGCGCTGGCGGCGTGCTCTGCCGGCACGACGGGCGCCGATCGGGCCCTCCCCCGCGCGACGCCGTACGCCGAGAGCACGAGCCAGCGGGCATACGAGGCAGCCGTCGCGGACCCGCGGGTGCGCGCCGCGATCGGTGAGCGACACGAGTTCACCGCGACCAGCGCGGTCGAGCCGGACAGCAAGGACCGTCCCCCAGGTTGCGACCACTGCTACTGGGCGACGTTCTGGAGCTACGACCGACGGCTTCGGGTCGACGTGGAGGTCGACGTCGACAGCCGGCAGGTCTTCGAGGTCATCACGTCCGACGGCACGCCGCCGCTGTCGGAACGCGAGGCCGGCGTCGTTCGCGACCTGGCAGCGGCGGATGCTCGCCGCAGGCGGCCGGAACCGTTCGAGCAGCCACGCAACCCGTGGCTGGCCGAGCTGCACAGCGACCGCAGCTGCCGCTGCGCCGCGACGATGGTCGTGTACGCCGACCGCACGACCTACGTCTACGTCGTCGATCTGGAGAGCGAGGAGATCCGCTCCGTCCGCTAGGGCTCGCGCGGGGTGAAGAAGGACTTGGCCGGCGGGGTGATGTGGGTCAGGCGCAGGTTGCTGAAGGTCCCGCCGGCCTGGAGCTGGATCGGCAACGGCGCACCCGGCAGCCGGTCGTGCCCTGGCTCAGCACCAGCAGCAGCCGCGCGCCGGCCGGGACCACGGCGTCGAGCGGCTGGAGCGACAGCGTCGCGGTGTACGCCGTACCCGGCGTGATCGAGATCGGCGCGCCCTCCCCACCGGGGCGCTGCAAGTCGACATTGCCCCACCCGAGCCGGGTGAGGGTGCCCCCGGCGTCCGCGAACAGGTACGCCGAGATCACGCCCGCCGGGCCGGTCGGGGTGACCGCCAGCGTCAGCTGCGGGCGCCCGGCGAAGCGGAACTCCTTCGCGAACGCGTCGGTCGCAAACGACGCGCAGACCGGCTGCAGGCAGAAGTCCTGCGGCACGACCTCCTCGAGCGAGAACAGGTCCGAGAGCTTGAGGTGCGCCGGGTCCGCGGCCAGCAGCGCCGTTGCGGTCGCCGACGACGGCTTGCCGGCCAGCCCGCCGGTCGACGTCAGCCAGTAGGTGCGCGGCACGCCGCGCGGCGGCCACGCCGTGTCGGTGCGCCAGCGCCCGGTCGAGTCCTGCACCTCGGCCTTCGCGCCGGTCGAGACCTTCGCGCCGCGCAGGTACTTGTCGAACCAGGCCAGCAACATGTCCGGCCAGTCCGCGCGATGCGAGTCGCCGCCCGCCTCGTCGGGGTAGCTGTGCCCCCACTGGCCGAGCAGGTGCTTCACGGTGAGGCCGCGTCGCTCGAGCTCGGCGATCCACGGGTAGAGCAAGCCGGGGTTGACGTTCCAGTCCTGGAGCCCGTGCACGAGCAGGACGCTGCCACGGTAGTTCTTGAGGATCCGGTCGCTGTAGCGCCGCGCGGCCCAGTAGCCGAACGGGTCGTGGTCGCGCGTGACCGCGCTGCCCACCGACGCCGCGAGCCCGGTCGCGTAGTCCGGGCACGCGGTCACCTCGGCCGTGTGCACCGGGTCACGGCCCGGCGCGTAGAAGACGACGCTCTCGGCGTAGTAGATGCCGGAGAGGACGGCGGGCGAGCGCCAGTCCGGCGTGCCGTGGCCGTACATCAGCGAGTAGAGGTCGCTCACGCTCTCGACCGGCACGATCGTCTTGAGGTGCTTGTTGCCGAACGACGCGGCCTCCCACGCCGTCGCGCCGTCGTAGCTCTTGCCGATCATCCCGATGTTGCCGTTGCTCCACGGCTGCGTGCCGAGCCAGGTCACCGCCTGGTCGATGTCCGCGCGCTCCCCCGGGCCCATGAGGTCCATGCAGCCGCCGCTGTCTCCGGTGCCGCGCACGGCGAGCAGCGCGACGGCGAAGCCCTGCGGCACGAAGTTCTCGGTCAGTGCCGGCCGGCACGCGCGCAGGTCGAGCGTCGACATCGCGTGGTAGTACGGCGACGCGTCGAGGATCACCGGCACGCGCGTCCGTGCGGGCACCTTCGGCCGCACCAGGCCGATCTCGATGGTCACGCCGTCGCGACGGCTCGCGAGATGCACGATCTCCTGCGGCAGTACGCCGTACCGCGGCTTCTTGCTGACCGACGTCTCCGGTGCCCCGCCTTCCATGTCGCACGGGGTCACCTGCTGCGCCTGCGCCGGCACGAGCACCAGCACTCCCCCGAGCAAGCTGAGCGCGAGCACCGCGCGCACCGCCCGGGTCCGTCGCATGCCAGCCAGGCTATGTCAGGTCGGGGGTGGCCGGGAGGCGCCTGGGGTTGTTGGGTCAGGCGACGGGGCGGAAGCCGGCGCACATGATGCGCAGCCAGCCGATCCGCCCGTCGCGCTCGCCGACGTAGGCCTGCTGCTCGCAGAGGTGCAGTCCGTCGGGGTTGCGGACGCGGAACCGGTAACCGACCCGCTCGCGGTCGGCGAAGCTGTCGGTGTCGAGCGCGTCGATGCCCTCGATCACGTCCTTGTCCTCGAACCACTGCGCGAAGAGCACTGCCTCGATCTCCTCCGGCGTGGCGGCCTCCCAGATCCGGGTCGGCGTCATGCCGCGGAAGTCGACCTCCGGGTGCAGCAGTTCCAGTACGCGCGCGTGGTCCTTGGCCGCGACGGCCCGCGCGAAGTCCTCGCCGAGTGACTGCGTCATGCGCGCAATCGTGCCACCCGGAGGGCTTGGCGGCGCGGCTCGGTTGGGTGCAGGCTTTGGAGCACTTCGGCGGGGAGGGTGGGGATGTCAGGACGCGTCGTCGCGGCGATCGCGATCGTCGTACTGGGGTGTGCGTACGCCGAGATCGTCGCGCAGGACTGGGTGCACACGAGGAAGGGCCCGCGGGCCGCGAGCATGCTCACGGTCTCGGCGCTGGCCAACCTCGTCATCGCCGCCGTGCTCGGTGTCGTGAGCGGCAAGCCCATGGGCTACGTCGCCGCCGGCCTCGCGGGCGCGGCGCTCGTGCTGGCCGCGGTCACGTTCGTGCGCTTCCAGTCGCGCGTGAAGGCAGTGCGCGCCGAGCGGAGCGCGTCATGACCGAGACGTTCACCTGCCATCCCGTCCTGACCCCGAAGCCGAACTACGAGGACTCCGGCACCAAGGAGTTCGGCCTCTGGGACATGTGCTTCGTGTCGTGGTTCGCGCACACGAAGGCGTCCAACGACAGCTTCCAGTTCAACCTCTGGGCCAAGTGCGTCCTCTACCGGATCTACGAGCTGGTCGAGCGCTCCGTCGACGCCAAGATCGACGTGGCCATCGGGGCGGGACCGAAGTCCGACGGCGTGAGCTGCTCGGTGAGCGCGGAGCGCCTGCCGAGCACGAACACGAACCCCGGCCAGTTCTCGGCGACGCTGACGGTCGGCATCAACCCGGCGTTCGGCCGGCCGGACGACATGGTCGACATCGATGTCAGCTGGGTCACCGCGTCGTCCGGCGGCGCCGTCCAGGTCGGCATCACCCCGGGCGGTCATGGCGGCGCCGGCATCGCGCTGCCCAACGACGACGGGTCGGTCAACGGCTACACCGGCCTGTTCCACTGGACGCCGAAGAAGGTCGTGAAGAAGTCGGGTGAGCCGGCCGGCACCACCAAGCCACCCGGAGTGGTGGTCCCGCCGCCGGCTCCCGGCGTCGCCGTCCCGACCGGCAGCGACCCGTGGGCGGGTGTCGGGGCCGTCTTCGAGGACATCGCGCCGCCGCCGCCGGACACGAAGACCGCGAAGGCGCCGGTGAAGTCCTTCGGCGTCGTACTCGCGGCGAGCCTCGCCCTTCTCGGCGGCAACGCGACGACGGGTGACACGACGAAGCCCGTCGCCGCGCAGTCGCCGGCACCGACCACGGCGCCCACCACCGGCCCGACCGCGGCGACCGGGCCGGCACCCTCCGTGTCGCCGAGCGCACCGCGTTTCACAGGCATGTACCGCGGGCCGATCAGCGTCAAGGAGGACCCGCACGGCCACGCGCAGTTCATCGGGAAAATGCCGGACGGACTCGACGTCCGCGTCACCCGGAACACCGAGACCGGCGACATCATGGTCAACGTCGTCGGCGCCCGGCCGTTCGTCCCGGTCTCGTCGACGGACAAGTTCGACGAGGCGACCGGAGACTTCACGGCCACCGGCCAGGGCACGGTGACCGACCGCAACATCAAGGTGACGTCGACCTTCGAGGGCACCGTGAACAACGGGGAGCTGACCGGGACCTTCACCTACACCGGTACGCCGAACGGCCCGATCACCTACAGCGTCGACATGGCGAGGTAGCTCAGCCGGCGGCGGCCTTCTCGAGCTCGGCGATGTCGAGCTTCTTCATGCCCATCATTGCTTCCATCGCGCGGTTGAGCGCGGCCTCGTCCGGGCCGGAGAGCAGCTGGTCCATGAACTCCGGTGCGACCTGCCAGGACAGCCCGAACTTGTCCTTCACCCAGCCGCACGGCCCTTCCTCACCGCCGGCGCCGAGCTTGTCCCAGTAGTAGTCGATCTCCTTCTGGTCCTTGCACGTGATGAGGAAGGAGACGGCTTCGTCGAACGTGAACTCCGGCCCGCCGTTGATCGCGGTGAAGTCCTGGCCGTCGAGCGTGAAGTCGACGGTCAGCACCGTGCCGCGCTCGCGCGGGCCGGCCTCGGTGTAGTGGGTGACGCGGTTGATCTTCGAGTTCGGGAAGATCGAGCAGTAGTAGTTGGCGGCGTCCTCGCTCTCGGTGTCGAACCAGAGGTTGGGCGTGATGGCGGGCACGGCATGCCTCCTCGTCAGATGCGTTGGACGTGTCAGTCCTACCCCGTCTCGTCCGGTCAGGACAGGTCCTTGTCCTCCATCTCCCACGCGTGGTCGAGCACGTGCCACGCGCACCGTCGCACTGCGTAGCGCAGCGGCCACCGTGCGTCGGGAGCGCCGGCGCGGATCGCCTCGCCGATGGCGGCCCGCTGCTCGGGCCACGGCGTGCGCGGCGGCACCTTCACGCCGATCGCGCGGCCGTAGGAGCGCTCGGCCTCCTGCACGTGCAGCGCCATCTTGTCCCGGTCGCGCCCGCCGCCCCGCGGGCCCTTCTGCAGCTGCGCCGACACCGTCGCGATCGCCTGGTCGATCGCCACCCAGCACGCCTCCAGCTGGTCGGCCAGCAGCCCGGCGTCACACGGCTCGTCGTCCCACGGCCCGCGCACGTCGGGCGCGCCGAAGTCGGTCGTCACGTTCCCGGGCAGCGTGCCGATGACGTCGAGCTTCTTCGGCGGCCGGAACCCGGGCATCAGCGCGGCGTAGCGGCCGGCGTACGACATGAGCTCGTCGAGGGCCGCCTCGTCGCCCTTGCCGCGGCGCTGCCAGCCCGGCCAGTCGACCGCGCACGCGAACGTCCACGTCTTGCCCTGCTCGAGGTACACCCGCATGACCGCAGACGCTAGCCAATGAGCCCGTACGATCGCTCGCGTGGCCCTCCCCCTGCTCGACCGGCTCGCGACGCTGACCATCGCCATCGCCTCGGTGCTGGCGATCGACGTCGGCGTCGTCGCCACGCGCTGGGCCGACTCGGACGAAGTCGCCGCCGCCCAGCCGGCACTGACGCCGACACCCACTCCCTCGGAGTCGCCGAGCGCCGTGCCGTCGCCGAGCCCGTCGCCGAGCGTGTCGCCCTCGCCGGTGAAGCCGAGCCCGTCACCCACGCCGACCCCGCCCGCGCCGCCGTCACTGGCGGGCTCGATCCTCTTCGAGTCACGCAGCGCCCCCAGCCGGGGCCCGAACCCGGACGGCACCGTCACGCCCGGCGCGCAGGGCTACAACGTCTGGGTCATGGACCTCGGCGGCGGCCGGAAGCGCTTGCTCACCAAGTCCGGCTTCGACGCCAACCCCGCGCTCGCGCCGGACGGCCGTAGCGTGGCGTGGCTACGCCGCAACAACCAGGTCTGGACGATGCGCACCGACGGCACCGGCGCGCGCCAGGTCGGCAGCTGCCCGCTGTCATGCAACAACGTGGCCTGGTCGCCCAACGGCAAGCGGCTCGCCTACACGACCAACTCCGGCGGCGCGGAGAACCGCAGCGACATCGTGACGATCGACGCCGACGGATCGCACCCGCGCCGCTTCAACACGACGCTCGACGAGTACGCCGTCGACTGGTCGCCCGACGGGACCCGGTTCGCGGTCGTCGTGACACAAGGCGGAGACCGTGGGAACGGCGTGTACGTGATGAACGTCGGCAGCGGCGCGACGACCCACATCCACACGGGCAACGCCGGCTCACCCGACTGGTCGCCGGACGGCAAGCTGATCCTCTTCAGCGACAACAACGACCTGTTCACGATCCGGCCGGACGGCAGCGGCCTGCGGATGCTCACCGGACCGCCGAGCCGGACCGGCCAGTTCACCGCCGGCGCCTGGTCGCGCGACGGCAAGCTCATCGCGTTCGGCTTCTACTCCGGCGTACCGGGCCGTCGTGGTCAGATCGGCACGATGCTGGCCAACGGCACGCGGCACCGCCTGCTCACCGACCCGACGGCGGACAGCAGCAGCCCCGCCTGCTGAGCCCTAGTCCGTCTCCCAGTGGACGTAGCCGCTGTCGAATCCGATGTGGCCGACCAGCAGCTGCGGGTCCCGGATGTCGACCGGTACGTCGAGGCAGTACTCGTAGGTCGTGGTCCCGCCGGGGTCGAGGTCGGGCGTGGTGCTCGACGGCGGATCGCCGACGCAGTTGGCGTCGCTGTCGGAGTACTCCACGCCGTCGTCGCCGATCAGGAGCGCCTCCAGGTCCTCGCCGGGGTTGGCCTCACCCGCGCCGTTGTGGTTGGGATCCAGCGTGACCGACACCGTGACCAGGACGTACTTGCCGATCTTCGGCGGGTCATTCGCGCTGTTCTTCTCCTCCACCTCGTCCGTCGCATCGAGGTTCACGTAGTTCACCGTGACGATGTAGTCGCCGATCTCCGCCCTCTCATTACGAGGGATCGCCGGCGGCAGGGATCGCCTGCTTGCGGCCGGTGACTCCGGCGCCGTCGGCGACACGTCCGGTATGGGCGTGGTCGGCGCAGATGGCGAGAAGAACGTGGGCTGGGTAGTGGGCTGCGTGGTGGGCACGTTGCTGGCCACCTTGTCCGTGTCGTCGCCGCCGCTCAACGCGATGAAGCCGACGACGACAGCCAGGGCGACGAGGCCCATGACGAGCGTCCGGTTCTTCTCGAGCCACGACCCGCCCGCGGCGAGCGGCGGTCCGGCAGGCGGGCCTGCCGGCGGACCGGCGGGCACCGCGTCGAGCGCGACAGTGGGCGCGTCCTCGGGCGGTCCGGCCGGCGGACCCGCAGGCGGCCCGGCGGGCGGCCCAGCGGCAGTCGTCTCGAGCGGGAGGGTGGGTGCGTCCGCCGCAGGCGGTCCGGCGGGCGGTCCGGCTGGCGGTCCGGCGGGTGCTGCGGACGGGGGTCCGGCGGGTGGCTCCGAGGGAGGCCCACTCGGTGGACCGCTGGGCGGACCTGCAGGCGGCTGCGTCACGGCGATTCCCCCGATCGCGAGGTGATGCGCGCACCGTACCGCCCTCAGGCGCGGGCCGCGTCCCAGGCTCGGCCGATCTGGCGGGTCAGCGCGGGGTAGACGACGAGGTGGCGGAACGGGCCGATCAGCGCCAGGTAGAACCGGCCGAGCCGGCCGCGGGGCTTGACGTAGATGGCCAGCCGCGCGCGATAGCGACCCGCGCTCTGCTCGACCCACGCGACGTGCAGTACGCCGTGCACGGTGGCGTTGCCGATCTCGGCGGCCCACTCGTCGTCGGTGCGGTAG
This sequence comes from uncultured Frankiaceae bacterium, assembly GCA_964651395.1. Taxonomy (GTDB): domain Bacteria; phylum Actinomycetota; class Actinomycetes; order BP-191; family BP-191; genus CAZYXZ01. The sequence continues at coordinate 16,273 of CAZYXZ010000029.1, forward strand.
AGCGGAACGATCGCCGCGCCCGCCTCCTTCAGCGGCGCGCCGACCACGGTGCCGTCCGCGGTGCCGCGCAGGTACTCGGGCAGGCGCGCGATGAGACTCGTCTCGCTGCGGCCGGGGATCGGGCGTACCTCGTCCTCGTCCCAGCCGAACCACGCGCCGAGCTTCCTGCGTACGGCGAAGAGCAGCTTGCTCAGCAGCGAGGCCTCGGCCGGGTCGAGCTCCCGCATCACCGCGAGGAAGTCGTCGAAGTCCTCGGCGCCGCCTTCGGCCGGCAGGTCCCAGACGTCGAGCAGCGTGAAGTCCGGCGCGATCTGCGCGACCACCCAGGGGTGCGCCTCATGGACCGCGTTCGGCACCCTCACGGTCTGACCGCGCTCCGCTCGAGGAGGCGTACGCCGTGGGCGAGGAAGCCGGGTGCGGCGCGGCGGTGGACGTGGGAGACGGTCCCCCAGACGCGGGCTGCGATGGGCCGGTCGTAGTGGAGGAACGTCGCGAACGACGTCGCGCCGTCCTCGACGGAGAACACCATGTGCGCGGTCATGAGCCGGCCGCTCGTCGTCAGCCGGATCCAGGTGTCGCCACGCTCGGCGATCCGCCACCCGCCGATGTGGTCCGGCGCGTCCGCCGGCGCGAGACGGAACTGGCACGCCACCCGCCAGGCGAGGAAGCGCCCGTACGGCGACGCGCCCTCGACCGTGGAACGCGCGAGGTCCTCCGGGGTGAGGTGCGCCTTCGTCGTTCGCGTGACGTAGTCGACGTAGTCGTGGTCGGGCACGAGCGCGCGGATCGACCGAGGGACGTCGAACCCTTGGAGGACGGTCGGCATGGCTGGGGTCCTTCCTGTCGTCCTTCCTGTAACATACATACATGCACGTATGTGCCGCAACGTGACGACCGCCCCCGCCAAGGGCGCGCGATCGTCGCAGGCCGACCGCCGCGCACGGTCGCGCAATGCGCTGCTCGAGTCGGCCGCGCGCGGGCTCTCGCGCTTCGGCTACGCGAACCTGGTCCTCGAGGACGTCGCCCGTGACGCCGGCTACACGCGCGGCGCGCTGTACCACCAGTTCGCCAGCAAGGAGGAGCTCGCGCTCGCCGTCGTGCAGTGGGTCGGCGAGACCTGGTACGAGCAGATGGGCCCGCTCTTCGCCAACGAGGACGACCCGGTCGGCGCACTCGTCGCGGTCGCGCGCGGGCATGCCGTCTACTGCCGCCGCGACATCGCCCGCAGCATGATGTCGCTGCGCGTCGAGTTCGCCGGCCAGGACCATCCGGTCGCGAAGCTAGTCACAGCGGCCGGCAACCGGATCGTCGCCGACTGCGCGCGCCTGGTCACCGCCGGCCGCAAGAACGGCTCCATCCCACCCGGCCCGCCACCCCGCATCGTCGCGGCCGCCGTCATGGGCGCACTGGAAGGACTCGTCATCATCCTGGCCGGCAAAGCCCCCCACGACGAAGACCTCGCCGAGCAACTAGCGAGGGGCCTCCTCGGCCTCCCACAGCAGACGGGTACTACGAGCAACGCCTAGAAGCCGGCCAAGAGCTTGGCCATGGCCCGCGAGATGGGCAGGCCTGTGAGGATCTCGATGTAGAGGAACTGACCTTGCGGGTTGAGCTCGAGAAAGACGTGCTCGCCCGCGTGGTCGATCTTGAGGTCAACCGTCGAATAGGTGAGTTCGAACTGCCGCATAAGGGCGAGCAACTGCGACGCCACTTCGTCGGGCAGTACGTGCTCCTCATATGGGCCATCGAGGTCCAGGCGGGAGTCGACGACCTGCGCAATCGGATCTGCGTTCAGGCGCGCCGCGAAGATCGACGTGCCAACTACGGTCACACGCACATCAGCCGGGCCATGTATCTGCTCCTGAAAGATGGCCGGTGCAAGGGGCAAGGTCGCTAACCCGTCCCGATGCTCAGGGGCCCAACGCCGCGTGTCCACGAAACGGTCCGTGCGAGTCGCCAACAGCGCCTTGTGGATCACCTCGCCGTCCAAGTCCGCGATGAACGACTCGGCTGCTTCCGGGTCATTGGTTATCAACGTTCGTGGTATCCGCAGGCCCACGGCCTCTGCCGCGTTCAACTGTGCCGGCTTCACGGCGGCCGCGTCGGCGCCAGGCCGGTTGACAATCGGGCAGCTCAGCGACTCCAGAAAGCCAAGAGTTGCATCCGCCCACTGCTGCCGGATGAAGACACGGTCCTCCGGTCGGAAAACGTCTTCAGGCGGGGTGATGTTGCGCGGTCTTCGACACCAAACGCCTGTGAGTTCGTCTGCCAGGGAAACCGTCGCCAGCGACCCGGCGAGCTTGCCAGCGGGGACCTTCCCGGGTGACAGCGTGAACCTCTGCTTGTCGAGTTCCGCGAAATCGACGATCCGCAGCTCAGCGCCCAAGGCTGTCGCGTGCCGGGCGACCGCATGAGCGTGGACGTCGTCGTGGCCTGTGATAGCCAGGATCACGAGGGCGAGGTCTCCGCGTGTGCAGTGTCGGCCAGGAACTCGCGCTCTAAGACCTCAAAGCGCGCTGACCGCGACGTAGCCAGCTGCTCTCGCACTGCAAGTAAGAAAGGACGTCTCCCTCCGCACAAATCTAGATAGGGATCAGCAGCCTGAACGGTCAGTAGGCGAGCTCCTGCTCGCAAGGTCACTGCCACAGGTGGTGCGACGCCAGGTACGGCTCCCGGCGCTAGTGCTGCTTGTTCCACTGCCAAGATGTCGTCAACGCAAAACTCGAAGCACATGTGACCGTGGATCAGCCGGATTGACTGATCCGACATGCCGGGTAGCAGGAACCCGCGAAAATGGAGCCTGTGGTCGGGCAGTTCACCCTCAGGCACGAGACAAGCCAGCAGCTCCCGCAGGCCCGGCTGCGAGCCGGGTGCACTCAACCGAGGTCGTCGTCGTTGAACCGGGTGCAGATGTGGTCGTCTGTCGAGTCAGGGACGCTGGGCTTGCCCGAGGAGGTAGCTGTGTCTGAGCAGTCGTCCAACGTCCACGTGGTCTTGCCGACCAACTGACTCTTCGGCAGCCAGCGCTTGGGACCGGCGGGTCCTGTGCCTCCCCATCCCGGCTCCGTCTCTGGCATCGGTCTTGGTGTGATCGTCAGCTTCTGGCCGATCATCGAGGCGTCCGAGACGGCGACTGTCACGAGGTCAGGGTCGCCCCCAGGGCGCGTTTCCACGCTCTGTATCCCCTTGAGCGGGATCTCCACGACGCCGGTATGTGTCGCAACGAAGATGGAATCGTCTCCACGCGACAGGGCTCGTCCGTGCACCGACGTCCCGCGCTTGCCTCTTGCCTTGTTCTCCTGCAGAAGTTCCATGAGTTCTGCGAGACCTGGTGCGTCAGGCATGCCACGCCACCCCTCTCGACAGCCGCTATGTCGTCCCCGCGAAAGTTACTCCAGCAGAGAGCGCTGCGTCACAGCGCGTTTCTGGCGCCCCCCGTCTGCTCTTGGCAACGCCAAGGGACTGGCTTTGTACGGCTCGCAGCCGGCAACCCATGTGGACAACTCGCTTCCGCGGAAGCGAGTTGTCCACACCCGCAACGACTGGCTGGCATGCTCGCGGCGTGGACGGCCTCGTGATCGCGCGGGATGACCCGACGTCGCACGACGTCGCCTCGCTGGTGGCGACGCACGTCGCGTTCGGCCATGAGCACAGCCCGCCGGAGGACGTCCACGCGCTAGACACCGGCCGGCTCGCCGACGAGCGCATCTCGTTCTTCAGCGCCCGGGTCGACGGCCAACTGCTTGCGATCGGCGCGTTGAAGCGGCTCGACGACGAGCATGTCGAGCTCAAGTCGATGCACACCGTGCAGTCGCGCCGGGGCGCCGGCGTGGGACGCGCAATGCTCAGACATCTGCTGGACGTGGCCCGCCAGCGTGGCTACGCGCGGGTCAGCCTGGAGACCGGATCGATGGACGCCTTCGCCCCGGCTCGGGCCCTGTACGCGTCGGCCGGGTTCGTCGAGTGCCCACCGTTCGCCAACTACGTGACCAGCACAAACAGCACCTTCATGACGATGACCCTCCAGGCGACCTGACTGTCCAATTCGGTCACCTCGCGACTACCTCGTGGCCCACCACCTGCATGAAAAGGGCAGAACCGCCTAATCCAATGGGAGAATCCCAACAACAGCATGCACGATGAAACACAGGTCAAGGCACCGGACGTTCGTCCGCCTAGACACCGCGCGTCTAGTGCAGCATGTACATATGGGGAGCAACATCGGTGGAAACTCCGGACGCGTCACGCTAAGCGACATCGGACTCGTCGCGCATGACGTGGTGACCTTCCTGAAAAAGGAAATCGTTAGGACGAACGATGGGGATGGACGCCCGGTCGCAGGCTGGCACAACACTTTCGCAGCTGGTCGAATCGGAACAACGGGGTCTGCCGTCCCGCTGCAACTCCTCCGTGAGGAAGGGTCGCTTAGTTCCCAGGACGAAGAAGCGGTCTCGCGCCGCCTTCGAGCGGCTCAAGTCGTTGACGGGGATGAACGCGGAGGCTGGTGCCTTCTTTCCGTGTCGGCAGCTCCCACTGTCGAGGGCACCGCCCCCACCTTGTGCGCGCAGGCCAGAAGCAGCGGTCCCGACGCCTTGGAATCCGTTGCCATGGCTCGAGCCTGGCTCCTCAACGCACAACGTCCCGACGGCGGGTGGGGGCCCACTCTGCATGACGAATCGCGGACGTGTCTGACAGTGAGCGCCATCCTCGCATTGACTGCTCTCGACTCGCCTGATCGGCGGGCGCTCGATAATGCACGGGCGTGGCTGGCGGCCACGCAAACTGGCGAGGGGGCCTGGGGTGCAGCCGAAGGTCATCCTGCAACGGTCACCCACACAGCGCTTGCTCTCCGGGGCCTCCTCTCATTAGGACTCCCTCCCACGGACGGAGCCGTAGCAAGAGGCATCGACTACCTCAAACGGCGTTGGACGCCCGACGCAACCGCCTATGAACACGAGCGCTACGAAGCAACCGTGGGCAACGCCTACAGTCGTATAGCGCTCGTGCACGACATCGACGCTGAGGTTGTGTTGACCCTTCTGGAGGCGGATCCCGTTGGGCTGACTTCCAAGGTGTGGAGTGCCGCTGCGGGTTGGGTTGAGTTGAACAGGAACCGAAACTGGTTCCGTGAGAACGGTGCGAGTCCAACCGTTTGGACTGTGGTGCCGCGTGCTCACGCAGCCCTGAAGCTCTCCCGCCTCACGGCCAACGCAGAAGCTCAAGTCTCATATGGTGATGGCGCGGTTGCATTCTGTGAACCCAGACGCTCGGGCGCGCTCCTGGCGCTTGCGGGCTCGAGCCTCTGGTCTCGCAGGATCCAACGAGGCGCGCTGGCCTGGGTGGGGATCATCGTTGTCGCGATCCTGATCGGACTTGCAGTGGCCGGGAAACTCACTCTGACTGAACTGCTACTTGGCGTGATCATTCCCGTGCTTCTGCTTGCCTTCTCTTTCGTCAGTCGAAAGTGAGCGAGCCGCTGAGCAGAACTGACTGCCCGTACTGCACCGGCATCCCGGGAATCGGCGCTCAGCCGCCCAGCAACCCTCGGACAGTGTTCGACGAGGTCCTGTTTCTCGGCCCCGCCGTCGCTGTTACACCGACGATCGGCATGTTTGTACCCGGCTACCTGTTGGCGATCACGCATGAGCATGTGACGTCGTTCGCGGCTCTCGGAGACTCAACACTCGCCAAGGTGCACGTGTGGCTCACGGACACAGTGGCGCAGTTGTCCAAACTCTTTGGCGAGTACTTGATCTTCGAGCATGGATCTGGCGCGCTGCGCACAGACGCGTCCACCGGCTCATGTGTGACGCATGCCCATCTGCATCTCATGCCCTTACCTGAGGCCGCCCTGCAACGGATTGAGCGGGAACTGCCCTGGGACGAGGTTGAGTCGTTCCCATCAATCGCTCGCTGGGGCCGCCGGAACTATGCGCTCTTGGGCTACCGGGACCGGTGGAAGGTCGCGCTGGATGTCGACCTACCGGGCCAGTGGATTCGGCGCGTCGTGGCTACGGTCTTGGGCAGAGCGGAGTTGTACGACTGGGCGCTGTACAGCGGACATGCAGAACTCGGGATGACGTTGGACCGTCTCCGCAGTCGTGATGGACTTGCTAGTCGCGCACCATGACTCGCGTGTGTCCGGGGTATCGGGACAAGCCTGTAGATTTCCGCAAGGACCACTGGCCCGGGACGAGGACGCTCATATGACCGATATCTTCGCTGAGCGAGAGCAGTATTCTCGCATGCGGCTTGCGGAGCTCCGATCTCGGCTGGAGAGCAGTCCCGATGTTCAAGCGATCCCGAAGCTAACAATATTTTGCGCCGGCTCCTACGGGCGGCACGAGGCCAGTCCACATTCGGACATTGACCTGTTTTTCCTGTATGACGGAAATCGCATGGACATCGATGGTCCCCGAACCAAAGAGCTTCGGTTGTTTGGCGCGCTGATTGGGATTGCCGATTACATGAAATTCCCAGCGTTTTCCAACGATTCTCAGTACTTGCAAGCAATGTCAACGTCGAATCTTCTTGACGACCTCGGCAGTCCCGACGATGATGCAAACAATCATTTCACGCTTCGCATGCTCATGATTCTCGAGAGTAAGTCCTTGTTTGGCGAGACGGTCTACGCGGAATCCCTGCGCCAAATCCTTGATTCCTACTACCGGGATTACCCGGACCACCAGGCCAGCTTCCAGCCGTGGTTTCTCCTCAATGATATAGGACGCTTCTGGAAGACTCTACTGCTCAACTACGAGCACAAGAGAAATCAAGGCGAGCTTGAATCCGCCAAGACGAAGCAGAAGGTTAGGAATTTCAAGCTGAAGTTCAGTCGCATGACCACGTGCTTCGCCACGGTGGCGGCGATGAGCGTGCACGACAGGCCAATCACCGTGGACAACCTTGTCGAGTTGATAGCCCTGACTCCGCGGCAGCGCCTTGAAACCGTCAAGGATAGGCATCCGTCGTCCGCAGCAATTGTTGACCCGATCCTTGAAGAGTACTCGTGGTTCCTAGAGCAAACCGCGCTCAGCGAGCCCGACCTTACGAGTCTATTCGACGACAAGGGTAAGCGCCAGGACCTATTTGACCGCGCCAAGAATTACGGAACGATGATGTATGGGCTCTTAGCAAACATCGACGCGGATCATGGCGGTACGAACAGCGACTTCATTCGTTTCCTGGTGATCTAGTGCCCAGCGCGTATGTCTTGTATCTGAACGATGAGGTCGCTGCGCCGGCCTTCGAATTGCTCCGAAGGGTTTGCCAGCCACGATCACGATCGCTGCCGCATGTCACGGTGCGATACCCAATTCGGAGACAGGATCTGAATCGCCTGGCGATTTATGATTCGGCGCAAGTCGGTAGCCTAATATTGAGTGCCCCTGGTTCATTCCCTTCTTTCGATGCCGCCGATCCGTTGGTCGCGCCACGAACGGTATACCTTCAGTGCGAGTCGAACGAACTCGAATCTCTCGTGTACAAGCCAGATTACCCCGATAGTGTGTTTCATTTGACTATCTATGACGGCAAGCCGTCAGAGTTCTCCCGGCTTGTCGCTGAGCAACTCAGGGCTTTCCCGTGGCAACTCGAGATCAAGCTCCGACCCAGTACTGGCCTTACACGCATCCCAATCGGACCCACCGCGCGACCTTCGGACACACCTCGACCCGCGTTGTCAGAAGACGCGGAATCTCTGCTTGCCTCGCTCACGCAGCCTCCGCTGAGCGCCACTGACCTCGGCCGGCTCGAGGACGAAATGCGCTTGTCCATCGTGCACGGCATTTGCGAGTACCTACATGGGGGCGCGCAAGCAGGCCGACGACAGGCGCCGGGTTCACCTGCGGGTCTCGAAGTGAAGTTGCTTGAGCACGGACATTGGTACGAGCAGCCGCCGTTGTGGGAGGGACCCGACGAGATCAAACGGGGCCTATCCATGGGGCAGCAGGTTGGCCAAATCAAGCGCGACTTTGCCCGGGCGCTCTCGCTGTTTCTCACACCTCCTGAGGTTGCGCAGGAGATGGTTGATGCTGCACTGGTCGCGCACGACCGGAAGAGACCCATTGACTTCGGAGACCCGGCTATCGGTAACGGCATTTTCTTCGCGGCACTGTTGCAAAAGGTCAAGGGCCGAAGGCTTAGGTCGGCAATTGGCGTCGAAATTGATTCGACTCGAGCATTGGCATTGGCGCAACGGTGGAGCCGACAATCGTCATTGCGTGTCTGGACTGGCAACTTCATCAAACAACGTCCCGACTCGCAGCGATCACTGGTGCTCGCAAATCCTCCATATTTGCGGTTCCAAAAGCTCGACGGCTCTGAAGCTCAGCAGTGGCGAGAACATCTGGGTCGTGCGCTTAATCTCGCGGTGGATGGCCGGTCTGATCTGTTCGTCTACTTCGTTCTGTTTGCCCACGAATGGATGCAACCGGGATGCGTAGCAGGTTGGTTGTTGCCAATCGAATTCATGGAAAGCCAGTATGGCTCTGCCCTGCGGGAGTATCTGACGAACCACGTGACACTAGAGCGAATTCATCTGTTCGACCGGACGACCTCGCAGTTCGAGAACGCCAAGATTAGCTCCACTTTTGTGCTCCTACGCAACACCCCACCCAAGTCGGAGGCAACAGTTCAGGTTAGTCATGGCGGCTCTGTGACCTCGCCGCTGGTCACCTTGTCAATTCCGATAAGCGAATTGCGCGATAGCGCGCGATGGACGCTCACCGCCCACCCGAGACGCCCCCGGGCACCAATCACCCAGTCCGAGTTGACCATCGGGGACGTGTTCAGGGTACGTCGCGGCATAGCAACAGGTGCTAACGCCTGGTTCGTGATAGACGACGTCCGTAGACATGCGCTGGCGATACCCGCAAAGTGGTTAAAGCCAGTAGTGCCACCTTCCCGCCAGCTCAGCTCCAATATCATTGATTCAGACAGCAAGGGCAATCCTCGCGGTGTCAAGGCACTATGGCTGATCGACTCAGACGCTCCCTTCGAGCAAATCGCGGAGGAGGCGCCTGCCTTCGCAGACTACTTGTTGACAGTCGAGAGGCAGGTTGGCTCCCGCAACCTCCTAAAGTCCCGACGTCTCTTTTACCGTCAGGACCGAATCTCGTCCCCAACGTTCTTCTTTGGATACATGGCTCGAATTGATTCCAGCCGGCTGCCGTCCCGTTTCTTCCTCAATAATTCACGGGCTGTTATCCTCAACAACTACCTCGGGATGTATCCGCTAGCGGCTCTGACCGATGTACTGCGCGAGGGGAGGCTGACGTCAGCTGAGCTTTATGACATTCTCGTGCGCATACCAGCATCTGAAATCGGTCGGCACGGTAGACATTACGCCGAGGGCCTCATGAAGCTGGAGCCAACCGAATTGAAGAACGTGCGCCTCCCGCGCAACGCAATAAAGCTTCTCCGGTTGGACAAATGAGATGCAGGGATTTCGAGTGCCAAAGGGCGCGGACCCGAGCCCTAACCCCTAAGCGATGTCAGTCCAACAACGCGAAGTCGTGACCCGTCAGCCAGTGGCGGCCTACGGCCTTGGTCTTGGCCCACTTCTCGACAAGGTCGCTTCCGTCCTTCGAGCCCTTGAGCTGGCCTAGGTCTTCGGGAGTTGGGCCGATCTTGTCGGCCAGGGGGCGCAGGGCTTCTACGTCGAAGTTGAAGACCTCCGCGGCGGCTAGGCCGAGCATGCGGCGGGTCTCGTCGATGGGGATGTCGTGGAAGGCGTTGCTCATCCACTCGCGGGTCTTCGGCCAGGTGCCTTCGGGGTGCGGGAAGTCCGAGCCCCACAGGATGTTGTCGACGCCGATCTCGTAACGGAAGCCGAGCTCGCGCCGCTTCGTGTTCGAGGAGCCGAGCCAGCAGTTTCGGTCGAAGTACTCTGACGGGCTCATCGTCAGGCCGGCCGCACCAAAGGGGTTGGCGCCCATCTTCTCGGCGCCCTTCTGGCCCATGTAGAGGCGGTCCCAGAACCACAGCCACCCCGGCACCTGCCAGATGCCCGACTCGACGACGCCGAAGCGCAGGCCCGGGAAGCGCTCGAAGACGCCCGACCACAGCAGGAACCACAGCGGCCGGTACGGCCACCACACGACCTCCGCGACGTAGATGCCGAGGATCTCGCCGTACTCCTCTTTCGGCGTCGAGCCGGAGTGCGTCGCGATCGGCATCTTCAGCTCTTCGAGCGTCGCCCAGATCGGGTCGTACTTGCGGTCGTGGTACGGCGCCTCGTTCACCCACATCGCCGGGATCATCACGCCATTGAGTCCCGACTCCTTCGCGCGACGGATCTCGGCGACGACGTCCTCGACCGGCGCGGTGATCGGCAGCAGCGCCATGCCGCAGCGCCGCTCCGGCGACTGCGCGCACAGCTCGGCGAGCCAGCGGTTGTGCGCCTGCGCGCCGGCCATGCCGAGCTCGGGGTCGATATCACCCGAGAGGCCCAGGCCGACACCGAACGGCGCCATGGTCTTCGAGTCCACCGCGTCGGCGTCCGGGAAGACGATCTCGGCGCAGATCCCGTCGGCGTCCATCACCTGGTCGCGCTTCACCGCGTCCCATCCGCCGGCCAGGCCCTCGTCGTTCTCGTCGAACCACTGCTTCGCGAACTGCTCGTTCCGTACGCCGAGGCGGCTGATCTCCTCCATGTGCAGGTCGTACTGGCTGAGGAACTCGTCGAACTGGCGGTGGTACTTCTTGTCCAGGTACGGGCGGTACTGCTCGGTCGGCAGTCCGGCGTGCGCGTCCGAGGTGATGACCAGGTACGGCTCGAGGCCCATCGCAGAACTCCTTTAGCCCGGGACAGCGCGGAGGTAGTCGGGGTTGGAACGCTTGAGCATCGACTCGTAGCGCGCGGTCAGCTGCGCGTCGTTGCGGTCGGAAACCGGCTGGATCCAGAACTGGTCGGCCAGCAGCGCGTCGACCACCTGCGCCGCGACGTGCTCGACCGGCGTGTACTGCACGTCGACGCCGGCCGACTTCATCATCGTCTCCATGTCCTCGTAGGTGAGGTACGGAGCCGGGCGCGGCGTCTCCTTCGCGAACTCGTCCGGCCGGTGCCGCCACGACTCGAACAGACCGGTGCGCAGCATGTGCGGGCCGGGAAACAACACAGAGCAGCTGACCAGGTCGGAGACCTCGCGCAGCTGGCCGTAGAGGCACTCGGTGAACGTGACGACGCCGGCCTTCGTGACGGCGTACTGCGGGGTCGACGGCAGCGGGGAGACGCCGCCGTTGCCGGACGAGGTGTTGACGATGTGCCCTTCCTCACCCTGCGCGAGCAGCGTCGGCACGAACGCGTTGACGCCGTGGATGACGCCCCACAGGTTCACGCCCATCGCCCAGCGCCAGTCCTGCAGCTCGTGCTCCCACAGCTTGCCCTCGGCGCCCGCGCCGATGCCCGCGTTGTTGCAGACCACGTGCACTGACCCATAGGCGGCCAACGTCGCATCCCGTAGCGCTTCCACGGACTCGTACTTGCTCACGTCCGTCGGCACACCCGTGACCTCGTGGCCCTGCTCGCGCAGGTCGGCGACCGTCTCCTCGAGCCGCTCGGGGACGATGTCGGCGAGGACGACCTTCATGCCCTCCTGCGCGAACCGCTCCCCCAGCGCGCGGCCGAGGCCGTGCCCGCCGCCGGTGACGACGGCGACCTTGCCGGTCAGCGACTTCATCGGTTGACGTACCCCACGAACGCGGGGCACTTCTCGGCCTCGACCGGGATGTCGGCCGAGGTGATCGGCGTCGCCATCTCCTCGACTGTCGGCGCCTTGATCGCCTCGGCCACCGGGCGCAGGCCCTCGAGGTCGAAGCCGTAGAGCTTCGCCGCGTTGCCGCCGAGCATCATCTGGATCTCGTCGCTCGGTACGCCGGCGAACGAGAGCCGGATCGCCTCGCGCGAGAAGGGATAGCTCGCTTCCTTGTGGGGGTAGTCGCTGCCCCACATGATCTTGTCGACGCCCACCGCCGCGCGCAGCGGCACCTCCTCCGGCCGGATGAACGACGACCCGAGGTGGATCTGGCGCTTCCAGTACTCGCTCGGCAGCAGCGACAGCCCGGAGACCACCGGGTTGCCCCACACGTACTCCTGCGAGCCGACCGCGTCGCGGAACCGCTTGAAGAAGTGGTCGAGGCGCATGAGCTCGCCCGGCACCCACGCCGTGCCGCCCTCGGTGAAGACGAGCTGCAGGTCGGGGTGCTTCTCGAGCGTCCCGTTGAAGATCAGGTGGTAGAGCAGCCGGTGCGCCCACCACACGACCTCGAGCACGAAGACGACGTGGTCGATGTCCCCCTCGCCCATCGGCGGGGCGGCCGAGCCGGTGTGGTGGTTGACCGGCATCTTCAGCTCTTCGCAGACCTGCCACAGCGGCGCGTAGTACTCGTAGTCCCACAGCGGCGGCAGTCCCGTGCCCGGCGGCGTGCCCGGCAGTACGACGCCGCCGTGCAGCCCGTTCTCGCGCGCCCAGCGCACCTCTTCTACGGCCGCCGGGATGTCGTGCAGCATCACCTGCGCGACGCCGGCCCGGCGGCCGGGCGTCATCTTGCAGAAGTCCGCGAGCCACCGGTTGTGCGCCTGCAAGCCGAGCCAGCGCTTCTCCAGGTCACCGGAGTCGACGGCCGGCGGCTGTACGCCGAGCGACACCTTCGGGAAGAACGGGGGCACCGTGTTGGGGAAGATGACCTCCGCGACGATGCCGTCCTCCTCCAGCTCGCGCTGGCGTCGGTCGGAGTCCCAGTTCTGGTTGCCGTCGGGACCGGCCATGTCGTCGTACGGGATGACGTAGCTGTCCGCCCACGCGTCGAACTCATCGTGGAGGTGCTTGGGCAGGTAGGGCCGGTAGTCGCGGATGTTGCCGCCGCCGTGGCAGTCGGCCGAGATGATGACGTAACGCTCGCTCATGGCTGTGGTCCTTCTCAGTCGCGCGTGCCGAGCACCGTCAGGTCGTCATACCGCTGGTGGATGAACGGCACCAGGTTCTCGCGCGGCACCGGGCCGATGATCTTGCCGACCTGCGTCGACGCGCGCTGCGTCCAGTTGAGGTCGATCAGGTTCACGATGTGCAGGTCGGCGATCGGGTCGATCGGGCTGTCCTTGAGGATGACCTCGCCGTCGATCGCGAAGTGCTGGCGCGCCTCCTCGGACTTCTCGCCGTAGACCAGCAGCGGGTCCTGGTCGAGCTCGCCCGGCGTCTCCGCCGACGGCGAGATCTTGAACCAGAAGTCGCGCTTGTCGTTGTTCGTGTACGGCGGACGCTCCTCGCCGATCCGGCCGTGGATCTCCACGACGGTGAAGCCCATGCGGCTGATCGAGCCCTCGACGCGGCCGTCGGCGTCCTTCGTCGCGACGATCTGCGCGATCTTCTTCGGCTCGCCGTACGTGTCACGGCCGCCGACCGTCGCCTGCTCCGACGTCATCGGCATGAACAGCGGGTACTCGCCGATCACGTCGCCGTGGCGCGCCTGCACGCCGAACCAGCCCGCGCCGAAGGGCGGCAGCCCGGGCATCTCGACGGTCGTGATGGTCAGCCGCACGCGCGGCTCGGGGCCGGGCTCGAGCGGCTTCGGCAGGACGCTCGCGATGATCTCCGGGTCGGTCTCCCAGACCGCGGTCAGCGCCTCGCACCAGATCCTGCTGGTGGTCGCCTCGATCTCGCGGGAACGCTGGACTTCCTTGGCGGCGTAGCGGACGGCCATGCGCGGGCTCCCTTGCCTCGGCTGATGCCGTAACACTGTTACGAAACCCTGCTCTTGTAAAGGCCCTGGTCAGGTCTACCTTGGTGATCATGCGCCGCCGGACCAGCGCTGTCGCCACCGCCACCGCGCTGCTCAGCTGGTCAGTGACGCTCGTCCTCGTGGCCGAGCCGGCCACCGCCGTCACCACCGTGGTGCAGACGTTCAACTTCGCGAGCGGCGTCCAGACATCGACCGCGCCCGCCAACGCCACCATGGCGCAGATCGACGCCTACGGGGCGCAGGGCGGCGCCGGCAGCAATGCTCCCGCGTCCCCCGGCGGGCTGGGCGGGCGTACGACAGGCATCATCCTCGTCGCACCCGGAGACACGTTCGACGTCCGCGTCGGCCGGGCCGGGCGAGCCGCGTCGATTGGCGGAGCCGGCGGCACCAACGGCGGCGGACAGGGCGGGATCTCCGAGTCGAGCGCGATGTTCGCCGGGGGCGGGGGCGGCGCGTCCGACGTCCGGCCCGCCGGCGGCGACCTCGCGAGCCGCATCGTTGTCGCGGGTGGCGGTGGCGGTGGCGGGGGCCCGGAGACACAGGGCGGCGCGGGTGGCGCGGTGGGCGGTCCCGGCGAGCAGGAGACCGCCCCGGTCAACAACGGCGGTGGCGGGGGCACGGCGGCAAGTGGAGGCGCGGGCGGCGCCATCGGGTTCGATCCCGATGGTGGCGGCGCAGCCGGCTCGCCGGGCGTTCTGGGCGTCGGCGGCACCGGGGGCACCTACTGCTGCATCCACACGCACGGCGGTGGTGGCGGAGGTGGCGGCGGGTACTACGGCGGCGGTGGCGGAGGCACCGGCCAGGAAAGCGGCGGCGGCGGCGGAGGCGGCAGTGGCTTCGGCCCCGCCGGCACCGTGTACGAGACCGGTGTGCGCAGTGGTGACGGGCTGGTCGTCATCACGTACACGATCGCCGACCCGACGACCACCACCATGACCGGCGCGCCGGCGATCTCCGGCGTCTACGGCGAGCCGCTCACCGTTGGGGCGCAGGTGTGCGCACCATCGGGCCCCGCACCGACCGGCACCATGCAGTTCAAGGCGAACGGTTCGCCGCTCGGTAGTCCGGTCGCCCTGGGGGCGCCCTCCGGATCGTGTGCTGCCGCGTCGACCAGTACCGGCGCGCTGTTGGTGGGCTCGCACGTCATCACCGCGACCTACCTGGGATCGACCGCGCATCAGCCCTCCACGACATCGTCACCGGTGGTCCTGACTGTCACGAAGGCCAACACGACGACGACGTTCACCGAGTCACCAAGCCCGTCGACGGCCGGGCAGACGGTCACCTTCCGCGCAACCGTCTGCCCGACGGCGCCGAGCTCCGCGGGCGCTCCGCCTACCGGCCAGGTGCGACTCCTCGTCGACGGATCCGCCGTGGGTACGCCGGCCGGCCTCGCTGCGGGGCCGGGGAACTGCGGGACGGCCGTCGCCGACTGGCCGCTCGAGTTCGGCAGCACGACCATCCAGATGATCTACGACGGCGACAGTCGCCATAACTTCTCCCCCAGCGTGGTGCGCGCGCCGGTGGTGCTCAAGGCCACCCCGACACTGAGCACCGAGGCCGCGTCGACGACCATCGGCGGGTCCGTGACCGACAGGGCCATCGTGGCCGGCGGCTTCGCTCCGAGCGGCACGGTGACCTTCCGCGCCTACAGCGACGCGAGCTGCACGACGCAGGTGTTCACCAGCACCAACACGTTGGACAACGGCGAGGCGACGTCGGATCCGTTCACACCGACGCAGGCCGGCAACTACCGCTGGCGAGCCCGGTACAACGGCGACACCAACAACAGCGCCGTCCTCGCGCCGTGCGGCGCAGCCAACGAGACGAGCACCGTGGCCAAGGCCACACCCACACTCGCGACGCAAGCCACGACCTCGGTGAACCTGGGTCAGCCGATCCAGGACGTCGCCACCGTGAGCGGCGGCTACAGCCCGACCGGCACAGTGTCTTTCGCGGTCTACGGTCCCAACGACGCGAACTGCTCCGGCACCCCGGCCTTCACGAGTCTCGACCGGCCACTCAACCCTGGCGGCCAGGCGACATCCGCAGCGTTCACGCCGACGCAGGTCGGCCGCTACCGCTGGCGAGCGCGGTACAACGGCGACGTCAACAACGTCGTCGTGGCGGCGCCGTGCAACGCAGCGAACGAGCGCTCCGACGTCCTCGGTGCGGACCTGGTCATCCGCAAGACCGGCCCAGCCGTGGTCACCGCCGGCGTCCCCTTCAGCTACACGATCGGCGTCCGCAACAACGGCCCGATGACCGCGTCGAACGTCGAGGTCACGGACTCCCTGCCCGCCGGCGTCACACTGGTCAGCGCACCGGGCTGCCTCGGGACGACGGTCCTCACCTGCAACCTCGGCAGCCTGGCCGACGGCGCGGTCGCGAGCGTCACGATCACCGTCAGACCGGACCGGACCAACCCGTTCGGCACGGTGCTGACCAACCGGGTCTCCGTCGCCTCGAGCACGCCGGACCACCTCCCGAACAACAATGACGACTCGGTGACCAGCAGCCAGACCGGCTGCACCGGCACGAAGGGCACGTCCGGCGACGACGTCATCTGCGCCGGGCCGCGTGCTGCGCTGGTGCAGGGTGGTGCGGGCGACGACGTCATCTACGGCTCGCCGTTCAACGACCTGCTGCAGGGCGGCGCCGGTGACGACGTCATCTTCGGCGGCGACGGCAAGGACCTCATCCAGGGCGGAGCGGGCACCGACCACGGCGACGGCGGTACCGGGCGCGACATGTGCCAGCAGTTCGAGACGCAAGCCAACTGCCCCTAGATCAGGGCACTGCGCGGGAAGACACTCCTGACTCATGCGTGTCGTGACATCGGACCAAGATCGGGATTACGGTCGGCGGCACGTCCCGGGCTGCCGGCCCGGACCTGAGATCGGGGGACGCGATGTTCCGCCGCATGCTCGCACTGACCGCAGCGACCACCAGCCTCGCCGCCCTCCTCGTCGGAGCGGGCGCCCCTGCGGCACATGCCGCACCACCCGGCACGCTCAACCAAGACAGGATCGTCGGCGCCGTCAGCACGTCCTGGATCGTGTCCGGCGGCGAGTGGCTGTCCGTCCGGATCAATCCGACCGTGACCGGTGTCCTCACCGGGGTGACCGTGCCGATGGTCAAGGTCATCCTGCCCTCGAGCACGCTCGGGGACCTCATCGTGCAGGTGCGTCCCAACTCCGGCGGACTTCCGGGCGGCGCGATCCTCGGGTCGGCCGTCGTGCCGAAGGCCAGCATCACGTCGAGCAACACGGCGGCCCCGCAGCTGGTCGACGTCACGTTCACGTCCGCGGCGTCGCTCGCCGCGGGGGGAACGTACTTCCTGGTCCTCGGCGCGACCGGCGGCAACCTCACCGGCACTGATGTGTACGGCTGGAGCTCGTACAGCCCCATCCACACCATCCCGACGCCGTACTCGGCCGACCAGGGCGCGAGCTGGAACCCACACCAGCTTGGTCTGGGGTTCCGGACCTACATCACGGCGTGCGCGGGCGCGAAGGGCACCGCGGGCAGCGACGTCCTGTGCGTGCCGCCCGGGACGACCACCGGCAAGCTGATCCAGGGCTACGGCGGTGACGACACCATCTACGGCGGCCCGGGCAACGACCTGATCCAGGGCGGCGACGGCAACGACACGATGTACGGCGCCGGCGGCAAGGACCTCATCGAGGGCCAGGCCGGCTTCGACACCGCCGACGGCGGCGCCGACAACGACAGCTGCTCCGCGGAGGTACTGATCTCCTGTTGACCCCCCGCGTCGTGTAACACTGTTCCGCAATTGGAACGGTGAGGGGTGCGGGGCAGTGGCACGAGGGCGACCGCCGGGGACGTCGTACGACGACGTCGTCGCCGCCGCGCGCGCGATCCTCGAGGCCGACGGCGCCGAGGGCTTCTCGATGCGCAAGCTGGCCACCGAGCTCGACGCCTCTCCCCCGGCGATCTACCGCGCCGTGGGCGGCCGCGACGAGGTGATCCAGGCGGTCGTCGCCACGCTGCTCGCGGAGTCGGCGGCCATCGTGGCGCGCGGCGCGACGCCGGCCGCGCGCGTGCGCTCCGTCGTCCGCGCGATGCGCGCGCAGGTGCGCCAGCACCCGTTCCTCGTGCACATCGCGCGCGAGGTCGGCCAGGGCCCGGCCCTCTACTTCCCCGGCCAGCTGGCGCTGGCGCAGGAGCTGACCGCGGCGGGGCTGTCCGGCGCGAAGGCGGCCGAGGCGCTGCGCGCGATCCTCTACTTCCTCGGCGGCTTCATCGTCGTCGAGTCGCTGCCGCCGGAGTCGACGCAGCAGTCCTCGACGCGCGAGCTGTGGCGCGACGCGGTCGACGTCGACCCGGAGCTGGCCGCCGAGATGTCGCGCAACCCCGACATGGACGCCGTCTTCGACTTCACCCTCGACCGCTTGCTCTCCGCCCTGCTGCCCTAGACCGTTGAGGTTCTAGCGCTTGGGCTTGGTCTGCGCCTTGGGCCAGCGGTTCTGCGTCGTGCGCTCGTCGACCAGCGCCTCGTCCATGTCCGGCGTCTCGACGTGCGTCATCGCCGCAGCCTCGTCGCCGACGAGGTAGCGGATCCGCTCGTGGGTGAGGAACGGCACGTGCAGCTTGCCGGCGTCGAAGGTCACGGTGGCCTGCGACGGGGTCGGCAGGAACCAGTTGGCGTCGTTGCCGCTGACCTGGATGCCGATCCGGTGCCCCTTCCGCAGGATCCAGTCCTGCGGGTAGAGGTCGAAGCCGACCTCGCCGGGGCCCATGGCCCGGGCGGCGCCGCGCACGATCAGCCGGGAGGTGAGGTCGGGCGCCACGTCGTACACGAGGGCGACGACGTTGGCCGGGAAGTGCGTGGCCGAGAGCGGGACCTCCAGCCGCGGCACGCCGGCGATACGCAGGTCGTAGGGCACCGGCGTCGTGAACGTCCACACGCCGTTGTCCGGGTTGCTGGCCGAGTTCTCGTCGCCGTCGACGTAGCTGCCGCCGAGGACGGTGAACGTGTGGGCCTTGCGGTCCAGCGGCGGCCAGGCGGCCTCCGTGCGCCAGACGCCCTCGCCGTCCTGCACCTCGACCTTCGGGTCCTTGAGGATGCCGGACTTCGACGCCGGGATGCCCTTGAGGTAGGTGTCGAACCAGCGCATGGCCTCGTCCATGAAGCCCTC
>CAZYXZ010000030.1:0-34587 GCA_964651395.1 uncultured Frankiaceae bacterium
CTTCGCCGTGCACGACGGCGCGCAGGTCCAGGCGGCCGTCGAACGTGCACGTGCGGCCGCGGAGTGGTGGGCCGGCCTCGGCTTCGACGGACGGGCCGAGCGGTTGCGGCGGCTCTGCGGCCTGCTCGCACGGCGCACTCCCGAGCTGTGCGATCTCATCCATCGCGAGAACGGCAAGCCCCGGGTCGACGCGTTCATCGAGGTGACCCTCGTCGTCGACCACCTCGCCTGGGCCGCGCGCAACGCACCCAAGATCCTCGGCCGCCAGCGCGTCTCGTCGCCGGCGCTCGCCGCCAACCACGCCGCCTACCTGGAGTACGAGCCGCTCGGCGTCATCGGCGTCATTGGCCCGTGGAACTACCCCCTGTTCACCCCAGTCGGCTCGATCGGCTACGCACTTGCCGCAGGCAACGCCGTCGTCTTCAAGCCGAGCGAGTACACGCCTGCAGTGGGCGAGTGGCTGGCCGCTGCCGTGTCGGAGGTCGTGCCCGAGCATCCAGTGCTGCAGGTGGTGACCGGCTTCGGCGAGACCGGCACCGCACTGTGCCGCAGCGGCGTCGACAAGCTCGCCTTCACCGGCTCCGCGCCCACCGGGCGCAAGGTGCTCGCTGCGTGCGCGGACACGCTGACCCCCGTGCTGCTCGAGCTCGGCGGCAAGGACGCGATGATCGTGGCGGCCGACGCCGACGTCGACGCGGCGGCGCGCGCCGCCGTCTGGGGCGCTCTGCAGAACGCGGGCCAGGCGTGCATCTCCATCGAGCGCGCGTACGTCGACGACGCCGTGTACGACCGGTTCGTCGAGCGCGTCGTCGAGCTCGCCACTCCGCTGCGCGCCGGTGTCGCCTCGGACGCCGACATCGGTCCCATCACGATGCCGAAGCAGGTCGACGTCATCGCCCGCCACCTCGCGGACGCGTTCGACCGAGGGGCCCGCGCCGTAGTGGGCGGACCGGCGGGCATCAACGGCATGCTCGTCGAGCCGGTGGTCCTCGTCGACGTGCCGGAGGACTCACTCATCCTCACCGAGGAGACCTTCGGCCCAGTGCTGCCGATCGTGCGCGTGCACAGCGAGGACGAGGCGGTGACGAAGGCGAACGCCACGTCGTACGGACTGGGGGCATCGGTCTGGTCTCGAAAGCGTGGACGGCAGATCGCGCGAAGGCTCCGGGCGGGCATGGCGGCCGTCAACTCGGTGACCACGTTCGCCGCGGTGCCGTCGCTGCCGTTCGGCGGTGTCGGCGACTCCGGCTTCGGACGCATCCACGGTGCGGACGGCTTGCGGGAGTTCACCCGGCCGAAGGCGACGACGGCGCGGCGGTTCCCACTGCCGATCGAGATGCTCGCCTTCGACCGGCCGGCCTTCCTGCCCGCGATGCTCGAGCGCCTCGACCGGCTGCGGTACGGGCGCCGCTAGCTTCATGCGGAGGCTCCGCGTCCTCGTCGCCGCAGTGCTCCTGCTCGGCCTGGGCACACCTGGTCTGCGCCCCGCACGCGCCGAGTGGCCGAGCTGCGCCTGGGCGTTCCGGCTCGAGCCGACAGTGACGAACACGCTCTACCCGGACGAGTTCGCCAGCTACTGGGTGACGGCCATCCCGGCGGTGCCCGGGATGACGCTCACCATCCGCGGCAAGTTCCCGTACGCGCGCTACCTGTCGTTCACGTCGTACAACGTCGGGCTGCAGTCGGCGGACGGACTCAACGACACGCGTATCGCGCCCGACCGCGGCAGCGTCAACCCCTTCCTCCCCGGCGCTCGGCGCTACGACGACCAGCGCACCTACACGGTGCAGGTCGTGTTCGGGCAGCGACCGGCCAGTCCCGCGCCGAACACGCTCTACACGACCAACGAGGCGGGCAACAAGACCGGGCCGATGTTCATCGTCGCGCTGCGCGTGTACCGCCCGGACCGGGGACTCGACAACACCGGTGGTGTCGGCCTGCCGAGCGTCACCGTGGTGCCGCCCGGGGCGCCTGCGCGGCAGCTGCCCACCTGCCCCTACCCGGGGCCGATCACGAGCTCGGCCAACGCGCGTGTCGCCGAGGCGGGAGTGCCGCTGCCCGGTGCCGCGCCGGCACCGGGGACCGACCCCCCCACGTGGCACCGCTACTACAGCGCCCTGGTCTCGCTGACCCAGCTCGCCGACAACGGGCTGTCCGGCACCGCGATCGGCGACGGGCTGCAGCCCGCCACCACGGCGGTCGTCCCGCAGGGTGGCCTGCTCGACAACCCCGACAACGCCTACGTCTTCACGACGATGAACCCGTCGTACGGCGAGACGCTGGTCGTGCGCGCTCGGCTGCCGAGGACCCCGCGGACGTACCCGCACGCGGACCGGATGCCGGCGTCGCAGCTCCGCTACTGGTCGCTGTGCACCTACGAGACGGCCGGGCAGCGCTACTACCGGTGCGTGATGGACGACGGTGTCGCCACGGACCGCCAGGGCCATTACACGGTGGTGGTCTCGAGCGGCGCGCGTCGGCCCAGGAACGCGACACCGGGCTGCGGGATCAGCTGGCTCCCGGCAGGGCCGGCACCGGAGACGCTGCTCATCGTGCGCAACATGCTGCCCTCGGCGGGGTTCCGCCAGGCGATCCAGCACGCGCCGTTCGGCGGCGAGGCGGCTGCGCTCGGCGAGTACTACCCGGCCGCGCGCTACGCCTCGGTTGCCGAGGTGGAAGCCCTGGGTTGCCGGAAGGCCTGAGTTCCGCGCCGCGGGGCCGTTCGGGTTGACCTGACCCGCCCATCCGGTTTGATCGACTGCGACAACCCGCACCGCCCCCGCCTTCCCCCGAGGGAGTCATGCCCCGCCGTTTCCCCGCGCTGCCCCTGCTGCCCCCCCTGCTCACCGCGGCTGTCGTCGCCGCCGGTCTGACCGGTATGACCAGGCCCGCGACGCCGCCGTCGAGTCCGGTACCGGTGGCCCTCCCGTCCAGCGTGCCCACGCGCCCCAAGGCGCCATCGCCGCTCGCCGTCACCTCGGTGGCCGACGGCCGTCTGGACGTCTTCGCGCAGGCGCAGGACGGCCGCCTGCTCTACGGCCTCTGGACCCGCAACGGCGGCTGGCGCCCGACGGCGAACCTCGGCGGTCGTACGGCGTCCGGTCCCGCAGCGACCACGACCACCGACGGTGAGCTGATGGTCTTCGTCCGCGGCGGCGACGGCGCGCTCTGGACGCGGTCGTTCTGGCGCGGCCGCTGGACCAGCTGGGCCGGCCTCGCCGGAAGCCTGGTCGGTGAGCCCGCAGTGGTGTCCACGGCCGGCGGACGCGTCGACGTCTTCGTGCGCGGCACGAACAACGCGCTGTTCCAGAAGACCCGCAACCGTGGCCGCTGGGGACCGTGGCGCACGCTGGACGGAACGCTCACGTCATCTCCCGCAGCCGCATCGACGGGTGGCAGCACCCTCGTCGCCATCGTCAGGGGCCCGGACAACGCGGCGTGGTCCCGCACCTTCGACGGCCGGGTCTGGGGCACGTGGCGCAGCCTCGGCGGACAGCTCTCCGCCAACCCGTCGGCAGCCGGACAGGCGACCGGCCAGCTCGACGTGTACGTGCGCGGCACCAACGCGGCCATCTACCACCGCAGCCTGCTGTACGGCCGCTGGGGCCCGTGGGAGAGCCTCGGTGGCTTCCTCGGTGGCGGACCGGCCGCTGCGTCGTACGGGCCGCGGCAGACGACGGTGCTCGCGCTCGGCGACAACGGCGTCGTCTACCAGAAGGAGTACCTGCGCACCTGGTCCGCCTGGCGCACCGTGCCGATGCGCGACGTCAGCCGTGACTACAGCGAGGTGCTGTCCCCGGGGGTGCGGTTCCGCGCGATCTTCGACCCGGCCGGCCCGTGGGCGGTCCAGGTGGTCGACATCGACCTGAGCTCCGGTGCGACGCTGGACACGGCGCTGGCGGACGACAGCCTCCCCGGTCTCGAGACGACGTCGTCGATGGCGCGTCGGCATGGTGCGGTCGCAGCGGTGAACGGCGACTACGCGCTGTCCTCGGGTCGGCCGGTGCACGCATACGCCGAGGACGGCCGACTGCTCCAGACGACCCAGATGCTCGGCCGCAACTTCGCCGTCCGCGCGGACAAGGCCGGCGCCTATCTCGGCTTCCCCACGTTCGAGATGACCGCCGACCTCGGCAGCGCGAAGCCCGGCATCCCTCGGGTGAACTCCGGCGCGCCGGCCACGGACCAGGTGGCCATGTTCACGCCCGCGGGCGGCTCGCTGGAGCAGCCGCCCGGGAACGCATGCTCGGCCCGGCTGCGCTCGAGTGCACGGCCTACCCTCGACAGCATGGGTCGCGTGGTGGAGCAGCACTCGGTCACCACGGCGTTCTGCGGCAGCGAGGCGCTCCTGGCGGCGCCGGAGGACGCGGTGCTCACCACGCCGCTGGGCGGGTCCCACGAGCCGGCGCTGCGCAACCTCGCGCCGGGCGCCAACGTCACGACCACCTGGTCCCTCGGCTGGCCCGGCATCCTCGACGCCATCGGCGGCAATCCGACGCTGGTCGAGAACGGCGTCATCCCGGCCGGCAACGTCGACGGCAGCACGGCCTACTTCGGCCGCAACCCGCGCACCGGCGTGGGGATCGCGCCGGGCCGGATCATGCTGGTCACCGTGGACGGGCGCTCCGCGCGCAGCCGCGGCATGTCGCTGCGCGAGTTCGCCGAGCTCATGGTGCGGCTGGGCGCGCGGGACGCGCTCAACCTCGACGGCGGCGGTTCGACGACGATGACCGTCGACGGGGTCGTCACGAACCGGCCTTCCGACGGCTACCAGCGTCCGGTGGCCAACGCGTTGCTCGTGCTGCCCGGCGCCGACCGCGGGGAGAACGGCGCTCCGGGTCCGGCGACGCGGTCCGCCGCGGAGGTCTGGCGGTCGATCAGCCGCGACGCCGCGTCCACCGGCGGGTACGCGTCGACCCTGCGGCGGCAGGGCCAGCAGCTGTCCGGGCCGATGCGCCAGGCGGCCGACGAGTACGACCGGTGACGAACGCTGCCGCGGCGGCGCTGCTCGAGCTCGCCGTCAGCGTGGCACTCGACGCCGGTCAGTTCCTCCGCGAGCAGCTGGGTGAGGTGCGCACCGCGATCGGCACGAAGAGCACCGCCACCGATCTCGTGAGCGAGGTCGACCGGGCCGTCGAGGAGCGACTCGTCGGAGCCCTCCGGGCCGCCCGGCCGGACGACGCGGTCCTGGGGGAGGAGGGCGCCGACCTCGCCGGCACGAGCGGCGTCACGTGGATCGTCGATCCGCTCGACGGAACCACGAACTACGTCTACCGGCTGCCGGCCTTCGCCGTGAGTGTCGCCGCCGAGCATGAAGGCCGCACCCTGGCCGGCGTCGTGTACGACCCCATGCGCGAGGAGCTGTTCACCGCCACGCTCGGCGGCGGCGCCTGCTGCAACGACGCCCCGATACACGTCAGCGGGTGCCGCGAGCTCGCCCTCGCCCTGGTCGCCACCGGGTTCGGCTACGACCGGGAGCGACGCCGGCACCAGGCGGAGGTCCTCACCGCAGTCCTCCCGGCCGTCCGCGACATCCGCCGCAGCGGCGCGGCCGCCTTGGACTGGTGCGCGCTGGCCTGCGGCCGGGTGGACGCGTTCTACGAGCGCGGCCAGCAACCGTGGGACTACGCCGCGGGCGCGCTCATCGCGAGAGAAGCGGGTGCCGTCGTCGGCGGGCTGCACGACGAGGTACCCAGCCCGGCGCTCGCGTTCGGGGCAGCACCGGCGATCGCGGCGGAGCTGCGTGCGCTGCTCGCGGCGCAGGGGGCCGACACCGACGGCTAGCGGTGCAGCCGCGACCCGGGAAACGTCTCGGGGTAGCCGAGGTAGTGCTTGGCCAGCACGTGCCGCGCGGCGAGGAACTCCGCTGGGTCCAGCTCCGGATGCGTGCGAACGCGGTCCATCCAGCGAGGGTCGTCGTACTCGTGCGCCGGGATGCGCAGGTTCACCGGAAGCGCCTCGATCCCGTACGCCGTGAGCAGCCACTGCGTGCCGAGGACCTCCAGCAGCGGGTGGTACTCGGCCGGACCGGTCGTGCGGCTCGTGATGGCCACCTCCAGGGCGATCGCGAGATCGGCCAGGACGCGGTTGTGGTCCAGCCAGGCGGCCCCGTAGTACTCACCGAGGCTCTGCAGGCGCTCGAGGAGCACCTGGGACAGGTCCTGCACCGTCGACGTACCGACCCACTCGAGATGCCGGCGGACCTCCCCGGCGTCGGTCTCGACGTCGCCGATGACGCCGACCCCGCTGAAGCCCGTGCTGCGCTGAACGCGCAGCCGCAGGTCGCCGGGCGCCAGGCGGACGCGCAGGCCGTGCTGGTGGAGCGCGCCGAGCCCCTGCGCCCGGTTCAGCGCCGCGACGAGGACGTCAGGTGACGGACGGTCCCGGAGGAGGGAGAGCAGCTCACGGTCGCGCTCGACGAGCCGCTCCTGCTCCGGCGTCAGCGCGCGGGACAGGGTGTCAGCGGAGTGCACGAGCACCGCGGAACAGGTCGGGACGCCCGGCGTAGAGCCGGCCGAGGATCGCCACCGCGCCATCGAACTCGGCCACGTCCGCCCATCCTCGGCGGCTCACCTCCGGACGCAGCCGCGGGTCGGCATGCGCGTACGCCGGAACGGTGAAGCGGACCTCACGGCACTCGAGCCCGTAGCCGGTGAGCAGCCACTGCGGGCCGAGCACCTCGATGAGTGGCCGGAAGCCGCGGTCCAGGAGGGTGCTGCCGGTGATGGCCACCTCGAAGACCTCCGCGATCCGGTCGACCAGCTCCCGCTGGTCTACCGCGACACGGCCGTAGTAGTGGCCGTCGCCGAGCTGGCCGAGGGCCTGGCCGACCCGTTCGAGGAACGCGTACAACGGCTCGCGGCTCTGCCAGTCGCACCCGGCGAGCGGCTGGCCGCTGTCGGTCTCGATCTCCGCCCGGAGCCCCGGGCTGCCGTAGCCGGTGAACTCCCGCAGCCGCAGGCGCAGCCCGTTCTGGGTGAGGAGCACCCGGACCCCGTCGGTGTGGATGGCGCTCAGCGACTGGCCACGGGTGAGCAGGGAGAGGATGACGTCGGGAGTCGGGGCAGTGGCGACCCGGGCGAGCAGCGCCTGGTCCCGGAGGAGCCGCTCGTTCTCGTCGCGGCTACGGGCACGCGGGCGCGAGGGCACAAAGATGCCGCGCGACAAAGCCCCACCCCCGTACGACGTGCAGCTGGGTGCACTCCGGCCGCGTGAGGCCATTGCGCGGCGGCAGGCTAGCGCACGCCTGCGCCCGGCCGCTAGTGCCCGGCGATACCGTGCGTCATGGCCGTCCGACCGTCAGCGGCACGCGCGCCGCTGCCCTGGGTCCGGCCACAGCCGCCGGACCTGGTCGCCGCGGCCGCCTGCCTGCTCCTGGGGTTGCTCGCGGTCCGTTACGAGCTGGTGCCGTTCCTCTCCGGTGTCGACCTGGGCGTCCACGAGTTCGGCCATCTCGTGACCGGATGGCTGCCGGAGGTGCTCACCGCGGTGGCCGGCAGCGTCTTCCAGGTGGTCGCGCCGGTCGGGCTGGCGGCGTATTTCGGGCTGGTCCGGCGGGAGCGGCGCACGGCGGGCGTGCTGCTCGCCTGGGCCGGCACCTCGATGTGGGCGGTCGCGCGGTACGTCGCCGACGCACCACACGAAGAGCTGCCGCTGTTCGGTGGCGACATCCACGACTGGGCGTTCCTGCTCGGGCCCGAGCACTGCGACTGCCTGAGCCGTGCAGCCCCGCTGGCCGGCGTGCTCCGGACCGCCGCAGTCCTCCTCGTCGCGACCGGGCTGGCCGTCGCCCTGAACCGGCGCGCAACCGGGCTCGACGCGCGGTGACGGCGGGCGACGACGCCGGCGCGCGAGGCCGCGGCCGGGAGACGCTGCAGGCCGCGCTCTGGATCGCGGGCGCGCTGGTGGCCCTGCTCTGGACGCCGCTGGTCCACGGAGGCTCGTTCAGCTCCGTGGACGTGCTCCAGAACACCCGGCTGCTCCAGGTGGAGCCCGGCGCGCGGCGCCCGGCCAACCCCGTGCTGGCCGACCCGGCGGTGCTGCACCTCCCGCTGCTCGTGGACGACGTGCGGGCGCGCGACGCCGGCCGGCTGCCGCTGTGGAACCCGTACAACCAGGCGGGGGTCCCGCAGCTGGCCAATGCGCAGTCCGCACCGCTGTCGCCGTTCAACGTCCCCTTCTACCTCCTGGGCTTCCAGACGGCGCTGGTATGGAGCGCGTTCCTGAAGCTGTTCGCCCTGTGCTTCTTCACCTACCTGTTCGCGCGGCGACTGGCGCTGTCGCACGCCGCCGGTCTGGTGGCTGCCTTCGCGTTCGGCTGCTGCGGCTACCACCTGGTCTGGCTCGGCTACGCGAACCCCGGCGCGGAGGTGACGCTGCCGGCCGGCCTGCTGGCGGTCGAGGCCATGCTCCAGGCCCGCACGCGCGCCGCGCGGCTCGGCTGGCTGAGCCTGCTCAGCGTCGCCGTCGCGGCCGGCTTCCTGGCCGGCCACCCGGAGACGTTCTTCTTCGCGTCCTTGCTCACGGCGGCCTACGCCGTCGTCCGTCTGCTCGTCTCCGTCCGACCCTGGCGGCTCGTCGTCGTGCGCGCACTGCAGATCGGTCTGTTCCTGCTGGTCGGGCTCGCGCTGTCCGGCGTAGCCCTGCTGCCGTTCGTCGAGTACACGGGCCTGTCCACCGCGGCGGCCGAGCGCACGAGCGGCTACGAGTACGTCGTGCCGTTCGAGCAGCTCCCGCTGCAGGCGTTCCCGAGCCTGGGCGGCAACCCCGCGCTGGGCAGCTACCGCGAGCTGCCGCCGATGAACTACAACGAGAGCGCCGGCAACTACGTCGGGCTCGTCGTGGTCTTCCTCGCGGTGTTCGCCGTCATCTCCCTCGCCCGGCGCCGCGAGTGGCGCATCCCGTTCTTCCTCGCGGCGGCGGTCGCGCAGTTCCTCTACCTCTACGACGTCCTCGGCGTGCAGTCCGCGGCGAGCGCGCTCCCGGTGCTCGAGCTCGCCGCGTCGGTGCGCAGCCACTGCCTCTGGACGTTCAGCCTCGCCCTCCTCGCGGCGTACGGCGTGGACGCGCTGCGCAACATCGAATGGTCGCAGGACCTGTTCCTCAGGCCCTGGCAGCGGTTGCAGGAAGTTGCCGGCGTCCTCGTGCTCGGCAGCGGCTTGCTGTGGCTGGCGCTGTTCGGTGCAGGGCGCTGCCGCTCGACGACCCGACGGCCCGGCACGTCGCGTCGGGCAACGTGCTGTGGCTCTCCGCCTGCCTGGTCGCGGCCGTCGTCACCGTCGTGGTGCTGCGCGCGCAGTGGCTCCGGACGCCGACAGCGGTGGTCACTCGGGTCGGCGCGGGGGCGCTCGCGACGCTCGTCGCACTCAGCACCGTCGCGGTCTTCGCCGGCTACAACCCGACCGTGGACCAGAAGTACTTCTACCCGCGCACGCCGCTGCTCGCCGACGTCGCCGCGGTCGTCGGCGACGAGCAGGCGATCTGGCTCGGACGCGGCCGGCTCCCTGCGCAGGCGAACCTCGCCTACGCCCTCCACACACCGGACAACTACGACGCGCTCGGCGTCGAGACGTACGACGCCCTCTACCTGCGGGCGGTGCGCGACGTCCTCCGCGTCCCGACCGCGGAACAGCTGCGACTGCTGCGCGTGCTCGGCGTCCGCTACATCGTCGCGGGGGAGTTCGACGGCCTGGCCGTCACGGACGGACTGGCCAGGATCGCGCGCATCCCGCCGCTCGGCGTGTATGCGGTGAGCGGATCGCTGCCCCGGTACTCGGTGGTCGGCAGCGCGCGCGGTGTGCGGTCGAACCTGGAGGCGCAGGCCGCCGTCAGCGAGGCCGGCTTCGACCCGTCACGCGAGCTGGTGCTCGAGGGCGATGTCGACCGCGCCGGAAGCGGGGCGGCGACCGGCCAGGTCCGTGTCGTCGAACAGCAGGCGGAGCACGTCGTGCTCGACGTCGACGCCACTGCCGAGGGGTGGCTGCTGTCGCTGCAGACCTGGTTCCCCGGCTGGCAGGCGCGGATCGACGGTCGCCGCGTTCCGGTGCGCCGGGCCAACGGCACCTTCCAGGCCGTCGCCGTGCCGGCGGGCGTGCACCGCGTGACGTTCGACTACCGGCCGGGCAGTGTCCGTGCCGGGCTGGCGCTGACCGCCGTCGCCGCGGTCGACCTGGCTCTCGTACTCGGGTACGCCGGGGGGACCGCGCTGCGGCAACGCCGTCGTAGGCTCCGCGCATGAGCGACAGCGTCTCCGTCTCCCTGCCGATCGCCGCCCCCGCCGAGCTGGTCTACGACCTGGTCGCGGACCTGCCGCGCATGGGGGAGTGGAGCCCGGAGTGCCACCGCTGCGACTGGCTCGGCGGCGCCACCGCCGCGGCCCCGGGAGTGAAGTTCCGCGGCCGCAACCGGGGCGGCGGCAACGTGCTGCGGCGGTGGAGCACCACCGGGACCATCGTGGCCGCCGAGCGCGGACGCGAGATCAGCTGGGACGTCACCACGCTCGGCCCGCTGCTGCCGGTCTCGCGATGGTCGTACCGGTTCACCCCGACTGCGGAGGGCTGCGTCGTCGAGGAGGCGTGGGAGGACCTGCGCAGCGGCTGGTACCGGGCGACGACCGGTCTCGCGACCGGCGTCAGCGACCGCAAGACCCACAACGAAGCCGGCATGCGCGCCACGCTCGAGCAGCTCAAGGCGGCGGCCGAAGCCGCTTCGTCGGGGTGACGGCGCACGACCGCCTGACCGCGGTGCCCGAATCGGCAGGGATCGCCCGCTCCCCGCTGAATCGGCTGTCATGACGCGCCGACCGCTCGCCCTCGCCTGCGCCCTCGTCGCGCTGGTCACGTCCTCCGGGGCCGTCCACGGCGGCGCCCCGACGGTCGCGCGGGCCGCGGTGTACGCGAGCGTCGGGGCGAAGGAGATCGTGCTCGGCAACGAGTACGTGGAGCGCCGGTGGTCGCGGGACGTGCTCCAGACGACCCTGATCCGGGACAAGCGCCGCGGCGGTCACACCTGGACGGCGCCGTCCGCCGACTTCGCGCTCTGGACCGCGAAGGTGGACACGCTGTACGCGCTCTACCCGTCGACGGTGATCGGGGTGGCTGATGTCGCCGTCGCGCCGGTCGCTCGTGGCGGAATGCGGGCCACCTGGCAGCTCGACCACGTCCTGTTTACCGTCCGCTACGACGTCGAGGTCTACCCCGGCATCGCCGCCTTCCGCAGCCAGATCACGCTCACGTCGACCGCCCGGCTGGGCCTGGCCGGCGCCGACCTGGCGACGCTGCAGCCGACCCGCGCGGTCGCCCCCACGCTGCATGCCTTCCGGGCCGGCGCCGACTGGCGCGAGCCCGGCTATGCCGGCCCCGAGCTCGCCGTCGGCGACAAGCACGCGGGCACCTGGCGGGATTCCCGCGCCGCGGCCGCCGGTGAGCCGCTCGCCGGCGCCGGGCAGTGGCTCGGGCTCACCGACGGCGCGCGTTCGGCCTACCTCGTGCTCGAGCGCAACGACCTGCCGTCGTCGGTCGCCGAGTACGACGGCACCGTGGCCTCCGTCCAGGTGGACTACTCGCGCGACGTCGTCAGCCTCGGCCCGATCGAGGAGCAGGCGCACGCGGAGAACCCGACGCCGCTGCCCGGACGGCAGCGTCTGCTGCTGCCGGGGACCGCGCTGGCGCTGGACCCGGTGTTCATGGGCTTCGGTGACCACGACGGCGACGGCGAATGGCAGTTCGCGAAGTACCTGCGCGACCGGCGTTCGCCCGCGTACCCGAAGGAGCTGGTCTTCAACTCCAACGGGACCGACGACAACGTCATCTCCACCGGCGCCAAGGACGACATGGACATCGCGACCGTCCGCAGGGTGGCGCCGGTCGCCCGCGCGCTCGGCGTCGAGACGTTCATCCTCGACGACGGGTGGCAGGCCATCTCCGGCGACTGGTACCCCGACTCGCCGGAGCATCCGGAGCCCCGGTGGGACGGCACGCCGCAGTCGAAGTTCCGCCCGCGCTTCCCCGACTCGACGTTCGCCGCGGTGCGGCAGGCGATCGCGCCCATGAAGCTCGGTCTCTGGATGAGCCCGATGCACTTCCACCCGCAGTCGGCGACCTTCCGCGCGCATCCGGAGTGGGCGTGTGCCCCCGTCGGCCATGCGACGGCCGTGGCCAACGCGCTCCAGCCGGAGAGCAGCTCCAACGAGGCCGGCATCGGCGAGTGGGGACCGGCGGCCATCCCGCATGTCGAAGCGCGCATCCGGGAGGCCATCACGTCCTGGCGGGTGACCTACTTCAAGTTCGACTTCCTCGCGTGGCTCGACTGCGCCGGTCAGGGCGACATGTACGACTATTCAGCGGCGTTCGCGGCCATGCTGGACCGGCTGGTGGCTGACCACCCGTCGGTGACCTTCCAGATCGACGAGACCAACGACTACCGGCTCTTCCCGTTCGCATCGGTGACCCGCGGTCCGTCCTGGTTCCAGAACGGCAGCCCGTCCCCCGACCGGCTGCTGCACAACCTCTGGAACCTCAGCCCGTGGGTGCCGGCGTACTCCCTGGGCCAGCACCTGCTCGGCGGCAACGCGACGAAGGAGTGGCCGGTCGCGACCCTGGCGGCCGTCTCGTTCCCGTCCCACATGACGCTGTTCAGCGACCTGCGCCAGGTCAGTCCCGCCGTCGTGAAGGCCGCCGCGCCCTGGCTGGCCTGGCACCGGCGGCACCGCGCGGCCTTCCGCGGAGTGACCTACCCGCTGCTCGCCGACCCGCTGGGCCTGGGCTGGACCGCCCTGCAGACCTGGGACCCCGAACGGGGGCTGGGCGCGCTGCTCACCTTCCGGCAGGACGCGGCCACGGCCACGGTCCGGGTGCCGCTCCGCAACGTCCCGCCGGGCCGCCGGTTCGACCTCGTGGCCGCTCCGGGGGACCGCGTCGTCCGGACCGTGACGTCCGCCGAGCTGACCCGCGGGCTCGACATCCGGCTGCCCGCCAAGCGCACCGCCTCGGTGCTGCTGATCCGGCAGCGCTAGCACCAGTCCCTATCAGCCGCGCCAGGCTTCGCTCACCCTGCGGCCTGAAGCTCCAGGAACCGGGTGCACCGGTCGAATCGGACACTTACCCTCGCTAAACCTGGCCGTTGGGTAACACCGTCGTACTGGAGCTCCCGCCGATGAAGCGCCTGCCGTCCCGTCACTACGTCGTGGCCGGCGTGCTCGCGGCGGTCCTCCTCGCGACGACGCTGGTCGCGGTGTTCATGGACCGCGCGAAGATCGGTCGGAGCGTCCCGCTCAGCACGGCCCTCAGCCAGGTCGAGAAGGGCGAGGCGACCGGGGCGAAGGTCGACGACCGCCGCCACATCGTCGTCCTGACCAAGGCCAACGGGGACCGCGTCCACGCCGGCTACCCGGCCGGGTTCGCCGGCGACCTGGGCAACCGGCTGCTCGCGGCCGGCGTCCGCGTCGAGACCACCGCCACAGGAGGGGTGCCACCCGTCGCGACCGCGTGTCTGGTGGGCCTGGCGCTGCTCGCCGCGGCTCTCGTGATCGGCCCGCGGCTGCGCGGCCGCTTGCGGGTCGGCGCCTTCGACCGGGGCCGCGCGGAGTCGGTCGCGGTCCCGTCGACGCGGTTCTCGGACGTCGCCGGCGCGGACGAGGCCGTCGAGGAGCTCCGCGAGCTGGTCGACTTCCTGCACGAGCCGGACCGCTTCGCCACGGCGGGAGCGAAGCTCCCGCACGGCGCGCTGCTGGTCGGCCCGCCGGGCACCGGCAAGACCCTGCTCGCCCGCGCCGTCGCGGGTGAGGCGGGCGTCCCGGTCTTCGCCGTCTCCGGGTCCGACTTCGTCGAGACCTTCGTCGGTGTCGGCGCGTCACGCATCCGCACGGTGTTCGACCGCGCCCGGCAGCACGGTCGCGCCATCATCTTCATCGACGAGATCGACGCCGTCGGCAAGACCCGCGGCCAGGGCGCGGGCAGCGGCAGCTCCGACGAGCGGGAGCACACGCTCAACCAGCTGCTGGTGGAGATGGACGGCTTCGCCACGTCGGGGGTCATCGTGCTGGCCGCGACCAACCGCGACGACGTCCTCGATCCCGCGCTGACCCGCCCCGGCCGGTTCGACCGGACCATCCACGTCGGTACTCCGGACCGGCGCGGCCGTACGCGCATCCTCGAGCTGCACTCGCAGAGCCGTGCTCTCGACGACGACGTCGACCTGGTGGGCCTCGGCCGGCGTACCCCCGGCATGAGCGGTGCCGACCTCGCGCAGCTCGTGAACATGGCCGCGCTCTCCGCCGCGCGCCAGGGGGCGACCGCCCTCGGTGCCGCGCACTTCGACGACGCGCTCGCCACGACGATGCTCGGCCGCGAACGGCGCAGCATGGTGGTGACCGAGCGGGACCGCACCATCACGGCCTGGCACGAGGCCGGGCACGCCATCGCCGCCCTGCTCATGCCGAAGGCGGACGACCCGGTCCAGGTGACGATCGTGCCCCGTGGCCCCGCGGGCGGCGTGACCTGGATGAGCGGCAACGACAACAGCTTCCTGACCCGCACCGAGGCCGAGGCACAGCTCGTCGTCGGCATGAGCGGGCGCGCGGCCGAGGAGCTGCTGCTGGACGGCGACTACTCGCAGGGTGCGGCGGGTGACTTCGCGTCCGCGACCCAGCTCGCGTGGCGCATGGTCACCGAGTTCGGCATGAGCGACCTCGGCGTCGTGCGGCTGACTCCAGAGCTGCTGGCCGCGGGCACGCTCGCCGACCGGGTGCACTCGGAGGTGGACGGCATCTGCCGCACGGCGCTGGCCGCCGCGCGTGAGCTGATGACCGCGCACGGCGCCTTCCTCGAGGCGGTGGCGGCCGCGCTGCTCGAGGAGGAGACGCTGCACCGCGAGGAGCTGGACCAGCTGCTCGCCGCTACCGGCTGACGCCGATCCCGCCAGCCGTCGCGGCGCCGTACTTCCGCTTCTCGCCTTCGAGGTCGAGCGTGCCGATCCGCTTCCGGGAGTCGAGCGCAGCATCGTCGAGCAGATCGGCCGGGATGATCCAGCAGACCTCGAACTCGAGCCCGTCGGGATCGTGTGCGTAGAGGCTCTTGGTGGTGCCGTGGTCGCTGGACCCGGCGAGGGCACCGGCGTCGGCCAGCACCGTGCGCAGGCGGTCCAGCTCGTCGAGCGTGTCGACCTCCCAGGCGAGGTGGTAGAGGCCCACGGTCGCGCGGCCTGCGCCGGAGGGGCCGGCCGCCGAGCCGATCTCGAACAGGCCGAGGTCGTGGTCGTTCGTCGACCCCGGTGCCTGGAGGAACGCCGCCCCGCGAAACCCCTCCGGGGTCATGTTTATGGGGGTGAAGCCCAGGACGTCGCGGTAGAACGCGACGCTGCGCTGCACGTCCCGGACGTAGAGCACGGCGTGGTTCAGGCGGGTGATCGGCACGGGAACCTCCTCGGGGACCTTCTCTGTGAGGTGTAACTACGCCGTCGCACGGAAATTTCCGGAAGGTCCCGTGCCCGTTCTGGGCGAATTCCCCGCTCCATGCGTCGCTACGCCCTCTGGTGCCTGCCCCTTGCCGGCCTACTCGGACTTCCCACGCTCGGCCAGGCGGCGCCCGCGCGCTGGACGCCCCGCCCGGCCACGTACGGCACGATCGTCGAGTCCGACGTACGGGTGACGATGAGCGACGGCGTCCGCCTCACGGTCGACATCGTCCGGCCGGCGGTCGAGGGCGAGCCCGCTCCCGGCCGGTTCCCGGTCCTGGTCACGCAGACGCCGTACAACAAGCTGTCCGGGCCCATGGCGTTCCGCTCGGACTACCTGGTGACCCGCGGGTACGTGCAGGTGCTCGCCGAGGTTCGCGGCACCGGCTCCTCCGAGGGCAACTGGCGCTCCTTCGACGACCGCGAGCAGAAGGACGGCAAGGAGCTCGTCGAGTGGGCCGCCAGCCGGCAGCGACCGTGGTCGGACGGACGGGTCGGGCTGCACGGCACGTCCTACGGGGCGATCAACCAGCTGTTCACGGCGGCGCAGCAACCGAAGGGCCTGCGCGCGATCTTCCCGATCGTCCCGTCCGCCGACACCTACCGCGACATCGTGGCCAGCGGGGGGCAGGTGAACACCAGCTTCATCCCCTTGTGGCTGGGTTTGGTCACCAGTCTGGGGATGCTGCCGCCCACCTACACCGGCGACGACCCGGTCGGCGCCGCGACCACGCTCGCCTCGCACGCCGGCAACACGGCCTCCTTCCAGGTCGCGACCGTGGCGTCGGCGACGACCGGCGGCGACATCGCCTACGACGGCCCGTTCCATCGCACGCGCTCGCCGATCGAGGTCATCCACCGCGTCACGGTGCCGACGTTCATCGTCGGCGGGTGGTTCGACCTCTTCCAGCGGGGTGAGCCGCTGCTCTACGAGCGCCTGCGCGCGCAGGGGACGCCGACCCGCCTCGTCATGGGCCCATGGACGCACATCGCGGCCGGGGACGGCGCGGGTCTCGTCGAGAGCGGCTGGCCGTCGCTCGACGAGCTCGAGCTGCGCTGGTTCGACCGTTACGTGCGGGGTGTCCCGGACCGGGCGCTCGACCGCGACATCCCGCAGGTCGTCTACAACCAGCTCGGCGACACGAAGTTCCGCGCGGCGACCTCCTGGCCCCCCGCGAGCACGCGCTACCGCGCCCTCCCGCTGGCCGGCACGTCGATGCCCGGCGCGCCGGGCACCCTGGGCATCCCGGCCGCCGCCGGGTCGGCACCCGACCTGCTGCTGTGGTCGCCCGCGACCGGCGCCTGCACGCGCTCCACCGGCCAGTGGACCGCCGGCGGCGCCTCGGCGCTGCCCTGCGACGGCGACAACCGGCTCAACGACGCGGCCGGCCTCGCCTACGACCTACCCCTTGCGAGGGACACATTCCTCGCCGGTCCGATCTCGGCGCGCCTGTTCGTCTCCACGAACGGCCGGGACAGCCTCCTCACGGCCCGCGTCGAGGACGTGGCACCCGATGGCACCGCCAGCCAGATCAGCGCCGGCTGGCAGGTGCTGTCGCTGCGCGCACTCGACGTCGCCAAGAGCACGAAGCGCGACGGGTTCGTCGTGCGGCCGTGGCATCCGTTCACGCGCGAGTCGCAGCGGCCGATGACCAGCGGCGAGATCAGCGAGGTCTACGTCGAGATCTTCCCGACAGCGGCAGTGCTGAAGGCCGGACACTCGCTCCGGCTGTCCATCCAGACCTCCGACGCGCCGCACCTGTCGGCCCCGGTGCCCCAGCTGGCCAGCTCCGTGGCCGGTCTGATCTCGATCCACCATGACCCCGCGCACCCCAGCGCGCTGATCGTCCCGTTCGCTCGCTGACCTTCGACGAGAGGAACCACCCCGTGAAGACGCGCCTCGTGCTCGTAGCCGCCGTCGCCGGCCTGCTGACGACCGGCCTCGTGCAGGCCCAGGCCACGCAGCCCGACCTGCCGATCCCGACCGTCAGCGTCGACGCCGACAGCTCCGACGGCTCCGTCGGCGTCGGCACGGGCTACCCGGGGCAGCCGCTGGTCGGCGCGCGGTACAACACGACCAACGGCACGCTGTGCGTCGGGTTCAGCTACCAGGTGCCGTTCTGCACGACCGTGGGCGGCGGCCGCTAGGCCCACATCTCGCGGAGCACGGCGGCCACCCGCGCGGGCTCCGCGATGTGGGACGTGTTCATGTGGTGCAGCCCCTCGTAGCGCTCGACCGTGCAGTGGCGGAACAGGCGTGGCGCCCGCTCGGCCATCGCCTCCCAGCGGGCGCTGCTCAGGCTGCCGTAGCTGAAGTAGACCGCTCCGTCGTACGCCGCGAGCCGGTCGGCCGGCACGTCGTGCGCGAGCAGAGCTTCGGCGAAGGCGAGCACCCCGGCCGGACGCTTCGCCATCTCGGCGGCGGGAGCCGTGACGGGAGCCGGCGCGACGGTGACGCCCGGCCGGACCATGGTGCGCACGAACGCCGCCATGCGCTCCGCGGGCGGGAGCTCCGCAAAGCGTTCGATGCGGTCCTCCGCGAGCAGCGCGCGATCCTCGGGAGTGAAGTCGCTGGCCGGCTCGTCGACCGCGAGGCTGAGCACGCGGTCCGGGTGTGCGGCGACGTAGGCGATGGCGACCGCTCCACCGCCGGAGTGACCGAACAGATGGAACCGGTCGAGCCCTCGCTCGTCGGCGTAGCGGCCGAGGCCCTCCACCTCGGTGTCGAGGGAGTAGTCCGGAGGCGGCTGGTCGCCCGCGTACACCTCGAGGTCCTTCAGCGTGGTCCGTCGGTCTCCCAGGTGGACCAGCAAGCCGGCGTAACGCAGGTCAGCTGGTAGCAGGATGCCCGGGAGCAGGATCGCGTCGGCCATGGGCGCGAGCGTAGGCGGCTTGTGCCAGGCTCGACCACCACGGAGAGGACGGACGGATGGGCGAGTCCCGGACGCGCGTGTACCGCAACGGCGTGCTCGAGGCCGTCGACTTCCCGGTGGCCGACGTGTCGGAGTACCTCGACGAGGCGGACACCGTGGTCTGGGTCGACCTCTGCGGCCCCACGCCCGAGCAGCTTGCGGAGCTCGCGGAGGAGCTCGACTTCCACGAGCTGGCCGTCGAGGACGCGGTCAGCTCGCACCAGCGGCCCAAGCTCGACCATTACCCGTCCCACCTGTTCCTGGCCTGCCATGCCGTCGAGGTCAACGCAGAGCTGGACGGCCTCGACGAGCAGGAGATCGACGCGTTCGTCGGCCGGCGCTGGCTGATCACGGTGCGCAAGGACCACGCCTTCTCGATGGAACCGGTGCTCCTGCGCTGGGACCGCTCTCCGCATCTCGCGGTGCACGGGGTGGGGTTCCTGCTCTACGGACTGCTCGACGTCGTCGTCGACGGCTACTTCGGGACCGTGCAGGCCTTCGACGAGTACTACGACGACGTGAGTGAGGGCATCTTCGCCGAGCAGCCGCTCGACCCCGCCAAGCAGCGCAGCTGGTTCCACATGCGGCGGGCCCTCGTGCAGTTTCACCGGCTGGTCGTGCCGATGCGCGAAGTCGTCAGCTCGGTCATGCGTCGCGATCAGAACACCGTCGCGGAGGCGTTGTACCCCTACTACCAGGACGTCTACGACCACATCCTGCGCGTCAGCGAGTCGACGGACTCGCTGCGCGACCTGGTCAGCACCATCGTCGAGACCAACCTCAGCCTCCGGGACTACCGGCAGAACATCATCATGCGCAAGGTCACGAGCTGGGCGGCGATCATCGCCGTGCCCACGCTGATCACCGGCTGGTACGGGATGAACGTGCCCTATCCCGGCTACGGCAACGACTCCGGGGTCGTGGTCGCCTCGGCCCTCACGGTCGGGATGTCCGGCTTGCTGTACTACCTGTTCAAGCGACGCGACTGGCTCTGACGGTGGTCGGCTACCGCAGGAGCTCCAGGAACGCGGGTGACGGGGCTCCCAGGCCCGTGTTGGTGTCGTAGCCGCGGCGCGTCACGTTCGCGCCGAACGCCTCGAAGGTCTTGAGGACGCGGATCAGACCGGAGCCGCGGTTCGCACCGTCGGCGTAGTCGGTGCGGATCCCCGCGTGGACGCCGCCCCAGGCCACGACGTCGCGGAAGGCCGGCCGCCTGGCCCGGGCGAGAGCGTAGAGCGCGGGATTGAGGAAGCCGTGGTCGTGGCCGGCCGCGTCGTTCGCGAGTGCCACCAGGGCCGCGAACACCGCGGTAGCCGACTCGCCGCTCGCGTGCCGCCGTTCGGCGTAACGGTCACTGCCGTCGGGGAAGCGCTGGGTGAGCCCGATGACCAGGCCGGTCTCCGCGTCGCCGTTCACCGCGATGTCGGGCACGGCGCGGCCGCGGCTGCCGTCGCCACGATCGGCCAGCGCGGCGGGAACGACGCCTGCCTGGTACTCCGGCTGCGGGTGCACGGCGCTGACCCCGCCGCCGCTGCCGCGGAAGGTGCCGGGGTCGGCCTCCTCCCAGGTCCTTCCCTCGAGGGTGTGCACCGACTTCGCCCAGCCGACTTCGCGCTCGTACCCTCGCCGGCCCAGGATGAGGCTGGTCGCGCCGACCGCCGTGACGAGGGGGTCGTTCGCCGGGTACACCGGGCCCTCTGACCCGCCGAACGCCGTGGTGTCGCCGATCGACCCCGAGCCGAACAGCAGCGTGATGCCGGTCGCGGCGGCCTGCTCCGCGGTCCGGCTGATGAGCGCGACCTGCGCAGGGTTGGTGCTCTCGCCGACCGTGTACCAGCCGTTGACCACGATGTTGCCCAGCTTGAGGTCGACGGCCGCGACCGTGGCGTTCTGGATGTCGAGACTGGTCGTCGACCCGAGATACACGACGGCGGCACCCGGCGCCATCGCGTGGATGTTCTCCACGAGCATGTGCGCCTGCAGGCTCCACACCTGTGGTCGCAGGTAGGGCTCGACGTTCGGTGTCTGGTAGGCGCCCGGGTGGGAGAGCTGCGTGAGCTGCCCTGGGCGCATCGGCGGCAGCCCGTAGCGCTTCGACCAGGTCGCCACGTCCGCGGGCAGGGGCTGGATGGAGTGGGACCCCGTGATCACGATGGTCTGGCCGGCGCCGTCGACGCCCCGGCGCAGCAGCCGGTCGGCACCGTAGGCCGCGCGCTGCGCGGCGATCGACGTACCGCAGTGCACCGCGGGCTGGCGGCGGCCGTAGACCGGC
The DNA here is from genome assembly GCA_964651395.1 of uncultured Frankiaceae bacterium. Classification (GTDB taxonomy): domain Bacteria; phylum Actinomycetota; class Actinomycetes; order BP-191; family BP-191; genus CAZYXZ01. The sequence goes on from CAZYXZ010000030.1 coordinate 20,635, forward strand.
GGTAGTGACGGCTCGACGCGGGCACCGTGGTACGCCGAGCACGGTGCGCCGTAGACGACAGCCGGCGGCGGGGGAGTGTCCGCCGGCGTGGCCGGCATGTCAGGGACCGGCACCGGCGGCTCCCCGAGTGCCTCGGCCGACGGCACGACCGGCGCGGCCCGGTCCTCGTCCAGGAGCATCGCGCCCAGCGTGGTCAGCGCGGCGGGCAGCGTGCCCAGCCGGCTCAGCTGCGAGCGGGTGCCGCGGGCCGGTACGTAGAGCCGGTTGGCCGGAACCCTGCCCAGCTCCAGCCCGGCCGCGGCCAGCCAGGACTGCGCGAGGAGCACGACCTCCGGGGTCGGCGCGAACCGGTCGCGGAACTCCGCCGGCGAAAGATGGCGCCGGTATGCCGGGCTGCTCGGCGTGGAGATGTCGCGCACGAGCGTGGCGACTGCCGCTGGGTCGCGCCAGCCGAGCACCACCTGGACCGCGCGCACGTCGCCGCCGGACGGGTCGCCGGTACCGGCGTGTGCCGGTGACAGCAGAACGAGCGCGGCGAGTGCGGCTGCTGGCCAGCGGGTCATGGCGCCCTGGTTCGACCCACGCGGGCGTCGTACCTGCGCGGCACGACCCGCACGGTGTTAAGCAGGACTCCTTATGAACTGGTAGCCTCCGGTCCAGTCGGCAGACGACCAGGGGGAGCCCGGATGCGCGGCAGGCTGTTCGTCTGGGTGGCGGTGGCCGCCACCCTCGTGTCCCAAGGCGTCGCTTCGCACTCGAGCCCCGCTGCGCGTACGGCACTCGCGCCGGCGGCTGGTTGGAGTCTCTCGGCCGTCTCGGCCGCGGAACGGACGATCACGTCCGCGGACCTGACCGCCCGCGCCTCGGGCGCCGGCCGGATCGCCACGTGGCAGGTCTCCTTGCCGGCAGGTCGCTGGTTCCTCCGGGGCACCGCGACCGGGACGCGCGGGCGGGCCTTCATCGTTCGCAGTGGCAGCGCGTCGTCGGCGCCGGTCCACGTCGACGCGATCGCGCAGAGGTTCGGCTTCTCTTTCACCAGCACGGGTGCACCGGTCCGCCTCGACGTCGTCGCGAAGGACGCCTGGTCGGCCGGCGACACGCTGCTCCTCACGGACGTCGCGGTCGTCGCCGCATCGGCGTCGACGTCCACGGTCCGGCCGGGCACACGCGTCGTCGAGGTGAACGGCTCCGCCTTCACCATGCAGGGCTACACGTACGTCCAGAACCAACCGATCGGCGAGCACTTCATCACCAACAGCTGGGCCACGGACGCGACGGCCTGCCAGAACGACGCCCGCCTGCTGGGGGCTGCCGGCGTCACGGCGCTACGCGTCTGGTTCGAGCCGTACGGACCGGCGATCGCCAGCGCCTACAAAACCTGCATGGACGCGTTCTGGGCCAACGGCATCGGCATGCTGTGGCTGATCCTGGCGCCGACCGCGGCCGAGCTCCCTGCGCACGCGGCCGACACCACCGACCCGGTCTGGGCACCGGTCTGGGAGCAGTGGATCCAGACGATGCTCGACACGGTCGGCTCGCACCCGGCATCCCTCTTCTGGGAGGTCGGCAACGAGGTGGAGCTCTCGGGCGAGCCCGCACTCACTGCCTGGTACGGCAACCGAGCCTCCGGCAAGGTCGGCCTGCTCAACCGGCTTGCGCAGTACATCCACGCGCACGACCCCAACCACCTCGTCTCCACGGCCACGGCCCATGCGGGCACGCACCTGCAGACGCTCAACGTGCCCGACCTCGACCTGTGGGGCATCCACCCGTACGCCGAGTCCCGGTTCCCGTCGCCGGGCTACTACGCCTCGCTCTCGACCGCCGACCCGCGCCCGAAGTACCTCGGGGAGTTCGGCGTCGACCGCTACTCGTGCAACGGCGGCGCCCGGATCCCCAACGCCGATCCGGCGGCGTGGCCGAATTTCATCGCGGTGTCGTGCGCGACGGGTAGCGGCGAGAACCAGGCGGCCCAGTCCGACTGGGACGCGACCTCCTGGGACAACCTCGCGCCGCACATCGCGGGCGACGCGCAGCCGCAAGGCCACGTCTTCGGCGGCCAGATCTTCATGTACGCCGACAACTGGTCCTACAGCATCGGCGCCCTCACCCCGCTGAGCACCGTGGTCCACGACACGTACGGGCGCGGCGGTTGGGCGGCACCGGACAACACCGAGAACCCGGAGTGGTGGGGCGTCAACCACGCCGTGCCGCACGCCTGGCCGGAGCTCCGTCCGACCGGCCTCGCCTTCGACGCGCTGGCCGAGCGGTGGACCGGCCTGCCGGCACCGAGCGTCAGCGGGCTGACGGTGACCCCGCTGCCCAACGGTGACGGCACCTGCGCTTTGCGCGTGGAGTGGACGACTGCGACTCCGGCCACCAGCGAGCTTCTCCTGGGCCGTGACCTGCAGGTCCTGCGCGAGGGCGCGGACACGGTGGCGGACAACACGATCCTGACGATCGTCGCCGTCGACCCCGCGCTGACCACCTCGCACTCGATCACCTACACCGCTGCCCCCAGCGTGAGCGGGGAGCTGCTCGTCATCCAGCCCCGCGGCTTCACCGCGGACGGGCGGACCGGCGTCGCGGCACCGGTGCGGAACCACTACTACTGCTGATGTCGCACGAGGCGTTGATCCGGCGTTACTACGACGCCTGCAACAGCGCCGATGTCGCTGCCCTCGAGGCCTGCTTCACCGAGGACGTCGTCCACTGGTTCCTGGCGCCCAACCTCGCTCCGGCGCCGGTGCACGGCCGTGAGGCACTGGCCAAGTACTGGCACAGGGTGCAGCCGCGCATCGACGGCCGCTGGGTGGTCGACCACTGCCTCGAGACCGCGGGCGAGGCGGTCATCGAGTGGACGCTGTTCTGGACCCCGGCGCCGGGTGCCGACCGCGTCGCGACACGAGGCGCAGAGTGGTACGTCTTCCGCGACGGCCTCATCAGCGAGATTCGCGCCTACTACAACCAGGGCCCCTGGACCTCCGAGCTGGACGGCTTCCCGTACGCCGACCGCGGCTACTCGCTGACCACCGACGAGGGCCGCACGCTGCGCAGGTAGCGCAGCGCCTGGGCGTACGAGCCGACCACCGACGTCTCGCAGTACTCGACGTCGCGCTCGGCGCAGAACTGCTTCACGAGCAGGCGGCAACGGCGCAGGTTGCGGCTGGGCATGCTCGGGAACAGGTGGTGCTCGATCTGGTGGTTCAGCCCGCCGTACATCGCGCTGGTCATCCGCCCGCCCGCGATGTTGCGCGACGTCAGCACCTGGCTGCGCAGGAAGTCGAGGTCCACCTCACCTTCCAGCACGAGCATCCCCTTGTGGTTGGGCGCAAAGCTGCTCCCCAGATACAGCCCGAACAACGACTGCTGCACCGCGATGAACACGAGCACCTGCACGGGGGAGAGCACCAGTAGCAACAGCAGCAGGCAGCCGGCGACGTGCACGGCCAGCAGGCTGAGCTCCAGCACCCGCCGGCGCGGGCGCGCGATCAGCGCCAGCACGCTGCCGACGTGCAGGTTCCACGCCTCCAGGAGCAGCAGGGGGAAGAAGAACGCCGCCTGGTGCCGCGCGATGAAGCGCAAGGGGCCGCGCTGGCTGTTGGCCTGGCTGTCCGTCCACGCGAAGACGTTGCGCGCGACGTCCGGGTCGCGGCCGATCTGGTTGGGGTGGCGGTGGTGCGCGTTGTGCTTGTCGATCCACCAGCCGTAGCTCAGGCCCACGCCGACATTGGAGATCAGGATGCCGAGCCGGTCGTTCCACCGGCGGCTGCGGAACACCTGCTGGTGCCCGGCGTCGTGGCCGAGGAACCCGAGCTGCGCGAAGACGATCGCGAACCACGCGGCCACGCCGATCTGCCACCAGGACTGGCCGAGCATCAGGAACGCCGTGAGGCCGACGGCGATCATCGCCCCGACCACCAGCACCCGGGGCAGATAGGCCCACCAGGACCGGTCCAGGAGCCGGGCTCGCTGGACTGCGGCGAGCACCTGCCCGTAGTCGCTCGGGGTGCGGTCCAGTCGGGGGTCCAGGAACTGCACAGTCATCGTCGTACCCGTCGTGAGGTCGGACGGGCCGAGGAGTGCGGTGGGCTGGACAACCCAGGGCTCGTGGAACGCCTTCAGCCTACGCCGAAGACAGCGACACGCCCCCCGCCGCTCACGAGTGAGGGCGGAGGGCGCGGCTTCGACTAGCTAGCGCTGCGGACGGTTCGGCGTGTCCTTGCCGGCCATCTGCTTGATGGTGTCGTCGACGTCCTGGCCGAGGTCGCGGCCGCCGGCGCCGACGTCGTTCTTGGTCTGCTCCCAGTCGCGCTGGAGCGCTTCCTTGGCGTTGTCGGTACGGTCCCGGTCACCCATCAGGCTTCCTCCAGTGTCGTTGCGAACTTCTCACTGGAAGGCTTACCCGGCGCTGCCCCGACCACCCGGAACCTCAGGTCCCACCTACCTGTCGCGGCAGCGACCCAAGCCGATGCGAGTGTCGGAGGGGGGACTTGAACCCCCATGCCCTTGCGGGCACATGGCCCTCAACCATGCGCGTCTGCCTATTCCGCCACTCCGACGTGGCGCGACCGGATGTGGGGCAGTGCCCCGACCGGCGCGAAGGGGCAGGATACCTGCCAGACACGTGACGCACGAAGCGGAGGTCCGGCCATGAGCGAGGTCATGGATCTCTGCCGTGACCTGATCCGGATCCCGTCGGTCAATCCGGGCGGCAACGAACGGGAAGCGGCCGAGTACGTCGCCGCGAAGCTCGCCGAGGTCGGCATCGAGCCGACCATCCTCGAGTCCGAGCCTGGCCGCACGACTGTGGTCGCGCGGCTGACCGGTGCGGACCAGAGCCGGCCGGCGCTGCTCGTGCACGGCCACCTCGACGTCGTCCCCGCGGACAAGGACGGCTGGACCGTCGACCCGTTCTCCGGCGAGATCCAGGACGGCTGCCTCTGGGGTCGCGGCGCCGTCGACATGAAGGACATGGTCGCGATGACGCTGACCACGGTGCGCAACCTGGCCCGCGACGGGCGACAGCCGCCCCGCGACCTGGTGCTGGCCTTCCTGGCCGACGAGGAGGCCGGTGGCCTGCTCGGCGCGCGGCATCTCGTGGACACCCGACCGGACCTGCTGGAGGGCGTCACCGAGGGGATCAGCGAGGTCGGCGGGTTCAGCGTCACGGTGAACAACGACCTGCGGCTCTACCTCATCGAGACCGCGCAGAAGGGCATGGCCTGGATGCGCCTGACGGCGAAGGGCCGCACCGGGCACGGCAGCATGATCAACGACGACAACGCCGTCACCGCGCTCTGCGACGCGGTCGCGCGGCTGGGCAAGACGAAGCTGCCCATCCACCTGACGCCGACGACGCGCGCGTTCCTCGAGGCGATCAGTGACGCGATGCAGATCGAGCTCGACTACGACGACGTCGACGCGACCATCGCGAAGCTCGGCCCGCTCGCGCGCCTGATCGGCGCGACGGTGCGCAACACCGCGAACCCGACGATGCTGCAGGCCGGCAACAAGGTGAACATCATCCCGCCCGCGGCGTACGCCGAAGTCGACGGTCGCTTCGTCCCCGGCTTCGAGGAGGAGTTCGAGCGCGAGCTCGACGCGATCCTCGGCCCGGACATCGAGCGGGCCAACCACCACTGGGACATCGCGTTGGAGACGACCTTCGACGGCGCCCTGGTCGACGCCATGTCCGCGGCCATCAAGGCCGAGGACTCCGCAGCACGGCTCGTGCCCTACACGCTCTCCGGCGGCACGGACGCGAAGCACTTCAGCCGGCTCGGCATCCGCGCCTTCGGGTTCTCACCGCTCATGCTGCCGCCGGACCTCGACTTCGCCGGCATGTTCCACGGCGTCGACGAGCGCGTGCCGCTCGACGCGCTCGAGTTCGGCGTACGCGTCCTGGACCGGTTCTTGGCTGGTTGTTGAGGAGAGGACCCGCGAGGCATGCACCACGCGGGTTTGGCGTACATCTGGCTCGTGTCAGATCGAGGTCCTCGCCCGGTTGTGTGTCTCCGCGCTGCCTGGAACGCGGTCGCGAACGAGCGACCGCACGCGCCGCCAAAGGCGGCGCCGTGAATCACGCCTCGATGTCTTCGTGGGCGCTGATCCAGCGCGCGCGCTCGGGGTAGCCGAGGTAGGGCTGCGACACGTCTTCGAGCGCCTGGCGGATCGAGTCCGGCAGTACGACGATCTCCGACATCAGGCAGCCGACCAGCTGGTCCGCCGTCCGCGCGCCGAGGATCGGCGCGACGACGCCCGGCCGGTCGCGCACCCAGGCCAGCGCGACCGAGACCGGTGAGACGCCGAGACCGTCCGCGGCGGTCAGCACGGAGTCGACGATGCGCGTCCGCTCCTCCTCGAGGTAGGGCTCGACGAAGCCGCTGAACCCCGCGCTCATCGCCCGAGACCCCGGACCGGCCGAGCCCCGCCGGTACTTGCCCGTGAGCACACCCCGGCCGAGCGGCGACCAGGGGAGTACGCCGACCTCCGCATCGAGCGCGGCCGGCACCACTTCGCGCTCGATCCCGCGCTGGAGCAGCGAGTACTCCATCTGCACGGACACGATCGGCGTCGCGCGCAGCAGCCGCTGGTGCTCCGCCGCCTTGGCCAGCTGCCAGCCGGAGAAGTTCGAGACGCCGACGTAGCGCACGCGGCCGCTGGTGACGGCGGTGTCGAGGGCGGCCAGGGTCTCCTCGAGCGGGGTGCCCCAGTCCCAGGCGTGCACCTGCCAGAGGTCGATGTAGTCGGTGCCCAGCCGGTTCAGCGAGGCGTCCAGCGCGGCGATCAGGTGCCCGCGCGACGTACCCCGGTCCATGGGCTCGCTGCCGGTCGCGCCGCAGGCCTTCGTCGCGAGGATGAACTCCTCCCGGCCGCCCTCCTTGGCCAGCAGCGCGCCGAGCATCCGCTCGCTCTCGCCGTCGACGTAGACGTCGGCCGTGTCGACCAGCGTGCCGCCGGCCTCACGGAAGGCGCGCAGCTGCAGGCCGGCGTCCTCCTCGTCGGTCTCCGCACCCCAGGTCATCGTGCCGAGGCCGAGCCGCGAGACGACCAGTCCGCTGCGGCCGAGATGGCGGTGCTTCACGCGTTGGTCTCCCCGGGGTCGTGCGTGGTTGTCACGGTACCGTGCGCGGCACGGCAAGCAGGAGGAGGACACGTGCGTCTCGGACTGAACTTGGGCTACTGGGGTGCCGGGCAGGACGCCGAGGCCCTCGAGCTGGCCAAGGAGGCCGACCGGCTGGGGTACGCCGTCGCGTGGGCTGCCGAGGCCTACGGCAGCGACGTGGCCACGGTCCTGACGTGGGTCGCCGCGCACACCACGCAGATGGACGTGGGCAGCGCCATCTTCCAGATCCCCGCCCGTACCCCGGCCATGACGGCCATGACCGCCGCGACGCTCGACTCGCTCTCGGGCGGCCGCTTCCGTCTCGGCGTGGGGGTCTCCGGTCCCCAGGTCTCCGAGGGCTGGCACGGCGTCCGCTACGACGCCCCCCTCGGCCGCACGCGCGAGTACGTCGACATCGTGCGGATGGCCCTGCGCCGCGAACGGGTGACGTACGACGGCAAGCACTTCCAGCTGCCGCTGCCGGACGGCCCCGGCAAGGCGCTCAAGCTCACCGTCCACCCCGTGCGCGAGGAGATCCCGGTCTACCTCGCCGCCATCGGCCCGAAGAACCTCGAGCTCTGCGGCGAGATCGCCGACGGCTGGCTCGGCATCTTCTACTCGGCGGCCCACGCGGCCGAGCAGCTCTCGCACATCGAGGCCGGAGCGAGGAAGGCCGGGAAGGACGGCCTGGCCGGCTTCGACGTCGTCCCGACCGTGCCGCTGTCCATCGGCGACGACGTCGCCGCCTGCGCCGACCCGCTGCGGCCCTACTCCGCGCTCTACATCGGCGGCATGGGCTCGCGCGAGAAGAACTTCTACAACGCCCTGGCCCGCCGCTACGGCTACGAGGAGGCAGCCCAGACCATCCAGGACCGCTACCTCGACCACGACTACGCCGGGGCGATGGAGGCCGTGCCGTTCGAGTTCATCGACGAGACCGCCCTGCTCGGCCCGTTCGACCGGATCGTCGACCGGCTCACCGAGTACGCCGAGAGCGGAGTCACGACGCTGACCGTCACGCCGGTCGGCGCCACCGCAGACGAGCGCACCGCTGCGCTGCGGCAGTGCGCCGAGGCTCTGGAGAAGTCCGGCCGCGCTTCGTGAACCTGTTCCAGGCGGCGGTACTGGGCATCACGCAGGGAGCGACCGAGTTCGCACCGGTCTCCTCGTCCGGGCACCTGATCCTCGTTCCCTGGGCGGCCGGCTGGACCGAGATCCTGGCCGACAAGGAGTTCAACAAGGTCTTCGACGTCGCGCTGCACATCGGCACGTTCGCCGGTGCTGCGCTCTACCTCCGCCGTGACCTCTGGCGCCTGCTCCGCGCCTGGTTCGCCTCGGTGCGGGCCCGCGCCGTGCGCGACCAGGACGAGCGACTCGCCTGGCTGCTCGTCCTGTCCGCCGTACCGGGCGCGATCGTCGGTGCACTCGCGGAGGACTACATCACCGACCATCTCGGCCAGCCGTGGCAGATCGCCGTGCTGCTGGTGGTCTTCGGCGTACTCCTCTGGGCCGTCGACCGGCGCGCGCCGCAGGAGATCTACTACGACGACCTCGGCCGCCGGCAGGTCGCGGTGATGGCCGTCGGGCAGGCGCTGGCGCTGGCGCCCGGTGTCTCGCGGTCCGGCGTGACCATCACGGCGGGGCGGGCCGTCGGCGTCACGCGCGACGCGGCCGCGCGCTTCTCGTTCCTCATGAGCCTGCCGATCACGCTCGGCGCGATCCTCTACTCCGGGCGCAACCTGGTCAGCGACGGGCTGCAGGGCCAGGGCGGCGCCTTCGCCGTCGGCATCCTCACGTCCGCCGTGACGGGGGCCCTGGCGGTGTGGGGGGTGCTCGCGCTGGTCCGCACGCGGTCGTTCGGCTCCTTCGCCGTCTACCGCCTCGGCATCGCCGCCCTGGCCGCCGTCCTGATGCTCACCGGCGGGCGAGGGGCGACTATCTAGCCATGACCACGGTGCTCCTCGTCCGCCACGGGCTGACCGCGATGACCGGTCCGGTCCTCGCCGGCTGGACGCCGGGCATCCATCTCAACGACAAGGGCGCGGGGCAGGCCGCTGCGCTCGCCGAGCGGCTGGCCCCCGTGCCCCTCGACGCGATCGTCAGCTCACCGCTCGAGCGCTGCCAGGAGACCGCGGCCGCGCTAGCCGGCGGCCGCCCGCTCACCGTGCAGACCGACGACCGCCTGGGGGAGTGCCGGTACGGCGACTGGACCGGCCAGGAGCTGAAGAAGCTGGCCAAGGACCCGCTCTGGCGGCAGGTGCAGGCGCATCCCTCTGCCGTGACGTTCCCCGGCGGCGAGTCGCTGCGGGACACGCAGGACCGCGCCGTCAACGCGATCCGCGAGTGGAACGCGAAGCTCGGACCGGATGCGACCTACGTGGCATGCAGCCACGGCGACGTCATCAAGGCGATCCTCGCCGACGCGCTCGGTCAGCACCTCGACCTGTTCCAGCGGATCCTCGTCGACCCCTGCTCGGTCTCCGTCGTCCGCTACACGGAGCTGCGTCCGTTCGTGGTCCACATGAACGACACCGGCGGCTCGATCGCCGATCTGCTCCCGCCGAAGAAGAAGTCCCGCCGCCGCTCCTCCGACGCACCCGTCGGTGGGGGCGGGGGCGAGGCCGACACGTAGGGTCAGCAGATGCCGCGCCAGATCTTCTCCTTCGACCCACCCGAGCGCTTCGTCGCCGGCACCGTCGGCCAGCCGGGCGCGCGGTCGTTCTACCTGCAGGCGAGTGCCGGCGGGCGGGTGACGACGATCGCGCTCGAGAAGGTGCAGGTGCAGGTGCTCGCCGAGCGGCTCGGGGAGCTGCTCGACGAGGTACGCCGGCGCGGAGCCGACGTCCCCGCGCAGACGCCGCCCGAGCTGGCCGACGTCGCGCCGCTGGACCAGCCGATCCTCGAGGAGTTCCGCGTCGGCGAGCTGCGTCTCGCCTGGGACGGGGAGGACGAGATCATCGTCATCGAGGCCCTGGCGGCCACCCTCGCCGACAGCGACGAGGACGACACGGACGCCGACGAGTCCGGGCTCGATGACGACGAGGACGAAGACGGCACCGAGGGCCCCGACATCTTCCGCGTCCGCATGCAGCCCGGGATGGCCCGAGCCTTCGTGGAGCGGGCCCTGCGCGTCGTCGCGGCCGGCCGCCCGCCCTGCCCGCTGTGCGGCCTGCCGCTGGACCCGGAGGGTCACGTCTGCCCGCGCCAGAACGGCCACCGGCACTAGTGCCCGACGAACCTGCCGTCGACCTCGACCGGGCGCTCCGGCTGCTCAGCGACGGCGAGCTCACGGTCCAGGGGCGACTGCTCGACGCGAGCAACGCCACGCTCTTCGGCAGCGTCGCCGACGGCGAGCTGACCGCGGCGTGCGTCTACAAGCCGATCCGCGGCGAGCGCCCGCTCTGGGACTTCCCGGACGGCACGCTGGCCTACCGCGAGGTCGCGGCGTACGCCGTCTCCGAGGCGTTCGGCTGGAACATCGTCCCCCCGACCGTGCTGCGCGACGGTCCCTTCGGCACCGGCATGGTGCAGCTCTGGATCGACGTGGACGAGAGCGTCGACGTGGAGGAGCTGCTGCATCTCGACCACCCCGCGCTGCGACGCATGTGCGTCCTCGACGCGGTCATCAACAACGCGGACCGCAAGGGCGGGCACCTGCTGCCGACCGCCGACGGCCACATCTTCGGCGTGGACCACGGCGTGTGCTTCGCCGAGGACCCGAAGCTGCGCACGGTGCTGTGGGGCTGGCGCGGGCTCCCGCTCTACCCAGACCTGGTCGACGGTCTTGAGCGCCTGTGCAGTGCGCTCAACGGCGAGCTGGGGGAGCAGCTGCACGAGCTGCTGAGCGTCTCCGAGGTGCGCATGACCGCACGGCGTGTCGAGCGCCTGCTGTCGAAGCGCACGTTCCCCCAGCCCAGCCCGGACTGGCCCGCCGTCCCCTGGCCCCCGTTCTAGTTACGCTGCCGCCATGGAGTCCTGGCCGTCCCCTGAGGTGCCCGCTCTGCCGAGCAGGGGTCTGCCGCTGCGCGTCTACGACACGTCGACCGACGAGCTGCGCCCGGTGGCCAGCGGGACCACCGCGACGATGTACGTCTGCGGCATCACGCCGTACGACGCCACGCATCTGGGTCACGCGGCCACCTACCTGGCCTACGACCTGGCCCAGCGCGTGCTGCGCGACTCCGGCCACGACGTCAACTACGTCCAGAACGTCACCGACATCGACGACGACATCCTCAAGCGCGCCCGCGAGACCGGCGACGACTGGGACGCGCTCGGGCAGCGGGAGACGCAGCTGTTCCGCGAGGACCTCACGGCGCTGCGCATCCTGCCGCCGACGCACTTCATCGGAGCGGTCGAGTCGATGGAGCACATCGTCGAGCTGATCGGCCGGCTGCGGGACAACGGCACCGCGTACGACGTCGACGGCGACCTCTACTTCTCCGTCGACGCGGCGCCGCGGTTCGGCACGATCGCCAACCGCGACTACGACACGATGCTCGAGCTGTCCGGGCAGCGCGGTGGGGACCCGGACCGCGCCGGCAAGAAGAACCCGCTCGACCCGCTGCTCTGGCTCGCCGCGCGGCCCGACGAACCGTCCTGGCCGGCCCCCTGGGGCGACGGCCGTCCCGGCTGGCACGTCGAGTGCGCGGCGATCGCGCTGCACCACCTGGGCGCGCCGATGGACATCCACGGCGGCGGCACGGACCTCGCCTTCCCGCACCACGAGATGTGCGCCGCCGAGGCGACCACGGCGACCGGGGTCTGGCCGTTCGCCCGCTGCTGGGTGCACACCGCGATGGTGCGGCTCGACGGCGAGAAGATGTCGAAGTCCCTGGGCAACCTGGTCTTCGTCCGTGAGCTGCGCTCCCAGCACGAGCCGGCCGCGGTGCGGCTGTCACTCCTCGACCACCACTACGGCACGGCGTGGCAGTGGTCGCACGCCGACATCACGCGGGCTGAGGACCGGCTCGACCGCTGGCGGCGGGCGCTGTCGCACGCATCCGGGCCGCCGGCTGACGACGTGCTCGACGGCGTACGCCGGCACCTGGCCGACGACCTCGACGCACCCGGCGCACTCCAGGTCGTGGACACCTGGGCCGACGCCCTGCTGCGGGGCAGCACCGGCGACGGGGCCGCTCCGGCGCTCGTGCGAGACGTGGTGGACGCGCTCCTCGGGGTCGAGGTCTAGGACGGCTCGTCGCGCTGGCGGAGGAAACGCTCGAACTCCCGGGCGATCTGCTCGCCGGACGCCTCCGGCAGGTCGGTGGCCGCCTCGCGCTCCTCGAGCCCGCGGACGTAGTCGGCGATGTCGCTGTCCTGGGCCGTCAGCTCGTCAACGCCTTCTTCCCAGGACCGCGCCTCCTCCGGCAGGTCGCCCAGCGGGATGTGGAAGTCGAAGAGGTCCTCGAGCCGGCGCAGCAGCGCCATCGTCGCCTTCGGGCAGGGCGGCGACGAGACGTAGTGCGGCACAGCCGCCCAGAAGCTGGCCGTGGCGATGTCCCGACCGAGGCAGGCGTCGTGCAGCACTCCGACGATGCCGGTCGGTCCTTCGTAGCGTGAGCGGTCGAGACCGAGCCGCACCGCGGTCTCCCGGTCGCTGGCCGAGCCGGTGACCTGGATGGGTCGCGTGTGCGGCTGGTCCGCGAGCAGGGCACCGAGAGTGACAACGGTCTGCGCGCCCAGCTCGGTGACGATGTCGAGCAGCTCACCGCAGAAACCGCGCCAGCGCATGTTCGGCTCCAGGCCGCGCACCAGCAGCACGTCGTTGTCGTACTGCGGCAGCGTGACGACCGACAGCCGCGTGGTCGGCCACTCGATACGCCGGGTCATGCCGTCGACGAGGGTCACCGTCGGGCGGTTCACCTGGAAGTCGTAGTAGTCGTCCGGGTCGATGGCCAGCACCGGCTGCGCCTGCCACACCCGCTCGAGATGCTCGACTGCGCCGGTGGACGCGTCGGCGGCGTCGTTCCATCCCTCGAAGGCGGCGATGACGACGGGGGAGCGCAGCGCCCCGATCCCGTCGAGCTCGATCACGACGCGCCTCCGTCCTCGGCCCGGCGTACCGCGAGGTCGTCGACGGCGGCTCGGACGATGCCCGCGACGAGCGCCGGCCACTGCAAGGGTACGTCGTGCAGCGCGCCGACCAGTCGGACGAGCCGCGGCTCGGCCAGCGTGGTCACCGCGCGCGCCTCGGCGTCGCCGCGCGCCAGCGCCCAGGCCTGCCCCTGGGCGTCGCCCGGACCGAAGCCCGGTTCGGCCAGCACCGGCCAGCACGGCACGCTCAGCCGGGCCAGGACCTCGTCCGGGTCGTAGTCGACGAGGGCGTCGACGATCTCCATGTGCGCCTCGAAGGGCAGGCGCCGGCGGGCCAGCCCGTCCGCGGACACCGCGAAGGTCGGCAGCAGCGCCTCCTCGACCTCCGGAGACCACCAGGGGGCCAAGGGGCCCCTGCGCATGAGGGCGGGGATCTCTCCGGGCGGCAACGCGATGTCCGGCGGCGTGAGCAACGTGACCGCCTCCTCGCGCGACAGGCGTCCGCGCAGCGTGGTGAGGCCGCCGTCGACGGCGACCACGGCGAGCACCCGCCCGGGATGGCGCGCGGCCAGCTCGAGCGCGACGTTGGCGCCCCACGAGTGGCCCACGACGACCGCGCGGGACAGGCCGAGTGCGTCCATCGCCACCGTCACGTCGCGGGCGACCGCCTCGAAGCCGTAGCCGGTCGAGGGCCGCCCCGAGTCGCCGTGACCGCGCGCGTCCAGCGCGACCAGCGGCAGGCCGAGCAGCCCGGGCACCACGAGGTTCCAGATCCGCCGCTGCGACGACAGCCCGTGCAGCAGCAGGAC
>CAZYXZ010000031.1:0-34198 GCA_964651395.1 uncultured Frankiaceae bacterium
TCCTGGCAGATCCGGCTCACCGCCGCGGTCCTCACCGAGGCACTCGCCGCCCCGCCCGACGTACCGCCGGACGAGTGACCCCCCGCCGCGCGATCCACACGCCGCGGCTCGCGCTCCGCCCGATCGACGGATCGGCGGCGGCCCGCATCGTCAGCGGGGACCTCACGGGACTCACGCCCGGACCGGGCTGGCCGCACGCTGACACGGCCGACGGCCTGCTCCCCGTCGTCGCGTCGGGTGACCCGGCTGCCGATGCGGGCTGGCTGGTCGAGCATGCCGGCCAGGTCATCGGCGACTGCGGCTGGCACGGTGGGCCGGACGAGCACGGCAGCGTCGAGGTCGGCTTCGGCCTGGCCGCGCCGTCCCGCGGCCGGGGACTAGGACGTGAGCTGGTCGGGGCGCTCGTGGAGTGGGCGGTCGCGCAGCCCGGCGTACGGCGCGTGACCGCGGAGGTGCTCCTCGACAACACCGCGAGCCGCCGGAGCCTCGAAGCCGCCGGCCTCACCCTCGACCGGGTCGACGACCCTTACGCCTACTACGCGCGGGACGCGTCCTAGAGCGGGACAGTCGCCGGTTCGGTCTGCGACACCGCCTCGGTCACCTTGCGGGCGAGGCTCTGCGCGTCCAGGCCGGCTTCGGCCAGCAGCGCGTCGCGCTTGCCCTGGTCGAGGAACTCCTGCGCGAGGCCGAAGTTGAGCACCGGAACGCGTACGCCGGCGTCCTGCAGCTGCAGCGCGCACGCGGCGCCCACGCCTCCGACGCGCCCGTTGTCCTCGAGGGTCACCACGAGGTCGTGGGCGGCGGCCAGCGCAGTGAGCTCGGCGGGCACCGGCTTCACCCATCGCGGGTCCACCACGGTCACCGAGATGCCCTGGTCCGCGACCCGGTCGGCCACGTCGAGCGCGGTCCGGGCCATCGCGCCGACCGCCACGACCAGCACGTCGCTGCCGCGGCGCAGCACGTCCATGCCGCCGAGCGTGTCGACGGCCGGGATGTCCTCGCCCACCGGGCCCTTCGGGAACCGCACGACACTGGGCCCGTCGTCGCGGACCAGCGACTCGCGGAGCGCCGTACGCAGCGTCATGGCGTCGCGCGGCGCGGCGATGGACAGGCCGGGCACGAGCTGGAGCAGCGAGAGGTCCCACATGCCGTTGTGGCTGGGCCCGTCGTCGCCGGTGACGCCGGCCCGGTCCAGCACGAACGTCACGGGCAGCTTGTGCAGCGCGACGTCGAGGAGCACCTGGTCGAACGCGCGGTTGAGGAACGTCGCGTAGACACACACGACCGGGCGCAGCCCGCCCAGCGCCAGGCCGGCCGCGGACGTGACCGCGTGCTGCTCCGCGATGCCGACGTCGAAGACCCGGTCGGGGTACGCCGCCGCGAACCCGCTCAGGCCCACCGGCTGCAGCATCGCCGCGGTGAGTGCGACGACGTCGTCGCGCTCCCCACCGATCGCGACCATCTCGTCGGCGAACACCGAGGTCCAGCTGCGCGACGGCGTGCCGGTCGCCTTGCCGGTCGCCGGGTCCATGACGGAAACACCGTGCAGGCAGTCCGCCTCGTCGTCCTCGGCCGGCCCGTAGCCGAAGCCCTTGCGCGTGACGCAGTGCACGATCACCGGCCCGCCGAACGCGCGCGCGCGTCGCAGCGCCGACTCGACCGCCGCCACGTCGTGGCCGTCGATCGGGCCGAAGTACTTGAGGCCGAGGTCTTCGAACATCACCTGCGGGCTGATCAGGTCCTTGAGACCGTCCTTGATCCGGTGCAGCGCGTCGTAGAGCGGCGGTCCGACCAGGGGCGTGCGCGCGAGCGTCGTCTTCACCATCTCGAGCGCCTGCTCGTAGCCGGGCTGCAGGCGCAGGCTGGCCAGGTGGTTCTGCAGGCCGCCGATCGTCGGCGCGTAGGAGCGGCCGTTGTCGTTGACGACGATGACGACCGGCCGCTCGGCCGAGGCGATCGTGTTGAGCGCCTCCCAGGCCATGCCACCCGTGAGCGAGCCGTCACCGACGATCGCGACGACGGACCGGTCGGTCTGTCCGGTCAGCGCATACGCCTTGGCCAGCCCGTCGGCGTACGACAGCGCCGTGGAGGCGTGGGAGTTCTCGATGACGTCGTGCGGCGACTCGGCCTGGCTCGGGTAGCCGGACAGGCCGCCCGGCTGGCGCAGCGTGTCGAAGAGCGGGCCGCGACCGGTGAGCAGCTTGTGCACGTAGCTCTGGTGGCCGGTGTCCCAGAGCAGCTTGTCGTGCGGGCTGTCGAAGACCCGGTGCAGCGCGATCGTGAGCTCGACGACGCCGAGGTTCGGGCCGAGGTGCCCACCCGTCTTCGAGACCGCCTGCACCAGGAAGTCGCGGATCTCCTCCGCGAGCGTCGGCAGCTGGGCCGCGTCGAGCCGCTTGACGTCAGCGGGTGACCGGATCAGGTCGAGCAAGCCCATGCCGTGGAGTCTACGAACCCTTCCGGCCGATCCCCCAACCGGAACCTGGGTCCCCAAATGATCTGCACACGCGCGGGTGACAACCCGTTTGTGGGGGGTTTTTCAGCGGCCGCTGAAACTCCCACCTCAACGGTCTGGGCTAGCGGACGACTGCCACGAGGGGCTTTTCGAGGGCGCGGCCGTACTGCTCGCCGGCGAGGTAGTCGCGCTGACCCGGGAGGTAGACCTGGCGCTGCTCGCTGACCACCTCGGTGACCGGCACGGTCAGGCGGGCGTTGTCGCTCTCGGCGATGAACATGATGTGTACGCCGTACGTCCCGATCGAGCCCTGCCAGAACGTGTCGGTCGACCTGGTCGGGCCGTGCTTGGGCTGCCAGCAGATGCGCGGCTTCTTGCCCTTCTGCGTCAGGCGCGTGTCGACGCCGTTGTGCTCGCCCTCGTCGCGACGGAACGCGATGTGCGGGCCGGGGTCGGTGCCGGTGCCGTCGTCGAAGCACGAGTCGTCGCGGTAGTACGGCAGGGACGCGATCGACTGCACCGCGCCACCCGGCGTCAGGTCGGTCGGCTCGGTCTTGAACCGGCTGACGATGCTGCCATGCGGGCCGGTGATCAGGTTCCAGTCCAGCGCGACGTTGGGGTTGGCCGCCGTGAGGTCGGCCAGGTCGATGCTCTGGTGGTAGTAGGTCTCGTCCGGGTCCGGTAGCGGCTGGCACAGCGGCGTGATCGCCTGGTACAGCGTCCGGTAGAACTCGTCGATCTGGCTTCGGCCGTTCTTGTCCCAGCTCGGGTTGCACGGGTCGTCGAAGTTCCCGTAGAGCTCGTCGTTGACGCCGTCGACGGTCACGCCGTCGGGCTGCCGGGGGCTGATGAACCTCGTCATCACGCCGGCGTTGTGGTCCCACTGGGAGTAGATGCCGTCGAGCGGCGGGATCACGTGCACGCGCAGGAAGTTCCGCTGCCGCATCTCGGCCCGGTAGAAGACCTCACGACGGATCACGTTGGTGCCGGAGTCGGCGCCCCAGGTCTCGCGGATCGTGCGCACCGGACCGGCATGCTCGCCAAGGAGGATCGACGAGCCGCCCCAGTTGACGTCCTCGTCCTCGTAGCCGCAGCACGGCGTCTCGGAGCCCGGGTCCTGGGCGAACGCGCGCGCCTTCCAGCGGTCGATCAGGTCCGGCCCGTACGTGCGTCCCTTGTCCTTGGAGATGTGCAGCTGCGTCATGAGCCAGCGGCCGTCGTAGCGGAACTTGTACCGGTCCGTCGTGATCCACGCGGTGTCGCGCGGGCGGCGCTGCTGGATGTCCGGCTTGCCCTTGACCAGGACGAGCTTGCCCTTGTCGTCGCAGTACGGGCCCTTCGGCGCGTTGCCGTAGTTGTCGTAGCTCGACTCGGAGAACGCGAAGATGCCGGCGTTCTTGTCCCGCTGGTAGCGCACGTAGCCGTTGCTGCCGTTGAAGGCCGGCTTCGGACCGCCCGGCCCGGAGCGCATGACGTAGAGCACCTTGGCGGCCTCGCCCGGCCTGGTCGGGTCGTGCACCTCGACCGTCTTCACGTCCTCCACGCCGGCCGGCAGTACGGCGTTGGACGGCGCGGTCGGTCCGGCGTCGGAGGCCATGAAGACGACCTCGTCGTTGGTGTCGAGGCCGGGCACCGGGTCGCTCATCGGCGGGCTGTCCGGGATGGCCAGGCACGGGTTGTTCGGCGGGTTCTTCGTGAAGCGGAAGCCCTCGCGGTCGCCGGGCTTGTCGTACGCGTACGTCGTGTGCTGGTCCTGGCCCGAGTAGAACGCGAAGCCCGAGGCGGCGTTGTCGAGGTAACGAGCCATCATCTCGTCCACCTGGAAGGGCACCTGCACGTACTTCTGGCCGTTCCACCTCCAGCCGGTCAGCGCGTCGACCGGCACACCGGCGCCGGCAGCGTCAGCGGTGTCGAGCTCGGGCTCCTCGTAGTGGCTGTGCGGGCAGTCCTCCGGAGTGCCGATCTCCGGGATCGGGCACGGCAGGTCGGTCAGCGGGAGCTTCACCGTGAGGTTCTGCGGCGCCGCCCAGTCGGCGAACTGCGCGCCCGTGAGGATGACCGGCTCGGTGTCGCGCTCGGCGGGGATGCTCGGGTCGGCCACCGGGATGGGCGGCGCGGCGCGACCGGCGACCGCCAGCGGGCTGGCGACGGCCAGCCCCAGGAGGGCGACGAGGACGGAGCGGCGAGCGGACATTTCGGCAGTCTCCTACAGGCGCGGGACGAAGCGGGTGCCGCGCAGTGCCTGCTCAACGAGCGCCACAGCCCTTTCGGTACGCACGAGGCGCATCGCCTCCCGCTCGTACGCCGAGATCGCGGCGTCGAGCGCCTCGGGCGGGACGAGCTCACCCAGCTCGGCGCGGAGGGTGGCCAGCCCGTTGTCCGCGGCCGCGATGGCCGCCGACACCTGCCCCGCCGCGAACCGGGCCAGCAGGACCGGGTGCGCGCGCAGCACGTCGTACGCGCGGTAGTCGGCGGGGCAGAGGTCGAACAGCCACGCGACCGCCCGGCGCTGCCAGTCCGGCGCGTCCGGCGGCGGGACCTCCTCCGGCCAGCCGGGCGGTGTCGTCATGACCGCTCCCTGCGTGTCGGCTTCGGCTCCAGCAAGGCGACGCACTCCACATGGTGCGTCATCGGGAACAGGTCGAAGGCACGCAGCGCCGTCAGGGAGTAACCGAGATCCATCGCCGCGGCCAGGTCCCGGGCCAGGGCGGCGGGGTCGCAGGCGACGTAGGCGATGCGCCGCGGCTGGAGGCCGACCAGCCGGCGGATGACGCCCGGCCCCGCGCCCGTGCGCGGCGGGTCCAGGACGACCAGGTCGACCCGGCCGAGGCCGAGCCGGTCGAGCGCCTTCTCGACCCGGCCGGCCACGACGTCGACGCGCTTGAGGTCGGCCAGGTTGTGGCGCGCGTCCTCGGCTGCGGTGCCGTCGCCTTCGACGGCGACGACCCGGCCGCGCGGCAGCCGCGCGGCGAGCGCGGCGGCGAACAGGCCCACACCGCAGTAGAGGTCGATCGCCTGCTCGGCCGGCTGCGGGTCGAGCAGCTCGACCACCGCGGCAGCGAGTCGCTCCGCAGCGGCCGGGTGGACCTGCCAGAAGCCGCTGCCGGTGACGCGCCAGGTACGGCCGAGCGCCTCCTCGCGGACCCCCGGCCGGCCTCGCACCGCGACGGACCCGCCGCGACCGTCGCCGCGCAGGATGGACACCGGCACGTCGAGCGTGGGTACGGCGACGTCGCGGTGCCGCTGAGCGGCGGTCACGATGACGGCGCGGTCGCCGCTGGCGCCGGCGAGCACCTCGACCTCCTTCACGCCCGGCCACGCGCGGCGCTCGACGCCGACGGCCGTGACCCCCTCGTGCGCGATGAGGCAGCGGTCCACCTGCTCGACCTCGTCGCGGCGGTGCCGGTGCAGGCCGACGGTGCCGTCGCCGGCGACGGTGAAGCGGACGCGCGTTCGCCAGCCGAGGCCGTCGTCGTCGCCGGTCGCCGGCTCGACGTCGACCGCGACGGTCACGCCGGCCAGCCGCTGCAGCTGCTCGGCGACGACCTGGCCCTTCATCCGGCGTTGCGCGGCGAGGTCGGCATGCTGCCAGTCGCACCCGCCGCACCGGCCGGGTCCGGCGAACGGGCACGGCGCCGGCACGCGGTCCGGCGACGCACGCAGCACCTCGACCGCGTCGGCCCGGAGGTAGCGACCCTTGTCCTCGGTGACGCGGGCGCGCACCCGCTCGCCGGGCAGCGCGTGGCGGACGAAGACGGTGCGCCCGTCGTGCCGCGCGACGCAGGATCCCCCGTGGGCCGGCTGGCCGACCTCGAGCTCGAGCAGACCGCTGGGCGTCAGGTCTTGCCCTTCGTCTCGGCTTCCGCCTCCGGCTCGGCGGAGGACAGGTGCCACGGCACGCTGGTCACCATGACGCCCGGCTGGAAGAGCAGGCGGCCCTTGAGCAGCAACGCGCTCTGGTTGTGCAGCAGGTGCTCCCACCAGTGGCCGACGACGAACTCGGGGATCAGCACGGTGACCACGTCGCGGTCGCCCTCGCGCGGGAACTTGCGGATGTAGTCGAGCAGCGGCCGGGTCACCTCGCGGTACGGCGAGTGGATGACCACCAGCGGTACGTCGATGCCGGCTTCGTCCCACTCGCGCTGCAGCCGCGCGGCGTCCTCGTCGTCGACAGCCACCGTGACCGCCTCGAGCCGGTGCGGCCGGATCGCCTTCGCGTAGTTGAGCGCGCGCAGGGTGGGGTTGTTCAGCGACGACACCGGGACGATCGCGTAGTTGCGCGAGGGCAGGACCGGTCGCGCGGACTCGAGCTGGAGCTCGGCCTTGACGCGCGTGTAGTGGCGGTGGATCGCCTTCATCAGCACGAAGATGATCGGGATGGCGATGCAGACCAGGTAGGCGCCCTTCAAGAACTTGCTGACCAGCGCCACGATGAGCACGACGAACGTCGCCGCCGCGCCGACCGAGTTGATGATCCGCGCCCGCTTCATCTTCCCCGCTGCGGCGGCGTCCGCAGTGGGGATCTTGCGGGTCCAGTGCCGGACCATCCCGAGCTGGCTCAGCGTGAACGAGACGAAGACGCCCACGACGTAGAGCTGGATCAGCTTGGTGACCTCGGCGTCGAAGACCACGATCAGCGCCGAGGCGAACAGCGCCAGGATGACGACGCCGTTGGAGAAGACCAGCCGGTCGCCGCGGTTGTACATCTGCCGGGGCAGGAAGCGGTCCTGCGCGAGGATCGAGGCGAGGCGCGGGAAGTCCTGGTACGCCGTGTTCGCGGCCAGGATGAGGATCGCGGCCGTGGCGCCCTGCAGGAAGTAGAAGCCGATGCTGCCGCTGCCGAAGACCGCCTCGGCCACGAGCGACATGACCGACTTCGCATGGTGATGCTCGTCGACGTGCACCTTGCTCACGATCGCCAGCGTCGTGATGCCGACGAACATCGTGATGGACAGGAACGCCATCATGAGCAGGGTCTTGGCCGCGTTCTCGGCCTGCGGCTTCTGGAACGCCGGCACACCGTCGCTGATCGCCTCGACGCCGGTGAGCGCGGTGCAGCCGGAGGCGAACGCGCGCATGAGCAGCAGCACCGTGAGGATCCCGCCGACCTTGTGGTCGGCGTGGATCTCGAGCGTGGATGTCGACGACAGGATGGTGTCGCCCCCGAGGGCGCGCACCAAGGCGTAGCCGAGCAGCACGTAGACGCCGGCGACGAAGGCATAGGTGGGGATGGCGAAGAAGGTGCCGGACTCCTTCGTGCCGCGCAGGTTCATGAGCGTCACGAAGGCGATGAAACCCAACGCCATGCCCACGCGGTGCTCATCGAGCCGCGGCACGGCGGAGGAGATGGCGAACGCACCCGCCGCGATGGACACCGACACGGTGAGGACGTAGTCGATGAGCAGCGCGCTGGCCGCGAGCAGCGACGGGTTCTCGCCGAGGTTCTCGCGCGCGACGACGTACGCGCCGCCACCCATGGGGTACTCACGCACGGTCTGCCGGTACGACGTCGTGACGATGGCCAGCACCATGACGACGCAGGCCGCGATCCAGGGCACGTAGTCGTAGAAGGCCAGACCGCCCAGCGAGAGGACCAGCAGGATCTCCTCGGTCGCGTAGGCGACGGAGGAGAGCGCGTCGCTGGCGAAGACCGGCAGCGCCAGCTTCTTGGGCAGCAACGTGTGCCCCATGGCGTCGCTGCGCAGCGGCCGGCCGACCAGGAGACGCTTCGGGATGTCGAGGAGAGGCACGCGGCGATCCTAGTGGCGGCCCGTCACTGCCCCCCGGTATAGCGTGCAGCCGTCGGACCGCGTCGAGAGAGGGACTCCGTGCACGTCGTCATCATGGGCTGCGGCCGCGTCGGGTCGACCCTGGCCGGCACCCTCGAAGGCCTGGGGCACACGGTCGCCGTCATCGACCGGGACCCGAAGTCCTTCCGCAGGCTGCCGAGCAACTTCGGCGGCCGGTCGGTGCTCGGCTTCGGCTTCGACCGCGACACCCTCGACGAGGCCGGCATCACCGAAGCCGGCGCCTTCGCCGCCGTCAGCAACGGTGACAACTCGAACATCATCTCGGCGCGGGTCGCGCGGGAGACCTTCGGCGTCGAGCGGGTCGTCGCGCGGATCTACGACCCGAAGCGCGCCGCCGTCTACCAGCGGCTCGGCATCCCCACCGTGGCGACGGTCGGCTGGACGTCCGACCAGGTGCTGCGACGGCTGCTCCCGGAGGGCAGCGAGCTGGCCTGGACCGACCCGACCGGGAAGGTGGTCGTGGCCGAGGTCGCGATCGACAAGGCCTGGGTCGGCCAGCGGGTCAGCGCCCTGGAGACCGCGGCCGGCGTCCGAGTGGCGGTGCTCACCCGGCTCGGCGCCGGCACCGTGCCGGACAAGGAGTCCGTGGTGCAGGAGGGCGACCTGGTCCACGTCGCGGCGGCCCAAGACCGGCTGGCGGACGTGGAGCGGGTCCTCGGGACCGGCCCGGACGAGGCAGGCCACTGATGCGCGTCGTCATCGCGGGAGCCGGCAACGTCGGGCGGTCGATCAGCAAGGAGCTCCTCCACAACGGCCACGAGGTGCTGCTCATCGAGAAGGAGCGCGCGCAGGTCAAGCCCGAGAGCGTGCCCGGAGCGGAATGGCTCGAGGCGGACGCGTGCGAGCTGGCCCAGCTCGAGAAGGCCGGCCTGGAGACCTGCCAGGTCGTCGTTGCGGCAACGGGCGACGACAAGGTCAACCTCGTGCTGTCCCTGCTCGCGAAGACCGAGTTCGCCGTACCGCGCGTCGTCGCCCGCGTGAACCACCCCAAGAACGAGTGGCTGTTCACCGAGGCCTGGGGCGTCGACGTATCGGTGTCCACGCCACGCATGCTGACCGCGCTGGTCGAGGAAGCCGTCTCGGTGGGTGACCTGGTCCGGCTGATGTCGCTCGAGCAGGGCCGGTCCAACCTCTCCGAGCTCACCCTCGCGGCCGACTCCCCCATCGTCGGCAAGACGATCGGCGAGATCCCGTGGCCCACGGACAGCGCGCTGGTAGCGGTGCTGCGCAGCGGCCGCGTCCTCATCCCCCAGCCGCAGATGCCGCTCGAGGTCGGCGACGAGCTCCTGGTCGTGGCCACCGAGGACCGCGACGACGAGCTGGACGCTCTGCTGAGCAAGCCCGGACCGGGCTAGGAGCCTGCGCGCGGGAGGATCTCGTACGCCGGGTTGAACATCGTGCGACGTCCCTGGTTGAGACCGACCCGGCCGTGCGCCGACATCAGCACTCCCGGCGCGATGCCGGCGATCTGCCGGCGCCCCAGCCACACGACGAACAGGCTCTGCGTGCCGTCGTAGAGCTCCGCCTCGAGCGCCGGTACGCCGGCCCGCGGCCGCAGCGTCACGCTCTGCACCGTGCCCACGACCGTGGCCGGCTGCCGCTCCGGGCACTCGGCGATCGGCACCGCGCCGCGCTCCGCGACCAGCTCCTGGATGTCCTCGGCCTCGAGATCCTCGACGTCGGCGGTCATGCGCCGGATCGCCCGCTTGAACCGCCCCTCACCCATGCCCGCGACACTAGCCGCCGAAGGTGAAGGTCACGAAGCGCGCGCCTGCGCCGGCCGCGACCAGCGTGACCCGCCCGTCCGCGACGGCCGGTCCTGTGAGCAGGTGCCGCAGGTCGTCGTCGTCCACCGTGACGACCGTGCGGCCGTCCTTCGCGACCAGGTCCTTGCCGCGGCGCGCGAGCGGCACCGGCCGGCCGTCGAGCCGGACCTCGACGACGACCGGTCCCTCCCCGGGCTCGGGGGCGAGCAGCGCGTAGACGTCGCGCGCGCGGTAGCGCAGGTCGACCGTGGCGCCCGGGCCGGCCGAGGTCACCCAGTCGCTCGCCCCGCGGAACCGGCCGCGCAGGTAGACGACGTTGCGACGATCGCCGGCGTCCGCACGCGTGACGACGGCGTCCGGGTCGATGGTGCCGGCGGCCAGGTAGTCCCGGCCGCGCTGCGCGCCGAGGTAGAGCTCGGGCGTCGCCTGGTCGACCAGCATCGGCGGTCGCTCCTCGAGCGCGAGCCGGCCGACACGGGCGGCTCCCGCACTGCCGCCGTCGTCGAGCAGCGTGCGGACCGCCTCCTCCAGCCGGTCCTCGCCGCCCTCCCCGATGTGGGTCAGCCGCACCCGACCCGCACGGTCCACGAGGTAGGACGCCGGCCAGTACTGGTTGCGGAACGCGTCCCAGGTGTCCATGTGCGGGTCCTCGGCCACGGCGTACGGGATGTCGAGCTCTTTGATGGCGCGCTCGATGTTGGCCGGTGACTTCTCGAAGTCGAACTCCGGCGAGTGCACCCCGATGATGGTCAGGCCGGCAGCGCGGTAGGTGCGGTGCAGCGCGCGCAGGAACGGCACGTTGCGGCGGCAGTTGATGCACGTGTAGGTCCAGAAGTCGACCAGCACGACCTGCCCGCGCAGCGCGGCGAGGGTCGTGGGCGGCACGTTGTGCCAGCCGGTGATGCCGGTCAGCTCGGGCACGGTCGGTGCCTCGCCCGCCGGCACGAGCTCGTCGGACGCCGCGCCGCCCAGCCGGGCGGGCGCGTCGTAGCGCGCGAGGGCGACCGCGAAGACGGTGACTGCGGCCAACCCGGCCGCGACCCCGACGGCGGTACGACCCCGCACGGCTGCTCCTTCACGCCAGGATGTGCCGGTGGCGATCCCCCCGGCCGGCTTCGAGCTGACGACTCCCGACGGGACGACGTTACGCGGCGACGTCTCCGGTCCGGCCGAGCGACCCGTCGCCGTGCTGCTGCACGGCGTGGGCTCCACCACCGACTTCGTACGCCGTTGCCTCGCGGATGCCGCGGCCGCGGCGGGCTACCGCGTCGTCGCGTACGACCTGCGCGGCCACGGGCGCAGCACCCCCAGCGCCGACCCGGCCTTCCACGCGATCGAGCACCACGTCGCCGACCTCGACGCCGTCGCCGAGCGGTACGACGTCCGGCTGGTCGGCGGGATCAGCCTCGGCGGCCACGTCGGGGCGGCCTGGGCGGCCGGTCGTGACGACCTGGACGGCGTACTCATGTGCTTGCCCGGCCGGCTCGACCCGGCCAGCCTGCCGGCCGCGGCCAACGCCCAGGCCGCGGACGAGCTGGCGCGCGACGGAGTCTCGGCGGCGCTCGCGCGGATGGCCGGCGAGACCGGCGTACCCGCGTGGGTGGTCGAGGAGGTGCACGCGTCCTGGCCGACGCACGACCCGGCCAGCCTGGTCGCCGCCCTCCGCGCGGTCGCGACCGAGCCCGTGCGCGACGACCTCGCGCGGGTGACCGCACCCGTCGGCCTGGTCGGGCTGACCGATGACCCGGCGCACCCGTGGGACGCCGCCGTCGACTGCGCGGCGATGCTCCCCCGCGCCACCCTGGTCGCCTCCGCACTGGCCGACCTGGCTGACGACCGCGGGCAGCTCGGCCGCCTCGCCGTCCAAGCCTGGCGGGCGGCAACCGGCTAGCGAACCTCGGTGATCTCCGGGCCGCGTTCGAAGGGGTTGAAGTCGTCGCCGCTGCTGCCGGCTTCGGCGTCGGCGGCAGCCGCCGCCTCCGCCTCCGCGGCGGCGGCCTCGTGGATGTCGCGCGGCAGGTGCAGCGGCAGTGGGTCGCGCGGCGCCATCGCCTCGCCGCCGCGGACGACGACGGTCTGCCGGAAGACGTCGACGAGGACGTCGGCCTGTGCGGGGTCCGTTGCAGCCGGGCCGACGAGCAGGGCGCGGACGAACCAGCGCGGGCCGTCCACGCCGATGAACCGGGCCGGCTGCGTCATGCCGGCCTGCTGCGCGGGGATGCGCGCGCGGAGCTCGACACCGAAGGGACCGTCCGCCTCCTCGGCCGAGCCACCCTGCTGCCGGAGACTCTCGGTGATCTCGACGCGGACCTCCGCCCAGATCCCCTCGTTGCGCGGCGCGGCGAACGCGTTGAGCTGAAGCTGGCTGGCCCGGTGGACGGCGGTCGCGCTGACCACCTCGCCCTCGGGGCCGACGTCGACGCGCAGCTCCACGCCCTCGGGGATGGGCACACGCAGGCTGCCCAGGTCGATGCGGGCCAGGTCGTCGTCCGGGGCGTCGGCCGGGTCGAAGGGACCGCTGGTCGGCCCGGGACCGGCCGTCTCCGCGACCTCCGGGGTCGCCGCGACGTCGGCGCCGTCGACCTCCTCGACGACGTCGTCGTTCGCCTTCTTCTTGCGGCCGAAAGCCATCAGTCCTGTATCTCCTCTGCGGCGCTCACGCCACCGGTCGAGCCGAAGCCACCCGCCCCCCGGACCGAGCCCGGCAGCTCGTCGACTTCGACGAAGCGCGCGCGCTCGACCCGCTGGATGACGAGCTGGGCGATGCGGTCGCCCCTCGCGAACGCTACCGGCTCGCGCGGGTCGAGGTTGACCAATGTCACCTTGATCTCGCCCCGGTAGCCGGCGTCGACCGTGCCCGGCGCGTTGACCAGGCTCACGCCGTAGCGCGCGGCGAGACCGGACCGGGGATGCACGAATGCCGCATACCCGTCGGGCAGGGCGATCGCCACGCCGGTCGGCACGACCGCCCGCTCCCCCGGCGCCAGCTCGAGGTCGACCGTGGTGAGCAGGTCCGCGCCGGCGTCGCCCGGATGCGCGTACGCCGGAGCCGGCAGCCCGGCGTCGAGCCGCTGCAGCAGGACCTCGAGGTCGTCGCTCATCGACTATGGATTGAAGGGGTTGTACTTCTCGAGCTCGTCGCGCACGTCGGCGGCGGCGTCCGCCCAGCCGTGCGTCTCGAAGTGCTCGTAGGGCACGGACAGGAACAGCGCGCGCGCGTTGAGGTGCACGACGCCGTCGATCTTGCCCTCGGCCTGCGTGTAGACCTTGCGACCGTCGATGCCGGTCACCCACGCGGTGATCTCCATGACGCTGCCGATCGGCACCGGCCTGCGGTAGTCGACCTCGAGCCGCGCGGTCACCGACGGCGCGCCGACCAGCCACATGAGGTAGCCGAGCGCCTCGTCGAAGGCGGTGGCCAGCAGCCCTCCGTGCGCCAGGCCAGGAGCGCCCTGGTGCTCCTCCGCGACGGTGAACGCGCCCTCGATGACCAGGCCCTCGCCGACCCGGACCTTCAGGTGCAGGCCGGTGGGGTGCTCGTTGCCGCAGCCGAAGCAGTGCCGGTAGTGCGGCGGGAGCTCGGATCCCACCGGCGGTGCGAACTCGCCGCGCGGCGGGATCGGCGTACCGGGGGCCGGGGTCGCGGAGGAGCTCACGAGCGGTCACCCTAACCGCCTCGTAGGGTGCGCTCATGACAGAGACGAAGAGCGTGCTCATCACCGGCGCCAACAGCGGGATCGGGCTGGCCACCGCGCTGGAGCTGGCGCAGCACGGCTACGACGTGATCGGCACGGTCCGCAGCGAGGACAAAGCCGACGCCCTCCGCGACGCCGCCCTGGAGAAGGGCGCCGTCGTCCGATCGGTCGTCTGGGACGTCTCGGACGCCGACCAGGCGGAGCAGGGCTACCTCGAGGTCGCGGCCATGACCGACGGCGGCCCGTGGGCGCTGATCAACAACGCCGGCTTCACGCAGGCCGGCGCCGTCGAGGACGTCCACGACGACCTGGCCCGAGCGCAGCTGGAGACGAACGTCATCACCCCGGCCCGACTGGCGCGGCTGGTCCTGCCGTCGATGCGCGAGCGCGGCGACGGCCGCATCCTCATGATGTCGTCGATCGCCGGGCGCGTGAGCATGCCGTTCCTCGGCTGGTACCACGCGTCGAAGCACGCGCTGGAGGCGCTCACCGACAGCCTGCGCATGGAGGTCTCGCAGTTCGGCGTGAAGGTCGTGCTGATCGAGCCGGGCTCGTTCGGCAGCAACATCTGGAGCGACGCGATGGAGCGGCTGCCGGACCGCGAGAGCTCGGCGTACGCCGCGGCGTACAAGCGGGCCGACTTCACGCGCGACCACGTCGACAAGCTGCCCGACCCGGTCTGGGTGGCTCGGGCCGTCCGCCTCGCCCTCGCCACCAAGCACCCCATGCGCCGCTACCTGGTCGGCTTCGACGCCATGGCCGGCACGGCCCTGGACACGCTGACCCCGTCGATCCTGAGCGACTACGTCAAGCGGGTGGCGGCGGGCGTGGGCCGCCTGCCGTTCACGCACCCGCACGACGAGAAGGAGTAAGCGAGGTCCGGCGCGAAGTCTCCTGGTCCCAGAGCGAAGGAGCCTCCGTGCGCAGCCGTCTCGTCCCTGTGATCGCCATCGGCCTGGCCGTCGCCTCGGCCGTCGCGCCGGCCACCGCGGCGCCCAAGAAGCCGAAGACGATCACCAAGTCCTACACGATGCAGCTGCTGCCGCTCCCGCTGCCTCCGTCGGGTGACACCTGCCAGCCGGCAGACGGCGCCGAAGGCGTGACGAAGCACACCGAGACGCTCAAGGCGCCGGCCGCCGGCAGCCTGGTCGTCGAGATCAAGGGCTTCAGCGGCGACTGGGACATCACCGTCCTGAACTCCGCCGGCAAGACCATGGCGACCGGCGGTCCGACCGTCACCGGTGGCGGCGCCCCGGCGATGAACGCCACGGAGACGCTGAAGCTGAAGCTCAAGAAGGCGCAGACCGTCTCGATCGTGAGCTGCAACTTCCTCGGCACGCCGGACGCGAGCGGCAAGTTCACCTTCACGTACCTGGGCTAGCCGAAGAGCGCTCGCTCCGTCAGTCCGAGCGGGAGCGCGCCGGAACCGGCGACCGCGTCGTGGAACGACTTGAGGTCGCCGCGGCCCTCGGCGGCCCAGCGCTCGCGCAGCCGGTCGATCTCCAGCGCGCCGGTGAGGTACGACGCCGCCTGGGTCGGCCACGCGCAGTAGCGCGCGACCTCCGCCCGCGCGGTGGGCTCGGACAGCGAAGCTCTCGTCCTCATGAACTCGACCGCCTCGTCGACGCTCATCTCGCCCATGTGCAGCGAGGTGTCGACGACCATGCGCGCCGCACGGAACAGCCGCGCGTCCACCTGGCAGAGCGCATGCCGCGGGTCGGTGAAGAAACCTTCCCGCAGCAGCAGCTGCTCGGCGTAGAGCGCCCATCCCTCCGTGAAGTACGGCGTGCCGAGCACCTGACGAACCGGCCGGCCGACGGTCTGCGCCCAGGTGAGGTGCCAGTGGTGACCCGGGTAGGCCTCGTGCACCGCGATGGTCGGGATGGAGCTGAAGCTGTTGGTGGCCAGCCGCTGAGCGACCTCGTCCGGTGGCGTGCCGTCCGGCGGGTACGGCACGAAGAAGGTACCGACGACGTTGGGCCGGAACGCCGGAGCCCGCCGGTAGGACGCGACCGCGAGCACCGGCCGCTGGAACGGTGGTGACGGCTCGACCCGGCACTCCTCACCCGGCGAGAAGGTGACCAGGTCGCGCTCCCGGCAGAACTCGCGGGCCCGCTCGGTCCAGTCGGCGTAGGCGTCGCGCATCGCCTCGGGCGTGGCCGGGTGGTCGCCGTTGAGCTCCTCGAGCAGCGCGCGCCAGTCCTCGTGCCCGGCGATGTCGCGCGTGCGCTGCCGGATGTCGGCGGCCAGCGCGTCGTACGCCGCCTGGCCACGCTCGCGCAGGCCGGCAGCGCCGTAGCCCAGGCCCTCCCGCTCGACCAGCAGCGCGGAGTAGAGCGGCTCGCCGATGGCGAAGTCACCGTGCGCCTCGTCGGCGAAGCGCTCGAGCCACATGGCCCACGACTCGAACGCCGCGGCCGCGACCTCGCCGGCCTCGGCGAGGGCCGCTCGCGCCGTCGGGTCGGCCTCCGCCGGCGGCACGTGCTCCCGGGCGTATCGGATGCCTGCGCGCGCCTCGCCGCGGGCCCGGCGGACCAGCAGCGGACTGGCCAGCGCCGCGTCGAGGTTGGCCCGGCCCGCGTCGAGCAGGTCCGGCACGGCGCGCAGCCGTGCGGCCGCAGAGGCGGCCAGCTCGGGCTCGGGGTGCAGCCGGTGGTGGAAGAGGGTGTGCACGCCGCCGAGGCACGGCGTCGAGTAGGTGTCCGGGTTGCGTCGCCAGTCCGCCCAGTCGCGGACCAGCTGACGGCCGCGCAAGGTCGCCAGCACCAGGCCGCGGTCGATCGCCTCCTCCGCGGAGAGCCGGGTCTCGTCCAGCGCGCGGAACCGCTCGAACCAGGTGTCCTCGTCGGCAGCCCGCGCGGCGTAGCCGGCACTGGTGAGATCCGGTAGCAGGCTGTCGTAGCCGTCGATGCCGACCGAGCTTGCGAGAGTGGGTGTCGCGACGTACTCGGCGGTAAGGAAGTCCTCGACGAGCCGGTCGAAACTCATGCCGCGGATCATCTCCCAGGCGCGGAATCGGTGTGCCAGACTCCCGGCGCATGGGCGACGTCGTTCGGTTCACGGACAACATCAACGACCTGTCGAACGAGCAGGGCTACCAGTTCGAGTTCATGTGCGAGCGGTGCGGCAACGGCTATCGCTCGGCGTTCCAGGCGAACAAGGTCAACCTGCTCAAGGGCGGCCTGCGCGCCGCCGGCGGCCTCTTCGGCGGCAAGCTCGCCGAGCTGTCCGGCACCGCCGACAACATGGACCGGTTCACGAACTCCGCGGCCAAGGACAACGCCATGAAGGAGGCCGGCGAGCACGTCGCCGACCACTTCAAGCAGTGCCGGGGCTGCGGCAACTGGGTCTGCGTCGACGTCTGCTGGAACCACGACGTCGGCCAGTGCCTGTCCTGCTCGCCCAGCGTCCAGGACGAGCTGTCCCGCGCCCAGGCCGCGGCGCAGGTCGAGCAGATCACCGAGAAGGTCAAGGAGGTCGACTGGACGGCCGACCTCGACCTGGCCAATCGCGCCGTCGTGAAGTGCCCGCACTGCGGCAAGGACTCCGGTGGCGGGAAGTTCTGCGCGGAGTGCGGCGGGGCGCTCGCCAAGACCAAGCACTGCACGAACTGCGGCGCGGAGATGAAGGCGGGCGCCAAGTTCTGCGCCGAGTGCGGGCAGCAGGTCTGACCTGAGCTTCCCCGCCCAGCTGGACGGCGCCGCCGTCAGCGTCGACGTCACCGCGCAGGCGCTGGCCGTCGGCGACCGTGCGATCCCCTATGAGGACATCGACGCCGTCCTGCCCGGTGACCACGGTGTCCGGCTCTCCCTCGCCGACGGCAGCGAGGTCGCGCTCGCGAAGATGGGCACCGGCCTGGACTCGTTCCGGCTCGCGTTCCGGCAAGCCCGCCAGCCGGTACGCCGTGCGGCGTTGCTGCAGTGGACCGGCGACGCGCCCCTCGAGCTCTACGAGGCCCGACGCGACGGCGAGGAGGTACAGGTCGTGCTCTTCGCGGACGGCCTCGTCGTCGAGTCGGACGCGGCGCCGCCGGAGTTCGCACCGTTCGCGCTGGTCGACGAGGTGGCACGCGAGGGCTACGAGTTCACGGTGCGGATGCGCGCGGGGCTGGCGCCGGTGTGCTTCGGCAGGATGGGACCGCGCACCGACCGCTTCGCGCTCGACCTGGCGGCTGCGCAGGCCGCCGCCGCCGGGAGCACGGCGGCGGCGTACGCCGCGTTCGACCCGGCCCTCTCCGCCCTGGGCCTGCCCGACGGCTGGGCCGCCGACCAGACCACGATCGGCCCGGCCTGGACGGCGCTGCGCGCCTCGATGGTGGGAACGGCGCGCGCGGCCGAGGTCGCGCTGCTCGAGTCGCTGGCCGGGCCGGCGCTGCGCCTCGGCATCAAGACCGGACCCGGCAGCGACGTGCTCCCCTTCGCGCTCGCACCGGTCAACGGGAAGGTGGCGGTCGAGGCGGCCGACGCCGACGACCGCGCGACCTTCGTGTTCGCGACCGACGACGTCGACCGGCTCAATGCCGCGCTGCTGCTGACGAGCTTTCGCCGCGAGGCGATCTCGGCGACGGAGGCCGAGCTGGGCCGCTGGGCCGTCGCCGTACGGCTGCTCGAGGTGGTCCGCTGGGCGAGGAAGGCGCTCGTCGCACGGGTCGTGCACGACGAGCAGTGGACCGACAAGGTGCGGACGGCGCTCCAGTAGGAGACTGTCGGTCATGAGCATCGACACGCTCTTCGACGAGCTGTGCCTGCGCTGGGCTCAGGAGGCCGACGTCGTCGCGCAGCAGCTCGGCACGGTCGAGCCGCGGCTGGTTCTCCTGCCCCGTGACGTCACGGCCGACGAGGTGGCGATCAAGCTCGACGGCCTGCGCGGGAACCTCGCCGAGCGGGCCGACGCGCTGGTCGCCGAGCTCCGTCCCACGACCTCGAAGCACGACCCGGCCGGACTCGTCTTCCTCGCCCAGCTCCGCCTCGGCGGTGACCCGAGCGTCCCCGAGCAGGTCGTGGTCTATGTCAGCCTCGGTCAGCCGGACCTGCGCCGCGCGCTCGGCTACCGGTTCGCCGACGACGGCACCGGCACGAAGCGCCTCGAGCGGCTCCCCGACGACCCGCCGGTCGCGATGTTCGCCTGGCTCGACGCACTGCTCAGGCCATGAGCCGGCGCGCGGCCGCATGCCTGTTGCTGCTCACCCTCGCCTGCACGGAGAACCGGCCCACGCCCGCGCCGAGCCGCTCCCTCGCGCCGCCGCTGCCCGTCGCCCGGACCGAGGTCGCCGGCACGGTGTGGGGCGAGCGCATCGTCGTCGTCGGCGGCTACCTCGCGGACGGCGGCTCGTCCGCCCAGGTCGACGCGTTCGGGGTCGACGGCCGGTGGAGCCGCTTGCCCGATCTGCCGGCCCAGGTGAACCACAGCGGTGTGGCTGTTCTCGCGGACCGGCTCTACGTCGCCGGCGGGTTCAGTCCGACAGCCCGGGACACGAGTGTCTGGAGCCTGGGCGCCGGCGAGAGCACCTGGCGCACGGAGCCACCGCTGCCCCACGGTCGCGCTGCGCACGCCCTCGTCAGCACCCGTCGAGGTCTCTACGCGATCGGCGGCGTGCACGGTCGCGAGCTCGTGCCCGAGGTGGACGTCCTGGAGGCCGACACCGGGCGATGGACGTCCGCCGGACGGCTGGCACAACCCCGGGAGCACCTCGCTGCGGCAGCGGTCGGCGAGGTCCTCTACGTCATCGGGGGGCGGGTGGGCTCCCCGGCCGGTAACCGTCGGACGGTGGAGATCCGCGATGCCGACGGCACCTGGCGCCGAGGCCCCGACCTCGTGGTGGCGCGCGGCGGGATCGCCGCGGCGACGACTGGGCGCGGGGTGGTGTGCGTCGCGGGCGGCGAGACGCCGACGGAGACGATCGCCTCGGTCGAGTGCCTCGTCGGCGACCGGTGGGTCCGGACGAAGGATCTGGCGACGCCGAGGCACGGTCTGGCGGTGGTGGCCACCGATGACGAGCTGCACGTCATCGGCGGCGGCGCGCAGCCCGGACTGTTCGTCAGCGATACCTATGAGATCCTGCGCATCGAGATCGCGCCTGGATGAGGGAGCCGCACGATGGCGTTCACGCGGATGGACCAGGGCACCACTGAGGACTGGATGGTCATCGCGCAGGACTCGGTGCCCTACCAGCAGGAGGTCGCCGACCGGATCCTCGGCATGCTCCGCGACCTCGACAAGTTCCACGGCGGCTTCGGCGTCAGTCAGCTCCAGCACGCGCTGCAGACCGCGACGCTCGCCGAGCGCGGCGGCGCTCCCGAGGACCTGGTCGTCGGCGCGCTCTGCCACGACATCGGCAAGGCCATCTCGCTGGCCAACCACCCGGCCATCGCCGCCGAGATCATCAGGCCGTACGTCTCCGAGGAGACCTACCAGATCGTCCGCACCCACCAGGACTTCCAGGGGCGCCACTACTACGCCCTGCTCGGCAAAGACCCCGAGTCCCGCGCGCTGCACGCCGACCAGCCCTGGTACGCCGCCGCGGAGCAGTTCACCGACGAGTGGGACCAGGCCGCGTTCGACCCCGACTACGACACCGAGCCGCTCGAGCACTTCGAGCCGCTGCTCCGCAAGGTCTTCGGCAACCCGATCATCGCCTGAGTCCAAAGCCCTATCGACTGAATAGACGCTTGGATCGCGCCTTCTGGAGTGCCTTCACGTCCATCCAGAGTTGTGCATCTCGGTACGTGCGCAGAAGAACGTCGATGTTGGCGACCAGCCATGCCGCAGCCTTCTCCGACCGGATCTCTGGTTCCTCGAAGAGTGCGTCGGTGTTCGTGTCCTGCCGCAAGCCAGCCAGGTACTCATCGAGCGATGCCGGAACCGTCCGCGCGCGGCCTCGAGCTGTCGGCAGCGGGTTCGGCGCCACGACGTTCATCCACCAGTCTCCGCGGTCCGCGACAATCTCGAGCACGAGGTCCTCGCGCTTGAACCTCGCGAGGAACCCGAGCATCCCGCCGGAGCGCTCCTCCACTTGCCGGAAGCCTGCGTCGACCAGGACCGAGCCGGCTTGCCGTGCCCAGTCCGGCGCATTCGAGGGCAGATCCACCGCGGCAGCGTAGAACTCCGAGCCTCAACAAGCGCAGCGCTTCCAGCTACGTGAGGCAGGGCTGCTACGTGTCGGCGGCCGGCTAAGGTCGAACCCAAGGCGCAGCAAGCGCAACGATTCGACGAACACGCAACTCAGGGCCGGCAGCCGACATGTAGCAGCCCTGCCTCTGACAGCGAAGAAGCTAGCGGGGCTTCGTCAGGCCGATCGGCGCGTACTTGTAGCCCGGGAATACCGTGCCGACGTTGCGGTTGCCGACGCGCTGCACGAGCACCTCGCTCAGGATCGCGCGGTAGTCGGTCGTCACCGCGATGTCGCCGCCCACGCGCTGCGACTTCGCGAGGCCCGGCCACCGCCCGTACACGCGGCCACCCTGGATGCCGCCGCCGATCACGAACATCGTGCCGCCGTAGCCGTGGTCGGTGCCGCCGGAGCCGTTCTGGTCGACGCGCCGGCCGAACTCGCTCATCACGATGACGCTCACGCGCCCCATCAACCCGGCGATGTCGGTCGTGAAAGCCTTGAGCGACAGCGCGAGGTCGTCGAGAAGGGAGTGCATGCGCCCCGAGGACCACGTGCCGGAGTTCTGGTGGAGGTCCCAGCCGTTGGCGTCGACGGCGGCCACCTCGAGCGGGAGTCCGCTGCGCAGCAGGCGCGCGACGTCCGAGAGGGAGTGACCGAGGTCGCTCGCCGGGTACCGCGCGCCGCCGGCCGGCTTGTACGCCGTCCCGCTGAGCTTGGCGAGCTTCTGCACGGCGTCGATGGCGGCGTCGGCCTGCCGGGCCATCGGATGGGACAGCTGGCCGTAGAGCTTGCGCAGCGTCCACTGCACGGCCGCCTGCTCCGGCGGGGGCGCGCTGAGCCGGAACTCGTCGAGGCTGCGCAGCGACAGCGCCGGCTCCGGTCCCTGCAGGCTGGTCTGCAGCGACCCGCCCATGGAGATCGCGCGGAAGGAGGACTTGCCGGGACGGCTCTGCAGGTGCCGGCCGAGCCATCCGGTCGGGATGGTCTTGGACCCGGGCGTGCCGCGCTCGATGAACTCCTGCGCGTCGAAGTGGCTTCGGCTGTTGGCCGGGCTGCCCACCGCGTTGACCACCGCGAGCTGGCCTCGCACCCAGCTGTCGCGCAGCGGGCCCAGCGCGGGGTGCAGGCCGAACTGGCCGTCCAGCTTCACGACGCGACTGGCCGGCACCGCGAGTCCGGGACGCGCGGCGTAGTAGGCCTTGTCGGTGTAAGGCACCACCGCCGAGAGCGAGTCCATGCCGCCACGCAGGAAGACGACCACCAGCGTGTCGCCGGCGGCGCCGTCGGCGAACGCGAGCTGGGTCCCCGACGCGACTCCCGCGGCGGCGGTCAGCCCGACCAGACCGAACGAGCCGATCAGCCGGCGGCGCGACACCTCGCCGGTCGTGACCTCGCAGGCGCAGTCGTCGTGAGTGTCGATGACGTCGTCCATCAGCGGACCTGCAGGTAGGGAGAGTTGATGAGCACGGCCGCCAGGGCGGGAGTGCGCTCCTGGACGTACGCCGGGTCGACGGGAGCGTTGTCCGCCTTGCCGAGGAAGCGCAGCAGGACGCTGCGGTCACCGGCGGGCAGCTTCTGGAAGACCACGCGCTGCGTCACCTGGTCGACGAACGCACCGGCCGTCGCCGGCAGCGCCGCCGCGTCGGCCGAGCTGCTCGGGTCGTCGTGCATGCCGTAGGGCCAGCGCGAGATCTCCTCCGCCGAGTTCCAGCGCGCCAGCGCGGCCGCGGTCGACAGCCAGTGCGCCGCGGTGTCCGGGAAGCCGTCGGGCGTGCGCCAGCCGAACGGCAGCTGACCCATGACGCGCAGCCGCCAGAGCATCTGGTTGGCCGAGTCGGAGCCACCCTCGAAGTCGAGGTTGAGCGCGCGCACGCACGCGGCCACGAACTCCATGGGTCGGCGGTATTTCTGGCCGGAGCTGGCGCGGAACGCGTGGCTGTTGAACAGGTGGCGCAGCACCGGCGTGATCGCCGTGTCGTTCTGCAGGTAGACGGCAGCCAGCTCGGCGACCAAGCGGTGCGGCGGCCGGTCGCTGACGAAGTGCGTCGCCAGCTTCGTCGCGATCCGTCGCGCGGTCGCGGGGTGCCGCGCGAGGTACGCGATGAGGCTCTTGCCCGCCTCGAGACCGGCGTCGTGGGTGGCGTTCGGGTGCCGCCAGCCGAGCACCTTCACCGCGCCCGGAACGTGCCAGTCGGCGCGGTACGCGAACTCCCAGGTCTGCGGGTCGACCGTCCACCCGCTGAGCACCTTGGCGACGTTCTTGATGTCGTTCTCGCTGTAGCCGCCGCGCACTCCGAGGGTGTGCAGCTCGAGCAGCTCGCGGCCGTAGTTCTCGTTGACATCCGGGGCGCGCGAGATCCAGTTGTCGAGGTAGGTGAGCATCGCCGGGCTCTGCGCGGAGGCCAGCAACAGGTCGGCGAACTTGCCCATCGCGTGCTTGCGGACGACATCGCGATCGTCGGAGGTCTTGAGGAAGACGGCCTGCTCGTGCATCCCGAAGATGCTGAAGTGGTTGGACCAGAACTCCACCATCTGCTCGAAGAGCTGGCGCTCGCTCCAGATCGCGCGGGCCACTGTCGCGGCCTGCAGCTCGAGGGCGGGACCTCCCGGGTTGCCGACATGGATCGTGTGGTTGACCACGTTGGGCATGCCCAGCGTGCTGTACGCCCCGACCACACGGTTGCCCTCGGGGTCGGGGATCAGCTCGGGCTGGAGCTGCTCGGCGATGAACGCGTCGATGCCGATCTGGCGCACGTGCTGGACCAGGGCGGTCGTCGGGCCGTACGTGAGCCGGCGGATGATGTGCAGCACCGGGTCGTGGTCCAGGGCCAGGCCCCGCCACCCCGCGAACGGCTGCTCCGAGGAGGAAGGAGCCGCGGACACGACACCCGTGGCCGCGACCGCCGTGGCGACACCGGCCCCGGCCAGCACCTGACGACGAGATGGGCGCAGGGCAGCGCCGTCGCCGCGCATCGTCAGGACAACCCCCCACCTGGGCTGGAGCCGTTGTGTGCTGCTGATACGCCGCAGGACACTGCGAATCCTGCGCCCATGCCCGGAAGTGTCCGTTTTCGCGTGCTCGCGGGACCGGTGGGACTCGCGGGACGGGCCGGCGGCTAGACCGCGACGTCCAGCAGCACCTTCACGTCGTCGGTGTCCGGACGCTCGAGGCTGTCCATGACGGCGTCGGCCTCCGTGAACGGCGCCCGCCGGCTGACCAGGTCGGCCGGGTCGACCCGGCGGTCGACCAGCAGTCCGAGCGCCTCGTCGAAGTCACCCGGCCGGTAGATGAACGACGCGCGCAGCTGTGCTTCCTTGAGCATCAGGAGCAGCTGCGACAACGGCACCGCCTCCTCGTGCATCCCCATCAACGCCACGATCCCCGACGGCGCCACCAGCTCGAGCGCGAGCGCCGACGCGGCCGGTCGCCCCGCGCACTCGAAGACGCGCGCGGGCAGCCCGTCGAGGGCTGCCGGCACCGCCGCGTGGACGTCGTCCGCGCCGGACACCGCGAAGCCGAGCCGCGCCATCCGGTCGCGGCGCGACGCGTTGAGCTCGACGACGCAGATCCGTTCCACACCCCGCGCCCGCAGGGCGAGCGACGTCAGTACGCCGATCGGTCCCGCGCCGACGACGACGCACGCGTTCTCGGGGCGGACCTCCGCGACCGTCAGCCCGTGCAGCGCCACCGCGAGCGGCTCGACCAGCGCGCCGTACTCGAGCGGCAGCGAGTCCGGTACGCGCCACAGCCGGTCGGTGCCGACGCACACCGCGTCCGCGAGGCCGCCCTGGCCGCCGCCGCAGCCGAGGCCCTGGAGAGCGGCGGCCATGTCGTGCACCGGAGTGGGCGGGAACGGGAACACCGCGACCCGGTCGCCCTCCGACCAGCCGGTCACGCCGGCACCCAGCGCATCGAGAGTGCCGCTGAACTCGTGCCCCATCACCTCGCCGGCCGGCAGGGCCAGGGAGTGCCTCAGGTGCAGGTCGGAGCCGCAGACGCCGCACGCCGCGACGCGCAGACGCACCTGGCCTTCGGCCGGTACGACGTCCGGGATCTCGCGCAGCTCCAGCTTGCGGTCCTCCCGCAGCACCATCGCGCGCACTGGCACTCTCCCGTCGAGTAGGTAGGTTGGCGCCCATGCTGCCCGGTGAGGACGACCTGCGCATCGAGCGAGGCCAGCTGATGGACACGCTGGACTCGCTCACGCCCGACGAGCTGGAGAGCGCACCGACGCTCTGCGCGGGCTGGTCGCCCCGCGACCTGCTCGCCCACATGCTCACCGTGGAGGACGGGCTCGGCTACTACCTGCGCTCCTTCGGCCGGATCAGCGCGGCGAACGAGAAGGCGGTCGAGGAGCTGCGCGCCACCGATCTGGAGACGCTGCTGGTCCGTGGCCGTCGCTGGGCGGCCGAGCCTGGACTGGTCTCGCGGGTCGCGGCATGGGGCCTGCTGGGCGACAACGCGACGCACCATCAGGACCTGCTGCGCGGGATCGGACGCACCCGCGACATCCCGGAGGCGTCACGGCGCGCGATCCTGCGCGAGGGGTCGGTCCTCGGCGTCAAGAAGCTGGCCTCCTACCGCGTGGTCCCGAGCGACATCGGCAAGCCCCGCGGACGCGGCCAGGAAGTGCACGGCACCGCGGAGGCCCTCGGCCTCTGGCTCTCCGGTCGCCAGGGCCTGGAGCCCGAGCTCACCTTCGCCTAACGCTTGTCGGCGAGGCCGAGCGGGCGCGCGCGGTGGCCCGGGAAGACGTCGCCGACCCGGCTGTTGCCCATCCGGTTCATGACCACGTCGGCCAGCACGTCGCGGTAGTCGATCGTCACGCGCAGGTCGCCGCGGTCGTCGAGCTGCTTGGCGCCGAGTCCCGGCCAGCGGGCGTAGACCTTGCCGCCGCGGATGCCGCCGCCCATCACGAACATGCAGTTGCCGTAGCCGTGGTCGGTGCCCGCGCTGCCGTTCTCCGCCGGCGTACGGCCGAACTCCGACAGCGCCACCACCGTGATGTTGTTCATCGCGGAACCGAGGTCCGTGTAGAACGCGCCCAGACCGCCCGCGAGCGTCGTCACCATGTCCGCCATCAGGCCACCGCTCGGGCCGCCGGCCGCCGCGTGCAGGTCCCACCCGTCGAGGTCGATCGCCGCCGCCTCGAGGCCGGACCCGGACTTGATGAAGCTCGCGACCTCCTGCAGTCGCTGCCCGAACGTGTTCGCCGGGTAGACCGCGCCGTTGGCCGGCTCGTAGACCTTGCCGCGGCGCGCAGCGAGCAGCGAGATCATGCGGATGGTGCGGCGCCCGTCGTCGCCGACGTTGCCGGCGACGTCCGCGTAGAGCGTCCCCAGCGCGGTGTTGTACTGCTTCTCGACGTCCGGCGGGCACTGGATGCGGAAGTCGCTCGCCTGCTGCACCGCGAAGTCCGGCGCCGGGCCACGCATGCTCACCGGGACCGCCGACCCGATCGCGACACTGGGGAACGGCGGAAGCCCGGACGGCCGCGACGTGAACGCGCGGTCGATCCAGCCCGTGTAGATGCCCGAGTCCGCGGCCACGCCGCGCTCGAACGAGTCCTGCGCCTCGAAGTGCGAGCGAGTCCCGTCCGGCTCACCCGTCGCGTGGACGACCGCGAGGTCGCGCGCGTCCCAGGCCTTCTTCAGCGGCGCCATGTTGGGGTGCATGCCGAACAGCCGGTCCAGCGGGATCGCGACGCTCTTCGGGACGGCGATCGTCGGGCGCTTCTTCGCGTACTCGGGGTCGCCGACCGGCGCCACGACACTGAGCCCGTCCATGCCGCCACGGAGGAAGACGAAGACCAGGGTGTCGCCCTTGGGGCCGGCGGCCGCGAAGGAGAAGCGCGCGCCCGTGACGCCGATGGCGCCGGCCAGGCCCGCCGCGGCGAGCAGGCGACGTCGGGTCAGGCCCTCACCCTCCGGGCAATCGCACGGCGCGTACGCCACCGACTCGTTCATCTCGCTCCTCATCGGAACTGCGTGTACGGCGAGCTGAGGATCAGCGCCGCGAGCTGCGGCGTGACCTGGTTGA
This sequence comes from uncultured Frankiaceae bacterium, assembly GCA_964651395.1. Lineage (GTDB taxonomy): Bacteria > Actinomycetota > Actinomycetes > BP-191 > BP-191 > CAZYXZ01. The sequence continues at coordinate 26,878 of CAZYXZ010000031.1, forward strand.
TGTAGTTCTGGTCGACGGAGGCCTTCTCCTGATGGCCCAGGTAGCGGATCAGCACCGCTCGGTGCGCCGTCGACATCGGCTGCTGGAGCAGCCGGTTCATGAGCCGGTCGACCAGCTGGCCGATGGTCGTGGGCGCGGGCGAGCCCACCAGCGTCGCCGCGTTGAGCCCGCTCACCCCGCCGATGCGGCCCTGCACGAGCCACTGGAGGCTGTTCCAGCGAGCGAGCGTGCCGGCGGTGCCGATCCAGTCGTCGGCGACGTCGGAGTAGCCGTCCGGGGGTCCGTGCCCGAAGGGCTCCTCCCCCATCCGCGTGAGCTCGAGCACGAGACCCTGCGCCGCCTCGAGCCCGATCGTGTAGGTGTAGTTCAGCCCGAGGGCGCGCACTGCCGCGGCCAGCATCTCGTGCGGTCGCCGGTACTTCAGCCCGCCGCTGTTGCGGAACGCCGAGCTGTCGACGATGTGCCGGATCATCGGCGCGATCGCCGTGCCGTTGGCGAGGTAGACCTGCGCGGTGGACGCGACGAGGCTGGCCGGCGGCGTGTCCGAGACGAACCGGCGGCAGAGCTTGCCGGCCAGGAAGCGCGCCGTGGCGGGGTGGCGCGCCAGGTAGTTGATGAGCGACGTGCCGACCTCGAGCCCGCCCTCGGGTGTCGTGTTGGCGTGCCGCCATCCCATGACCTTCACCGGACCGACGTGGTGCATCTCCGGCCGGTAGGCGAAGGTGCCGAAGTTGGCGTCGATCGACCAGCCCGTGAAGACGAGCGACGCGTTGCGGACGTCCTCTTCGGTGTAGCCGCCGTGCACGCCCACCGTGTGCAGCTCGAGGATCTCGCGGCCGTAGTTCTCGTTGATGTTCGTCGCGTCGGAGAGCCAGTTGTCCAGATAGGTGAGCATCGCCGGACTCTTCGCCGACGCGAGCAGCATGTCCGAGAACGTGCCGAGCGCATGCGTGCGCGCGACGTCACGGTCGTCCGCGACGCGGTACTTGTGGGCAAGCCGGTGCGTGGCCAGGATGCTGAAGTGGTTGGCCCAGAAGGCGACCATCACCTCGTAGAGCTGACGCTCGCTCCAGATCTGCCGGAAGACGGTCTGTCCCTTGAGCTCCTGGATGACCCGGTCGCCGTTGGCCTCGAAGAAGTTGACTGCACCCGGGGTCCGGTGGAGCACGAAGGACTCCGCCAGCGCCGACACCGTGTGGTCGGGGACGTTCTCGTAGTCCAGCTGCTCCTCGACGAACGCCTTGATGCCCACCTGGCGGATGTGGTCGACCAGCGCCGGCGTCGGTCCGTGGGTGAGCCGGCGCGCGACGTGCAATGCGGCATCGCGACTCAGCGGCACCGGACGAGTGACAGCCATGGGACGACCCCCTCTTTCGCTCGTTAACGGTGATGCGTCCACCGCGACACGGGCGCGCTCATCTCAGCGCTTCGACGAGGCTGGGGCTGGTCCTGCGCCGCTCCAGCCTGACGGTCCATGATGAACCGGGCAAGTAGGGACGAAAGGGGACACGGCGTGGCGCTCGGGGAGCACAACCTGGCCAAGCTCGCCGAGGCGGCAGTCGAGCGGCACGGGGACGCCTCCGGCGTGCACTTCGAAGGCACGTGGACGCCCGGCACGGTGAACTTCGAGCGCATCTCCCGGCTGTCGCGCTCCATCGTCGACCTGGGCATCGAGCCGGGAGATCGCGTCGCCGTGATGATGGCGAACTGTCCCGAGGTCGCGATCAGCTACGTCGCCCTGTGGCGCGCGGGCGCGGTCATCACCCCGGTCATCTTCCTGCTGCCCGCGGCCGAGCTCGCGCACGTGCTCACCGACTCGGGCGCGCGCGCCATCATCACGACGCCCGAGTTCCTGCCGGTCGTCCGCGCCGCGAGCGCCGACGTGCCCACCCTCGAGCACGTCATCGTCCACGGCGGCGGCGACGAGACGTCCTTGTCGTTCGCCGACCTCGAGGCCGGCGAGCCGGGCTCGATCGTGGACCGCGCCGACGACGACCTCTCGGCGCTCATGTACACCGGCGGGACGACCGGTCGGTCCAAGGGCGTCATGCTCACCCACGCCAGCCTGTGGTACGCCGGCCACGCGGCCGACGAGCTGGTCTACCGCGAGGGCATCCGCAAGACGCTGGTACCGGTCCCGCTGTCCCACGCGCTCGGCCTGCTGCTCACCGTCGGCGGGATGCACGCGCGCGAGCCGTCGGAGACCGTCCTCATGCGGTGGTTCGACCCGGTCGGCTGGCTGGGCCTGGCATCACAGCACGCGATCCAGCGCGGCCAGCTCGTGCCGTCGATGTTCCCGCTGCTGCTCGCGCAGCCGCTCGAGGACTACGACCTCTCCTCGATCCGTTACCTGACCTGCGGTGCGGCGCCGCTGCCGATGGAGCACGTCCGCGAGCTCGAGCGCCGGCTGCCCCATCTCGAGGTGCTCGAAGGCTACGGCGCGACGGAGACCAGCGGCATCGTCTCGGTCAACCCGCCCGGGCAGCGACGCCTCGGCTCGACCGGCAAGCCACTGGGCGGGCTGGAGATCCGCGTCCTCGACGACGACAACGTGGACGTGCCGGCCGGCGAGGACGGCGAGTTGTGCATCCGCTCGCCCGGCGTCATGCAGGGCTACTGGCAGGCGCCCGAGGCCACGGCCGCGGCCATCGTCGACGGCTGGTTCCACACCGGCGACATCGGCCACGTCGACGCCGACGGCTACGTCTTCATCGTCGACCGGAAGAAGGACCTGATCATCCGCGGCGGCTTCAACGTCTTCCCGCGCGAGGTCGAGGACGCCCTCGCCGAGCACCCGGAGGTCACCGCGGCCGGCGTCGTCGGCAAGCCCGACGAGATGCACGGCGAGGAGGTGGTCGCGTTCGTGACGCTGCAGCCGGAGTCCACCCTCACGCCGGAGGAGATCGTGGCCTGGGCGAAGGAGCGGCTGGGCGGGTACAAGTACCCCCGCGACGTCCGGGTCGTCGAGGCGCTCCCGCTCACCCCGGTCCTCAAGCTCGACCGCAAGAAGCTGCGCACCCTCCTCTAGATTCGAGGTGTTACGGTGCCACGACAGCACGGAAGCAGGCTGTAACAACCTGGAAGCTGGTGGAATCGTCTTGAGAGAGCTTGTCGTCCCGCCTGGGGGGTTCGTTCCGGCCCCCGCGATCCCGCAGCCGAACATCTACCCGATGGAGTGGCGGATCGACACGCCGCGGCTCGTGGACCTCTACGAGAAGAGCAAGGTCGCCCTGTGGAACCCGAGCGACCTGCCGTGGGACGCCCTCGACCCGTCGGCGTACACCCGGGAGCAGCGGCTCGGGATGATGTATTGGTGGGCGTTGCTCGCCAACTTCGACGCCTCCGGCCCGGCCGTCTTCGCGCGCGCGACCATCCACGCGTTCGAGATGCACGAGGAGGACCCGGTCCGTAAGTGCTTCTTCTCGATCACGCGCGACGAGATGAACCACGAGGAGTGCTGCCAGCGCGCGATCACGAAGCTCTGGCCGGGCGGGCCGCTCGACTTCGAGCCGGCCGACGACCTCGAACGCGCCGCGCACAACAACATCGCGTGGCTCTACCACAACGGCGGGCGCTACTGGAACGGCTACAACAGCTCGCTCGGCAAGTACCCGATGGGCGTGCTGTTCACGAGCTTCATGATGGGCGAGGTCGCCTCGTCGACGCTGTTCCGCATGATGGCCAGCGGCGCGAAGAACCCCGTGTTCCAGGAGGTCTTCACCCGGATCGGCCGCGACGAGTCACGCCACCTGCAGATCTGCATGGTGCTGCTCGAGAACAACGTGCCGACGCTCACGCAGGAGCAGAAGGACATCATCACGCGCCAGCTGCGCGCCGGCTTCGTATTCCTGTCGATGGTGCTGTGGGAGCCGCCCAACCAGTTCTGGGACCTGCCGGACTACTTCCTCGCCAACCACCAGGTGCTCATCGACCACGCCCGTGACGCCGGGCTGGGAGTGCTCTCCTACGACGAGCAGGCGGAGAACTGGAAGACCGCCATCGCGAAGGTGCGGGCGATCGTCGAGCGGTGGGGCGTCGACTTCCCGGCCATTCCCGAGCTCGACCTCGACGGCGTCGACGTAGGGGATATCGGGCCCGAGGACATCATCCCGGTGTTCTAAGCGCAGTCCTTGCATTCCTTCTTGCGGGCGTTGGCCAGCTGGCTCTTGTGCTTCACGAGGAAGCAGCGGCTGCAGGTGAACTCATTCTCCTGCTTCGGCACCGGCTTGATGGAGAGCTCGTCCGCGACCTCTTCGGATCCGGCCAGCTCCATCTCGAAGGCGAGGTCGTCCTCGTCCTCGGCGACGCCGACCGGCTGCTCGGGCTTGCGCGTGATGAGCTCGTCGAGGCTGTCCTCGGCCTCGATCGAGGTGGGCTTGCGTACGTCGTAGTCCTGCGTCACCGCGTGTGTCCTCACCAACGAAGATCATTAACTGAAGGAGCGAGCATGCTACTAACACCGCACGGCTGACTTTCGTTCCCACGCCCGCACGGGTTCACCCGTGTCGCGCCCATCCGGTGGCTCAGCCGCCGAGGAGTGGGGTCGGCAGGGGCACCGGGAGCGAGGGGGCCGGGCTGGCCGACGAGGCACCGGAGGTGCCCGTGGGTGCGGGGCTGGCGGGGCGCGTGGGGGACGCGCTACCGCTGGGAGCCGGGCCGGGGCTGGCCGGCTTCGTGGTGGCCGGGGCGCCGCTCGGCGGTGCGACCGGCGGCGTGACCGGCACGCCCGGGACCGGGTTGCCCGACACGGGGATCGCCGCGGCCTTGGCCGCCTCGAGCAGCTGGAGCGTGTGGGCGACGTCGACGCGCAGCAGCAGCGGCAGCGCCGGCAGCAGCGCGTTGAGCCGGGCGACCTGCGCGTCGGTGAACTCGATGAGGTCCTGTGCGGCGTGTGTGGCGCCGGTTCGCGCGGCGTCCAGCAGCAGCGCGGTCCCGCGGCGCAGCTCCGCGTCAAGGGCCCGGAGCGTGGCGCGCACCTGGTCCACGTCGAGGGATCCGGCACCGTTGTCCGTGAGCATGCCGAGCAGCTCGTCGACGCGGGTCTCCACGTGGTCCAGCGACAGCACGCCCTCGTCGACCGGGGTGTCCGCGAGCTCGGTCTGGAGTCGCTCGACGGCGCGCTTGATCCCGTACAGCGGGTCGCCGGGCAGGGACCGGCTCGCGCCGATGCCCGCGCCGGTCACCGCGACGGCGACGGCGAGCACCCCGGTCACGGCCTGGACGACAGGTCCTGCCGCCCAGGCCGGAAGCACCGAGGAGATCGCTGGAGCGACCGCGGGAGCAGCGAGCGGGGCGGCGGCCGGAAGGGTCGCCGCGGCGCCGCCGAGACCGGCGGCGAAGAGCGGGGTGCCGGCGGCGCCGGAGAGCTGGCTCGCGCTGCGCAGCGGCACGGCGCTGAGCCGGGTGGCGAGGCGGACGAGCGGGTCGGCGCCGGCGCCGGACTCGAGCGCGACCGCGAACGCCTCCGCGGCGCGGCGCTCCCTGCGGCCAACCAGCACGTTGCACTCCCCGTTCGATGTTCTCCGTCACCGGTCTCAACGACGGAATTGGGGTGTCGGTACGGGCCATTTTCGACCTAGTCACAACGGGTTAGGAGGCGAAATCGCGTAAGAACTACTGTGCGAGTCATGGCGACCACGGCGCGTGACGAACTGACGGTGTCGGCGACCGAACTGTCCCGCCGTGTCCGGCTCGGCGAGATCACGTCCCGCGCGCTCGTCGACGCCCATATCGCGCAGATCGAACGGGTCAACCCGCTGCTCAACGCGGTCGTCGCCGAGCGGTACGCCGACGCGCGGTCCGAGGCGGACGCCGCCGACGCGCTCGTAGCCGCCACCGACGACCCGTCGACGCTGCCGCCGTTCCACGGCGTCCCCTGCACGGTGAAGGAGACCTTCCAGCTCGCCGGGATGCCGAACACCGCCGGACTGCTGGCCCGGCGCGACATGGTCGCGGAGACCGATGCCACCACCGTCGCCAGGCTGCGCGCGGCCGGCGCGATCCCGCTCGGGGTGAGCAACACCTCCGAGCTCGCGATGTGGATCGAGAGCAACAACCCGGTCTACGGCCGCTCCAACAACCCCTACGACCTGCGCTGCACCGTCGGCGGCAGCTCGGGCGGCGAGGGCGCGATCATCGGCGCCGGCGGGTCACCGTTCGGCGTCGGCTCCGACATCGGCGGCTCGATCCGGCTGCCGGCGTTCTTCAACGGCGTCTTCGGCCACAAGTGCACCGGTGGGCTGGTGCCCAACACCGGGCAGTACCCGCTGCCGGAGAACGCCGCGCTGCGTTTCCAGTGCACGGGCCCGATCACCCGTCGCGCCGAGGACCTCATGCCCCTGCTCCGGCTGATGGCGGGGCCGGACGGGAAGGACGCCGGCACCTTCGCCATGCCGCTGGGCGACCCCGCGACGGTCGACATCGCCGCGCTGCGCGTCCTCAGCATCGAGGGCAACGGCATGAACAAGGTGAGCCCCGAGCTGCTGCGCGCGCAGCGGCAGGTCGTCGCGGCACTCGGCGACCGCGGCGCGACGCTGGTCCCGACGACGAGGCTGCCCGCGCTGCGCCGTTCCTTCGAGATCTGGGCCGCGCTGATGTCCGAGGCGCGCATGACGCCGTTCCGCGTGCTGCTCGGCGACGGCGTCGCCCCGCGCAACCGAGACCTGGTCCGCAACCTGGCCACGCGGTCCCCCCACACGGTCCCTGCCGCAAGCCTCGCGCTGCTGGAGCAGGCCGCGGAGCGGCTGCCCGGCCGGGTGCGGTCGATGGTCGAGCGCGGCCGCGCGCTGAGGCAGGAGCTGGTCGACCTGATCGGACCGGACGGCGTACTGCTGTTCCCGTCGTTCCCGGTGACCGCGCCGCGGCACGGGCGGGCGCTGGTGCTGCCGTTCCAGTGGAGCTACACGGGCATCCTCAACGTGCTCGAGGTGCCGGCGACCCAGGTGCCGCTCGGGCTCGACCGCGCGGGCAAGCCGCTCGGCGTCCAGGTGGTCGCGGTGCACGGCAACGACCACGTCACGATCGCCGTCGCGGAGGAGCTCGAGCGGGTCTTCGGCGGGTGGACGCCACCCCGCTGGGTGGGACTGTCCTCGCCGTGATGGTGTGTCACTCGACCTGACCGGGCAGACAGGCCGGCGTGGACGGAAAGTCAGCGCTGCAGCAGAGCCGCGACATGCTGCTGGGGCCGGAGGAGTTCGCCGCGACCCGGGCCCGGCACTTCACCGTCGCGTTCTGCTTGCAGTGGGGCCTCGACGACCTCGTCGACACGGCCAGCTCGGTGGTCACGGAGCTGGTCACGAACGCCGTCCTGCACACGCACGAC
>CAZYXZ010000032.1:0-33311 GCA_964651395.1 uncultured Frankiaceae bacterium
CGTGGACAAGGACGGCCGGAAGATGAGCAAGCACCTCGGCAACGTCCTCGACCCGCACGCGCTGTTCGAGCAGTACGGCGCGGATCCGCTGCGCTGGCTGCTCCTGTGCGTCGGCAACCCATGGGCCAACCGGCGCGTCTTCGGCGAGGCGCTGGACGAGGTCGTCCGCAAGGTGCTGCTCACGTACTGGAACACCGTCAGCTTCTTCACCCTGTACGCCGCCACGGGGAACTGGAGTCCAGCGCTCGCCGCGCCCGACGAGCGCCCGGTGATGGACCGCTGGCTGCTCGCGGAGCTGCACGACACGGTGGCGGAGGTGGACGCCGCGCTCGAGGACTTCGACCCGACGCGCGCGGGCCGGCGGCTCACGGAGTTCATCGACGACCTGTCGAACTGGTACGTCCGCCGCTGCCGGAGGCGGTTCTGGAAAGGCGCGGCGACGCCCGACTCCTCGGCCGCGTTCGCCACGCTGCACGAGGCCCTCGTGGCGCTGACCGGGCTGCTGGCCCCCTTCGTGCCGTTCCTCACGGACGAGGTGTGGCAGCACCTCGTGGTCAGCGTGAACGCCGCCGCGCCGGACTCCGTGCACCTGAGCGCGTTCCCGGCCGCCGACCGGACCCAGGTCGACGCCGAGCTGCGCGCGCGCATGGCGCAGGCCCGCCGACTCGTCGAGCTCGGCCGCGAGGCGCGCGCCGGGAGCGGGGTCCGGACCCGTCAGCCGCTGAGCCGGGTGATGATCACCTCGACCGTGCACCAGAGCCTGGGCGACGAGCTGCTCGCGGTCGTCCGCGACGAGCTCAACGTCGAGCGCATCGAGCCGCTCACCGACGAGGCCGGCCTGGTGGAGGTGACCTTCAAGGCCAACTTCCGCGAGCTCGGACGCCGGTTCGGGCCGAAGACCGCCGCCGTGGCCGAGCAGATCGCCGCGTGGGGGCCGGCCACGGACCACACGGTCAGCGTCGACGGCGAGACCGCCGCGCTCGCGCCGGAGATGTACGTCCGCACGGAGACGCCGCGCGAGGGCTGGGTCGTGGCCAGCCAGAGCGGGCTCACGCTCGCCCTGGACACCGCGATCACGCCCGAGCTGCGGCGCGCGGGGCTGGCGAGGGACGCGGTCCGGGCGCTCCAGGAGTCCCGCAAGGCGGCCGGCCTGGACGTCGTCGACCGCGTGGAGCTCTGGTGGCAGGCCGACGGGGAGCTGGCCGAGGCCATGCGGGAGCACGCCGGGCGCGTGGCGGACGAGGTGCTGGCGGTCCGGTTCGACGAGGGCACGCCACCGGCCGATCTGGCCCCTCGTCGGGATGTCACCCTGGGGCTACAGTGGTGGCTCCGGCAGGCGGGGGCATGAATCCGTACATCTCAGTAAGTTTCCCCATAACCCATTCTCGGCGCGTTCAAGACCGGCTTCCCGAAATGCCGATCCCTAGAGCACGAACCCGCTGTGGGGACGCCCAGGAGGTAGAGGAAAGATGTCCGGCGACTTCGTCCCGCACCGTGACGAACCTGCTGCCGCACCCCCAGCCGCTCCACGGCTGCGGCTGACGGACACTGCTGTGGCCAAGCCCGCCCTGCTGAGCCAGGTCCGTCCTGCGCTCGTGCTGGCCGAGAAGGAGGCGCGTGACCTCCTGCAGACGGCGACCGCGTACGACGTGACGCGGGGCGGCCGCTTCTCCGCCGGTCCGGCCGGTATCCAGGTCTGGAGCGGTCCGTGGGACGGCCCCAACGGCACGCACGGGCAGGCCGTGCACCTCGGCTCCGTGGACTGGAGCTACGACACGCCGGTCCGCCACTACGCCACCGTCTACCGCGCGATGGTCACCACGTTCGGCCTCGACGCCGGCGAGAGCACCTCGACCATCCTCGACAAGGTGCTCCGCCTGGCCGGCCTCTCCGCCGACGGGTGCCGGCTCGAGATGCCGATGCCGCCCGCGCGGGACCCGTTCCGCAACCGCTAGACCTGCTGCACGAAGAAGGCCCCGCCGTCCGGCGGGGCCTTCTTCGTTGTGGAGCTGGGGTCTAGCGGGTCGCCTTCTTGGCCGGCTTCTTGGCCGGGGCCTTCTTCGCCGCCGGCTTCGCGGCGGCCTTCTTGGCCGGCTTCTTCGCCGCGGGCTTGGCCGCCTTGCTGGCCGCCTTGCGCGCTGCCGCGGCAGCCGCGGCGCGGACGTCGGACTGGCTCGCCTTCTTCGCCGCCGGCTTGCGGGCCGGTGCCGCCTTCGCGGCGGCCTTGCGGGCCGGTGCCGCCTTCGCGGGCCGGCGGGCGGCCGTGGTGGCCAGCCGCTCGGTCGCAGCGGCCGCCTCGGCGTCGTCCGGGCGGCAGACTCCGCAGGCGCTGTAGCCGTCGGAGAGCGCCGCCTCGCGGGTCACCGTCGTCACGTCGTCACGGCCGGCCAGGAACCGGCAGGACGCGACGTGGTAGCGCGGCCGGCCCGGGACGACCGCGACGCGGTCACTGCCCGAGGGGGCGGCTGCGGCGACCACGGGCGCCGCCTCGGCGACATCCTCGGGGACGTCCGCCACGACGGTCTCGGCGGCACGACGGCTCGAGCCGCGGACCGGCGTGACCGCGCTGGTCTCGAGCGGCTCGTCCGGCACCGCCGAGGAGGCGGCGGCAGCCGGCGCGTCACCACGCCGCTGGAGCGCGCCGACGATGAGGAACAGACCGGCGAGCAGGCTGACACCGATCGAGCCATAGATGGCGTACAGGTTGCTCTTCACCGCCAGCCCGACACCGAGCAGGACGATGGAGACGACGACGAGTAGCCCAGACAGGACGATCAAGAGAGCCCCTTAGTTGCGGCACCGGGTTCGGTTTGAGACGCGGTGCATCCTACAGAGGTCGAGCGCTTGATTTCGAAGTGGCATTCAGGCCCGCCCTGATGTAGGGGGCGCGAGCGGCGGGTAACCGAGTGGCGGCGCACCGGGCGGCGTCGCCGGTCGCGCCGGCGCCTGCGGAGGCGGGGGCGGCGTGGGCGCAGCCGCAGCGGGGTCGAGGTCGCGCAGCTGCGCCTCGAGATAGGCCCGCAGCCGGGCCCGGTACTCGCGCTCGAACATGCGCAACGCCTCGACCTGCTGCTCGAGAGCCTGCTTGCGCTGCTCGAGATCGCCCACGACGTGCTGCGCCGTGGCCCGCGCCTCCTCGATCAGCCGCGCGGCCTCCGCCCTCGCCGTGGCTACCGTCTCGTCGGCGCTCTGCTGCGCGAGCAGCAGAGTGCGTCGCAGCATCTCCTCGGTCTCCGAGGAGGCTGCGATGTTCGTCACGGTCGGCGTGCCGCCACCCCCTCCGCCGTGGGCGAGGCGTTCGCGCAGGTTCGCGTTGTCGGCGATGAGTCGGCCGAGCTCGTGCTCCACCTCGTCGAGGAAGGCGTCGACCTCGTCCTCGTCGTAGCCCCGGAGCCGCTGGTGGAACTCCTTGAGGCGAACCTCCTCCGGAGTCACCGGTACTGCGCCAGCACCGAGACGAGCGCGTAGCCGCCGAGGAACAGGATCAGTGTGCCGACGTCCAGACTCGCGTTGCCGATCCGCAACGGCGGGAGCACCCGTGCCAGCAGCTTCAGCGGCGGGTCGGTGACGGTGTAGACGACCTCGAGCATCGCGGCGACCGCCCCGGTCGCGCGGTACTGCGACAGCTGGAACACCCAGCTCATGATGACGCGCACCAACAGGATCAGCAGGAACACCTGCAGGATCCAGATCAGCACTTCGGCGAGCACGGAAGGCACGGGGTCGGGGCTCCTCGATGTGCCCAGGCGAACCTAGGACTGGTTGAAGAAGCCACCCTCGCGGATGCGCGCCATCTCGGCGTCGGAGACCTCGATGTTGCTCGGAGAGAGCAGGAAGACCTTGTTGGTCACCTTGTCGAGACGACCGTGCAGGCCGAAGGTCAGCCCGGCGGCGAAGTCGACGAGCCGCTTGGCGTCGCGCTCCTCCATGTCGGTGACGTTCATGATGACCGGCACACCGAGGCGGAACTGCTCGCCGATCTCCCGCGCGTCGTTGTACTTCGTCGGGCACAGCGTCGTGATCCGGTACGCCGGCGCGGCCGGCTCGGGGGCGGTGAAGGCCGGCTCCTCCTCGCGGCGGAAGCGGACCTCGGGGTCCAGTGCGAGCGTGCCGCGCTGGGGCACCGCGTCGGGGTAGCGCCGCACACGCGACTCCGCGCTGCCGAGTGGGCGCACGCCGGCGGGCTCGGGCTCCTCGTCGGGGAGGAACTCGCCGTCGTACTCCTCCTCGCCGGGCTCCATGAGCCCGAGGTACACCATGGTCTTGCGAAAGACGCCGGCCATGGCGCTCCTCTCCGGTCTAGACCCCAGGACTGCGGATGTGCGAATCCTAGCCGGAAGGCGGGGTCCTGCTGCCGAACAAGGCAGTCCCGACACGCACGTGGGTCGCCCCCTCCCGGATCGCGGCGGCGAGGTCGCCGGACATGCCCATCGACAGCCATGGCCGCGCCAGGTACTCCTCGGCGACCAGGCTCGCCCCCAGCGCCGCGAGCTCGCGGAACACCGGCGCCGGATCGACGCCCGGCGGCGCCACGGTCATCAGGCCGCGCAGCGTGAGCCCGACGCTGTCGTCGACGCACTCGGCGAGCCCTTCGACCTCGCCCGGACCGCAGCCGCCGCGGCCCCGGTCCGTGTCGAAGCGCACCTGGATCAGCGCGTCCAGCACCCGGCCCGCGCGCCGCGCGGCTCGGGCGACGGCAGTGCACACGTCGAGGCGGTCGATCGACTGGACCACGTCGGCATACCCGGCGATCTGCCGAGCCTTGTTGCGCTGGATCTGGCCGACGTGGTGCCACCGCACGGCGACGCCGGCCTCGGCCACCTGCGCTGCCTTCGGCACGGCCTCCTGCGCGTAGCTCTCACCGAAGTCGGTGACGCCGAGCGAGGCGAGCCGCAGCACGTCGGCAGCCGGCCAGGTCTTGCTGACCGCGACCAGCCCGACCCCGTCGGGGATCTCCGCGCGGACGGCGGCCAGGTTCTCCGCCAGCTCGTCGAGGCGCGCGTCCCTCACGCTTCCAGCCAGATGAGGCCGGCCTGGCGGCCGGTGACCCCGTCGCGGCGGAAGGAGAACAGCGACGGGTCCTCGGCGGTGCAGCCACCGACGTGGGTCACGGTGCCGATCCCGGCATCGGTCAGGAGCGCAGTCGCGCCGGCGCGCAGGTCCATCGACGGCGTCCCGGCACGGGTCGTGCCCCGCGCAGCCGGCAGGTCGGCGGCCAGCTCGTCGACCATCTCGGCCGGCAGCTCGTAGCAGCAGGCGCCGATGGCCGGTCCCACGAGGGCGGTCATCCGGCCCGGGTCCGCGCCGTGCACGCTCATCGCGAGCAGCGTGTTGTAGAGCACCCCGGCCAGCAGCCCCTTGCGGCCGGCGTGCGCTGCCCCGACCACCCCGGCGCCCGGGTCGGCCAGCAGGACCGGCAGGCAGTCCGCGACCTGGATGCAGAGGGCGACGCCGCGCTGCGTCGTCACGAGCGCGTCGACGCCGGGGTAGGTCTCCGCGGCGCCCTCGGCCACCGCGATGCCCGCGCCATGCACCTGCTCGGCCCAGACCAGACGCGCGCCCGTCGCTTCGGCCAGACGCCGACGGTTCTCCGAGATCCCCGCAGGGTCGTCGCCGACGTGGCTCGCCAGGTTGTACGAGTCGTACGGCGGGTCGCTGACACCGCCGTGGCGTGAGGTGAAGGCGGAGACGACACCGCCCCCGAGCCGACGGAGGTCGAGCTCGGGGGCGGGCGGCACGCGAGCGTTCTACTTCAGGAAGTCGGGCACGTCCAGGTCGTCGTCGTCGGTGTCCTCGAAGACGACCGTACGACGGGGCGTGCGCTCGGCCCGGCGGACCCGTACCGGCTCCGGCTCGGGCGCCCGCGGCGTCGCGAAGACCGAGATCGGGTCGTCGTCGTCGTCCAGCGCGGCGACGTCCTCGTCCTCGTCCTCGACCGGGTCCGGCTCGACCGCGATGGCGGTCGGCCGGCGCGTGACGACCGGCGCCGCCGCGGCGCGCGGCAACCCGCCGTCGAAGCCGGCGGCGATGACGGTGATGCGTACCTCGTCGCCGAGCGCGTCGTCGATGACCGCACCGAAGATGATGTTCGCGTCCGGGTGAGCCGCCGCGCTGATCAGGTCCGCGGCCTCGTGGATCTCGAACAGGCCGAGGTCGCTGCCGCCCGAGATGTTGAGCAGGACGCCGTGCGCGCCCTCGATGGAGGCCTCGAGCAGCGGCGAGGAGATGGCCATCTCGGCCGCCGCCGCCGCGCGGTCGTCCCCGTGCGCGCGGCCGATGCCCATGAGGGCGGAGCCCGCGCCGGACATGATCGCCTTCACGTCTGCGAAGTCGAGGTTGATCAGACCGGGCGTCGTGATCAGGTCGGTGATGCCCTGCACACCGGAGAGCAGCACCTGGTCCGCCTCGCGGAACGCCTCGAGGACGCTGACCTGCTTGTTGGAGATCTGCAGCAGCCGGTCGTTCGGGATGACGATGAGGGTGTCCACCTCGTCGCGCAGCGCCTCGATGCCGGTCTCCGCCTGCGTCGCCCGGCGCCGTCCTTCGAAGGCGAACGGCCGGGTGACCACGCCGATGGTGAGCGCGCCCAGCTTCTTCGCGACGTTCGCGATGACCGGAGCGCCACCGGTGCCGGTGCCGCCGCCCTCACCCGCGGTGACGAAGACCATGTCGGCGCCCTTGAGCACCTCCTCGATCTCCTCGCGGTGGTCCTCCGCCGCCTGGCGGCCGACCTCGGGGTCGGCGCCCGCGCCGAGCCCGCGCGTGAGCTCCCGGCCGATGTCGAGCTTGACGTCGGCGTCACTCATGAGGAGTGCCTGCGCGTCGGTGTTCACGGCGATGAACTCCACGCCCTTGAGACCGACCTCGATCATCCGGTTGACGGCGTTGACGCCACCACCGCCGATGCCGACGACCTTGATGACCGCGAGGTAGTTCTGGGGTGCTGCCACGGCGTGAGTGCCTCTCGTGTCCGACTACGGGGAAGGGTGCCGTCAGACGTCACCCGGTGGAGCGGGGAAGGCGCCACCGGATGACGGCTGACGGAACTCCGCTCGACCAACTGTAACCGTCAACTACACGGTTATAGTTATGTCAACCTGAGTTCGTGGGGCAGAAGGTAGAGCAGCCCGGTTTGCACCGTCAAGTGCGGCTCGCCGCGAACGGCTACGAGCGCACCGCTGGACTGCTCGGCGACCGCACGTCCACATGCCGCACTCCGGGCTTCAGCACCGCGACGAGGACGCGCGCCTTCTGCGGGTTGTCGGTCGCCGCTCCCCAGGCGACGGTGACGCCTTCGTTGAGAGTCAGCTCGAGGTCGAGTCCCGTCGAGATGCGTACTGCGGCGACCCTGTCGCGCAACGCCACCGGGAGCGACGTGACCACCTGCACGACGGACGCGACGAGGTCGTGACCCGGGTCGCTTGTCGACGCGACGCTGACGACGGCGACGCCCTTCGGCGCGACGGGCTGCGTCGCGATGGAGACGCCGTCGATGTCGTAGAGCACGACTCCCCCGGCCGCCCGTCGTACGGCGAGCAGCGGCTTGCGCTCGACGATCGTGATCACGACTCGCGACGGCCACACGCGGTCGACGTACACCTCGCGCACCGGTGCCAAGGCGAGCACGCGGCGCCGGATGTCCGCGACGTCGACGTCGACCATCGGCTGCCCGCGGTGCACCTGCGCGGCGGCCAGCACCTGCGCGGGCGACACCCGGCCGGTCCCCTGCACCCGCAGGTGGTCCACGTCGAGCAGCGGTGAACGAACCACCCATGCGCCCATCCCGACCGGCACGGCGATGACGAGGAAGAGACCGAACCGGTGCAGGCGCCGACGGCGCAGCTCGCTGCGACGGCGATCGGTGAACGTCGCCTTCTTCGCGGTCATGACGCCGCCGCGAAGGCGCCGACCAGGCGCACCTCGGGGACGAGGAGCGGGCCCCCGGCCTCGACGACCGCGCGCCGTACCGTCGCGATGAGTGCCCGCACGTCCGCGGGCCGGGTGCCGGGTTCGACGACGACGAAGTTGGCGTGCTTCTCGCTCACCCGCGCGCCGCCGGACCGCAGCCCCTTGAGCCCGGCGCGGTCCACGAGCCGCCCGGCCGACTCGCCGCTCGGGTTGGTGAACACCGAGCCGCAGTTGCGCTGCCGCAACGGCTGGGTGGCGCGCCGCCAGGCACGAAGCTCGTCGAGCCGGGCGCGGATCACCGCCGGGTCGTCCTCGCTGAGCAGCCATCGCGCACTGACGACGACGCCGCGCTCCGGGATCGTGCTGCTGCGGTAGCCGAGGTCGAGGTCGCCGGCCGGGACGACGCGCGCTTCGGGCGAGGACGGTGACGCGACCTCGACGTCGAGCAGCCGGTCACCGGTCTGCCCGCCGTGCGCGCCCGCGTTCATCCGCACCGCGCCGCCGACGCTGGCCGGGATGCCGGCCGCGAACTCCAGGCCGCCGAGACCCGCCGTCGCGAGCCAGGCCGCCAGCGCGGGCAGGGCAAGCCCGCCACCGGCGGCCACAGTCGCGCCGTCGCGGCGCTGCCACTTGAAACCGGCGCCGAGGCGCAGTGCGAGCGACGGCCAGCCACCTTCGCCGACCAGCAGGTTGCTCCCGCGGCCGAGGACCAGCAGCGGGACCGCCTCCGCTGTTGTCTCGGCGAGAGCGGACAGGACGGCGGTCAGTTCCGCCGGCGAGGCCGGCTCGACGTAATGGCGGGCACTGCCACCGACGCCCAGGGTCGTCCACGGCCCGAGAGGCTGGTCCTCGGCCACGCCGACACCGGCGGCGACCAGCTTGGCCGCGACCTCCTGCACCGCCGGCTCGTCGCAGGGCGGGAGCCAGCTGTCCGGCACGTAGTCGGTCGTCACGTGGGGACCTCGGCGAGGGCAGCGAGCACCTCCGGCGCCAGCTGCGTCACGTCGCCGGCGCCGAGCGTGAGGATCAGGTCTCCGGGTTCGGCGAACGCCGCGAGCCGGCCCGGCACGGCGACCCACGACGGCTCGAAGACCACGTGTCCGGCGGGCAGCGGCACGGCCGCCGCCACGGTCCGGCCGCTGATGCCGGGCACCGGGTCCTCCCCGGCCGCGTACACCTCCATGACGACGACCGCGTCGGCCAGCCCGAGCGCGGCACCCAGCTCGGCGGCGAACGCGGCGGTGCGCGAGTAGCGGTGCGGCTGGAAGGCCACGACCAGCCGGCCGCCGGCGGCCACCTCGCGCGCGGCCTGCAGCGTTGCGACCAGCTCGGTCGGGTGGTGGGCGTAGTCGTCGTAGACCCGCACGCCGCTCCAGGCGCCCCGCGGCTCGAAACGTCGCCGCGCGCCGGTGTACGCCGTCAGCCCGAACTTCAGCGCCTCGACCGGCAGGCCGAGCTCCAGCCCGGTGACCAGCGCCGCCGCGGCGTTGAGCGCGTTGTGCGCTCCCGGGACGCTGAGCTCGAGCGCTCCGAGGCGTTGCCCGAGGTAGTAGACCGTCGAGGTGCTGCGCGTCCCGTGCAGGACGACGTCGTCGACCCGTAGGTCCGCGCCCGGGCCGGTGCCGTAGGTACGCACGCGTGCCGCCGACGCCGAGGCCGCGGCCATCGCCCCGGCGTCGTCCGCGCAGACGACGGTCACTCCGGCCGGGTCGACGTTGCCGAGGAACGCGCTGAACGCCCGGTGCACCGCGGCCTCGTCGGCGTAGTGGTCGAGGTGGTCGGCCTCGACATTCGTCACGACGGCGACGAACGGCCGGTACTCCAGGAAGGACTCGTCGCTCTCGTCGGCCTCGGCGACGAAGACGTCACCGGTGCCGTGGTGCGCGTTGGATCCCGCTTCGTTGAGATCCCCGCCGATCGCGAACGACGGGTCCACCCCGCACCGCTGGAGCGCCACCGTCAGCATCGACGTCGTCGTCGTCTTGCCGTGCGTGCCCGCGACGGCCACCGAACGGCTGCCCTTCATGAGCTCGGCGAGCACCGTCGCGCGGCGCAGCACCGGGATGCCGAGCCGCTGCGCCTCGGCCACCTCGGGGTTGTCCGCACGGATGGCCGACGAGATGACGACCGCCTGCGCGTCTCCCACCTGAGCGGCGCTGTGCCCGACGCGGATCCGCGCGCCCAACGCGACGAGCGCGGCCAGGCCCCGCGAGTCCTTCGCATCGCTGCCCGAGACGCTGACCCCCCGGGCCAGCAGCAGCCGGGCGATGCCGCTCATCCCCGCGCCGCCGATGCCGACCAGGTGCAGCCGGTCGTACGGCAGCGCGGTCACGATGTCCCCCCCGCGGCCGCAACGACCAGGTCCGCCAACGCCGCAGCCGCCCCAGGATGGCCGCAGGACGCCGCGGCGCGGGACATCTCGTCGAGGCGACCGCCGGCGAGCAGCGGGAGGACCTGCCCGCGCAGCCAGTCCGCGTCGAGCTCGGCGTCGTCGACCAGCACACCGCCGCCCGCGGCGACCACCGGCGCGGCGTTGAGCCGCTGCTCGCCGTTGCCGTGCGGGAGCGGGACGTAGACCGCGGGCAAGCCGACGGCGGCGAGCTCGGCACAGGTCATCGCGCCGGCCCGGCACAGTGCGAGGTCCGCGGCGGCATACGCGAGGTCCATGCGGTCGACGTAGTCGCGGACGACGTACGGCGGCGCGTCGCCCGTGAGCCCGACGATGCCCAGCTCCATGCGGACCAGGTCGACGTTGGCCGCGCCGGTCGCGTGGAGCACCTGCACGCCGGCGGCGGCGAGATCGCCGGCGACGGCGACCATGGCCTCGTTGATCCGGCGCGCACCCTGGGACCCGCCGAAGACCAGCAGCGTGGGGGTGTCCGCATCGAGGCCGTACCCGAGCCGGGCCTCCGTCCGCAGTGCGGCGCGGTCGAGTCCGGCGATCGCGCGCCGCAGCGGGATCCCGGTCAGCACCGCGCCGCGCAGCGGCGTGCCGGGGTAGCTCACCGCGACGGCGCGCGCGAACCGGGCGCCGACCCGGTTGGCCAGACCCGGCCGGGCGTTCGCCTCGTGGACGACGACCGGCGTACGCCGGCGCGCAGCCAGGTAGGCCGGCAGGGCGACATAGCCCCCGAAGCCGACCACGACGTCCGCGTCGCGGGCGTCGAGGGCCGCCCGGGCGGTGCGGACGGCCCGCCGGACACGCGCGGGCAGTGCCAGCAGCGCGACGGTCGGATGTCGCGGCAGGGGCACGCGGGGGACGAGGTCGAGCGCGAAGCCGCGGGCCGGGACGAGTCTCGACTCGAGGCCCTCCGCCGTCCCGAGAAAGCTGACCGCGATACCGCTGTCGCGGGCCTGCAGCTCCTCGGCCAGGGCCAGTGCGGGCTCGACGTGCCCGGCCGTGCCGCCACCGGCGAGGACGACGTTCACCGTCCCGCGGCCGCCCGCGTCGGCCGGCGGCGGGCCGCTCGACGGCGCGGTCCGGGTCCGAAGCCGTAGTACGCCGACATCCGGCGCGACACGCGGCGGACCGGACCCGCTTCCCGGGCGCGGAGGGCCGCGGCGGCGGCCGGCTCGGCGCGCGCGAACGACGCGAGCATGCCGATGGCGAGCATCGACACCGCGAGCGACGAGCCGCCGAAGCTGACCAGCGGGAGGGGGATGCCGGTCACCGGGACCAGCTTGGTCACCGCGCCCATGTTGAGCAGTGCCTGCGCGAGCAGCCAGGCGGTGATGCCGGCCGAGGCCAGGCGGACGAACGGGTCCTTCGTCCGCTGCGCGACCCGGATGCCGGCGTAGCCGAGGACGGCGAAGAGCAGCACGACGAACAGGGTGCCCAGCAGCCCCAGCTCCTCGCCGATGATCGCGAAGATGTAGTCGGTGTGCGCGTTCGGCAGGTAGCTCCACTTCTGCCGGCTGGCCCCGAGGCCCACGCCGAACCAGCCGCCCGAGGCCAGCGCGTAGAGCCCCTGGATCGGCTGGTAGCCGCTGTTCAGCGGGTCGGCGAACGGGTTGAGGTAGCCGGTGATCCGCTCGAGGCGGTACGGCTCGGCGACGGCCAGGGCCGTCACAGCGGCGATGCCCAGCCCGGACAGGACGCCGAACACGCGCAGCGGGGCGCCCACCACGAACAGCAGCGCGAACGTGACGGAGACGACGACCATCGTCGTCCCGAGGTCCGGCTCGAGCATGATCAGCGTGGCCAGCAGCAGTGTCACCGGCACCAGTGGTACGACGAGGTGCCGCCAGTCACCGAGCAGCTTCTGCTTGCGCGCGTAGAGGTCGGCACCCCACAGCACGAGGGCGAGCTTGGCCAGCTCGGACGGCTGCGCGGTGATCGGGCCGAGCTGGACCCATCGGGTCGCGCCGTAGCGCGTGCGGCCGAGCCCAGGGAGGAACACCGCGACCAGCCCGATCAGGCTGATCAGCAGCAACGGGTACGCCAGCGCGCGCAGCGTGCGGGCCGGCAGCACGATGGCCAGCGCCATGAAGGGCAGCCCGATGGCGACCCACATGAGCTGGCGCTGGAAGACGGCGTACGACGAGCCGGACGACGACAGGGAACGCACGCTCGACGCGGACAGCACCATCACGAGACCGAGTGCGACGAGCAGCATGGCGCTGCCCAGGATCAGGTAGTAGGAGGTGAGCGGCCGGGCGAGCAGTGGCACGCGACGGCTGCGCGCCGGCGCGCGCCGTGTCGCCCCCGCCACCGTCACCGTCACGGTGATTCCTCCAGTGCCTGCACCGCTGCGGCGAAGTCGTCGCCGCGGTGCGCGTAGTCGCGGAACATGTCCATCGAGGCGGCCGCGGGTGCGAGCAGCACGACGTCACCGGGTCGTGCATGCGCCCGGGCCGCCTCCACTGCAGTGTGCAGGTCGGCGGCGTCGATCACGGGGACGTCCGGAGCGTGCCGCGCGAGCGCGTCGCGCAGCTCCCCCGCGCACGTCCCGATGAGCACGGCCGCCACCAGCCGGTCCCGCGCGCCGGCCACGAGCTCGCCGAAGGACAGACCCTTGTTCAGCCCGCCGGCGATCCACACGACCCGGTCGTACGCCGCGAGGGAGCAGGCGGCCGCGTGCGGGTTGGTCGCCTTCGAGTCGTTCACGTACCCGACGCCGTCGACCGTGCGGACCAGCACCTGCCGGTGCGCACCGGTACGGAACTCCCGCAACGCTTCGCCTATGGTGTCGTGCGGGACGCCGACCGACAGCGCGAGTCCCGATGCCGCCAGTGCGTTGGTCTCGTTGTGCGGCCCGGGCGCGCCCAGCCACTCGAGCGGACAGATCATCGTCCCGTCGCTGAAGGCGTGGTCCCACAGCACCGTCCCGTCGATCCCTAGCTCGCTCGGCTCCGTGAAGTGGCGATGGAACCGCACGACGCGCCCGGTCAGCCCGTCGGCCAGCGCGAGCGCCCCGGCGTCGTCGGCGTTGACCAGGGCGACGCCCTCCGGGCCGACCGCCTCCAGCGCGCGGCGCTTCGCGGCGGCGTAGGCGTCGGGTCCGCCATGCCAGTCGAGATGGTCGGGCGCCACGTTGAGCACGGCCGCGCCGGCCAGCTGCAACGACGAAGACCAGTGCAGCTGGAAGCTGGACAGCTCCACGGCGATGACGTCCGGCGGCTCGTCGGCGGTCACGACGTCGATCAGGGGCGTGCCGATGTTGCCCGCGGCCACCACGCGGCGGCCGTCGGCGGCCAGCATCGCCGCGAGCATCTCGGTCGTCGTCGTCTTGCCGTTCGTGCCGGTGACGCCGAGCCAGGGCTGCGTGGCGAACCGCGACGCGAGCTCGACCTCTCCCCAGACCGGCACTCCACGCTCGGCGGACGCGAGGAGCAGCGGGTGGGTCGGCCGCCAGCCGGGTGACGTGACGACCAGGTCGACGTCGACCGGCGGGGCGTCCACGCCGAGGTGCACGGCGATGCCGAGCTCGTGCAGCACGGCCGCTGCCGTCTCGACGCGGCTGTCGACGGCCGCGTCGACGACATGCACTGTCGCCCCGAGACCGGCCAGCACCTTCGCCGCCGCGCGCCCGCTGACACCGAGCCCGGCCACGCAGACGGTCAGGTCAGCCCAGGGGATCTCACTCCCCCGGGCGTCGTGCCACCGCATCATCCGAGGGGGCCGTGCTGGAGGTAGTCGGCGTAGAAGACGCCGAGGCCGAAGGCCACGGCCAGGCCCGCGATGATCCAGAACCGCACGATGACGGTGAACTCCGGCCAGCCGGCCAGCTCGAAGTGGTGGTGCACCGGGGCCATGTTGAAGACGCGCCGTCGGAACAGGCGGAACGACACGATCTGGATCAGCACCGACAGCGTCTCCACGACGAACAGGCCGCCCAGGATGATCAGCAGCAGCTGGGTGCGCGACAGGATCGCGATGCTGGCCAGCGCACCGCCGAGAGCGAGCGAGCCGGTGTCGCCCATGAAGATCTTCGCCGGGGCGGCGTTCCACCAGAGGAAGCCGAAGCACGCGCCCATGGCCGCGGCCGCGACGATCGCCATGTCGAGCGGGTCGCGCACCTGGTAGCAGTTGTCGAGCGGGATACCCGTGCGGCCGCACTGGTTGCCGAACTGCCAGAACGTGATGATCACGTACGCCGCGAACACCATCGACGCCGTGCCCGAGGCCAGTCCGTCGAGCCCGTCGGTGAGGTTCACCCCGTTGGAGGTGCCGGAGATCATCACGTAGCACCACACGACGAAGCCGACCGAGCCGAAACCGAGCGCGGTGTCGCGTACGAACGACAGAGACGTCGACGCGTCGGCGTAGTTGAGGGCGAGGGCGCCGAATGCGACGGCCACGACCAGCTGGCCGACCAGCTTCGCGGTCTTGTTCAGGCCGAGGCTGCGCTGCTTGCGGATCTTGATGATGTCGTCGAGGAAGCCGACGAGACCCAGCCCGGTCATCGAGAACAGCACGAGCAGGCCGGACGTCGTGAAGTCGCTGCCGAAGATGTGCGCGATCAGGTAGCCGAGCAGCGTGCTGGCGATGATCACGGCGCCGCCCATGGTCGGCGTGCCGCGCTTGGTCTGGTGCTGCTGCGGCCCGTCGTCGCGGATCAGCTGGCCGTAGCCCTGCCGCCGGAACAGCCGGATGACGAACGGCGTGCCGACCAGCCCGAGCACCAGACCCACGAGCGCGGCGAGCAGGACTGCCCTCATGAGCTGCCCTCCTCGTCGTCGAGCAATGCCGCGGCCACGCGGTCCAGTCCGGCCACCCGCGAGGCTTTCACGAGTACGACGTCACCTCGCGACACCGCGCCGCGGAGCAGCGCCACCGCTGCGTCGACGTCGGGCACCCAGTCGATCGCGTCGATGGCCAGACCGGACGTGAGGGCGGTGTCGGCGAGCGGCCCCGCGCCGTCTCCGACGACCACCAGCCGTTGCACGCCGAGCTCCGCCACAAGCCGGCCGAGCCGCTCGTGCTCGACGTCGGTCACCGCGCCGAGCTCCGCCATGGCACCGAGCACCGCCCAGGTACGGCGTCCGCCCGCGATGTCGACCAGCGCGCGCAGCGCGGCGCGCATCGACTCGGGGTTGGCGTTGTAGGCGTCGTTCACCACCGTGACGTGCCCGCGTGTGTCGCGGACCTCCATGCGCCAGCGGCTGACCGGTGCGGGAGTGCTGAGCGCGCGGGCGGTCGCGGCCAGGTCGAGACCGGCCCAGGCGGCGACCGCGGCGACGGCGAGCGCGTTGCCCACCTGGTGCTCGCCGTACGTCGGCAGCTCTACGTCGGCCGTGCCGTCGGGCGCGACCAGCGTGAAGTGGGCGCGCCCGTCGACCATGTGCAGCTGCCCGGCTCGGTAGTCGGACTCCGGCGCGGTCCCGACGAGCACGACCGGTGCCGCGCTGCGGGAGGCCATGGCCGCGACGAGAGGGTCGTCGGCGTTGAGGACCGCCAGACCGTCGGCAGGGAGCGCGTCGACCAGCTCCCCCTTCGCCTGGGCGGTCGCGTCCCGCCCGCCGAACTCGCCGACATGCGCCGAGCCGACGTTGAGGACGACACCCACGGTCGGCGGCGCCACCGTGCACAGTGCGGCGATGTGGCCGAGGCCGCGCGCGCTCATCTCGAGGACGAGGTAGCGCGTGTCCGCGTCCGCGCGCAGGACGGTCAGCGGGAGCCCGATCTCGTTGTTGAAGGAGCCGACCGGGGCGACCGTGGCGCCCAGCCCGCTCAGGACGAACGCCGTGAGGTCCTTCGTCGTCGTCTTGCCGGACGAGCCGGTGATGCCGATGACCGGGGCGGTGAGCCGCACGCAGTTCGCGTGCGCGAGCCGGGCCAGCGCGCTGACCGCGTCGGGCACCAGCACCGACGGCTCCGCTACCGGCCGTTCCACCAGCGCACCCGCTGCCCCCGCGGCGATGGCTGCGGCGACGTAGTCGTGCCCGTCGACGTGCTCGCCGGCCAGCGCGACGAAGAGGGCTCCCGGCTCGAGGGAGCGGGTGTCGATCGAGGCGGAGGTGACGACCGTCTCCGCGGGACCGTGCAGCTCGCCGTTGACCGTCTCGGCCAGCTCACCGAGGGTGGTGGGGATCACGGCGTACCCCGCCGAACGGCGTCGGCCAGGACGGCACGGTCGTCGAAGGGCACGACGTGGTCGGAGAAGACCTGCTCGCGCTCGTGGCCCTTGCCCGCGACGAGGACGGTGTCGCCCGCCCCGGCCAGCGCACAGGCCAGCGCGATCGCCGCGGCGCGGTCGGGCTCGACGTGGACCTCGACGCCGGACACGTCGCGGGTGCCGTCCAGCACCGCGGCGATGATCGCGAGCGGGTCCTCCGAGCGCGGGTTGTCGGACGTGACGACGACCACGTCGGCGCCCTCCGCTGCCGCGGCGCCCATCAGCGGCCGCTTCGCGCGGTCCCGGTCGCCGCCGCAGCCGAGGACGACGACCAGCCGGCCCTCGGTCAGCGGCCGCAGGGCAGCCAGCACCGCACGCAGCGACTCGGGCGTGTGGGCGTAGTCGACGAGTGCGGTGAACGGCTGACCGGCGTGCACCGGCTCGAGCCGCCCCGGGACGCCGGCCAGCTGCGCGATCCCGTCGAGCGCCCGGTCCACGTCGACGCCCACGGCGTGCAGCGCGGCCACCGCACCGAGCGCGTTCGCAACGTTGTAAGCGCCGGGCAACCGGAGCGTCGTCGCCCGCTCGACGCCCGGACCGACGACCCGGAACCTTGCGCCGGTCGCGGCCAGCTCGACGTCCTCGGCACGCCATGTCGCGCCGGCGCGCCCCTCGGCCGAGACGGCGACCACCGGCACCGCCGTCATCGCGGCCAGCCGCGCGCCGTACGGGTCGTCGATGTTCACGACGGCCTGGGCAGTGCGTTCCGGCGAGAAGAGCAGAGCCTTCGCGGAGAAGTACGACTCGAGATCGCCGTGGAAGTCGAGGTGGTCCTGGCTGAGGTTGGTGAAGACGGCAACCGCGAAACGGACGCCGTCGACGCGGCCGAGCGCGAGGCCGTGGCTGGACACCTCCATCGCCACCGAGTCGGCGCCCTGCTCGCGCATGACGGCGAAGAGTGCCTGGAGGTCGGTCGCCTCGGGTGTCGTGTGCGCCGACGGCGACACGGCCGCGCCCACGCGGGTCTCGACGGTCCCGATGAGCCCCGGCCGCCGGCCCGCGGCGGCCAGGCCCGCCTCCAGCAGGTACGCCGTCGTGGTCTTCCCGTTCGTGCCGGTCACGCCGATGACGTCGAGCGCAGCGGTCGGGTCGCCGTACACCCAGGCCGCGACGACGCCCAGCTGCCCGCGAGGGTCGGGGAGGACCAGCGCGGGAGAGAGCGCGATGCCGGCGCGGTCGGTATAGGCGGCCACGGCACCGGCCGCGGCCGCGGCCTCGGCGAAGTCCGCGCCGTGGGCGTGCGCGCCCGGCAGCGCGGCGTAGAGGTCGCCCGGCCGCACGGCGCGGGAGTCGTGCGTCACGCCGGAGACGGTCAGCGCGGCGATGTCCCCCAGCACCGCCACGTCCGGCAGCAGCGCCACGAGTTCCGTGAGCGCGCGCATCGGCACGGTCGTCGGCCGGGCAGGCAGCTCATGGGAGGACACGAGTGGAGAGTCTCACTTGAGCACCAGCGGGATCGCCGGAGGGGCCGGGACGCCGGTCGGCGGGACCTTGAGCGTGGCCAGCGCGAAGCTCATGACCTGCTTGAACACCGGCGTCGCAACCAGTCCGCCGTAGATGTTGGAGCCCGGGTTGTCGATGACCACCTCGACGACCAGCTCGGGCCGGTCGGCCGGCGCGTAGCCGACGAACGACGAGACGTACCCGGAGTAGCCGCTGCCGTCCGGCAGGATCCGGCGCGCCGTGCCGGTCTTGCCGGCGACCCGGTAGCCGGGGATCGCGGCCAACGTCGCGGTACCACCCTCGTTGGTGACCGCTTCGAGCATGAGCGACAGCGAGCGCGCGGTCGCCGCGGAGATCGCGGTCGTGCGCTTCGCCGCGGGCGCCGGCACGAGCCGGCCGCGCTCGTCCAGGTAGCCCTTCACGAGGCTGGGTGTGACCCGCACCCCGCCGTTGGCGACCGTGGCGTAGACGCTCGCGATCTGCAGGGCCGTTGCGGAGACGCCCTGACCGATCGGGATGGTGCCGGCCTGGCTGCCCGACCACTTCTTCGGCGGGGGCAGCAGCCCGGCGCTCTCGGCCGGGAACCGGATGCCGGTCCGCTCCCCCAGCCCGAAGCGCCGGAGGAACTCGTAGAGCCGGTCGCGACCGAGCTGCTGCGCGACGGTCACGGTGCCGACGTTGCTCGACTTCGCGAGCACGCCGGTGAACGACATCGTCTGGGTGCCGTTGAAGTGCACGTCGGTGAAGGTCTTGTCGGCGACCTTGACGCTGGGGCCGACGACGATCGGGCTGGACGGGTTGAGCAGCCCCGTCTCCAGCGCCGCCGCGGCGGTGATGACCTTGTTGACGCTGCCCGGCTCGTAGACGGACGAGATGGCCGGGTTGCCACCGAGCAGGCCGCGCGACGCCTTGGCGATGTCGTTGGGGTCGAACGTCGGGACGGTGGCCAGCGCCAGGATCTCCC
This sequence comes from uncultured Frankiaceae bacterium, assembly GCA_964651395.1. Taxonomy (GTDB): domain Bacteria; phylum Actinomycetota; class Actinomycetes; order BP-191; family BP-191; genus CAZYXZ01. The sequence continues at coordinate 18,934 of CAZYXZ010000032.1, forward strand.
CGGTACGGACGTTGAGCACGATGACGGTGCCGCCGGTCGCATGCGCGGCCGCGACCTGAGCGGCGACCGCCTTCTCGGCGGCCCACTGGATGTCGCGGTCGAGAGTGAGCACCTGCGACTGCCCCGGTGTCGCCGCCGTCATGCGGCGGTCGCCGCTGGGGATCTCGCGGCCGCTCAGGTCCTCCTCGACGTGCAGCTTCCCCGGCTTGCCGGCCAGCTTCTTGTCGAGCGTCGACTCGATCGCGGCGCCCCCGCGGCCGTCGCGGTTCACGTAGCCGACCACCGACGCGGCCAGCGCCCCGTTGGGGTACACGCGGCGCGTCTCGGGCAGCAGGCCGACGCCCGGCAGCCGCAGCTGCGAGACCGTTCGCGCCACGTCCGGCTCCACCTGACGGGCCAGATAGACGAAGCGGCCCTTCGTCGTGAGGTTCGCCAGCAGCTGGGCGGCCGGACGGTGCAGCGGGCCGGCGAGCGCCGCGGCGGTGGCCTCCGCGTCCTTCACGAGGGACGGGTCCGCGAAGACCGTGCGTGCCTCGACGTCCATGGCCAGCGGCACGAGGTTGCGGTCGAGGATGCGTCCGCGCTCGGCGCGGATCGCCACCGTGCGCGACCGCTGGTTCTCCGCGCGGCTCGCGTACGCCGTCGACTCGAGTCCCTGCAGCTGGACCAGCCGGCCGGACAGCACGAGCAGCAGCGCGACGACGATCGCGAAACCTCCGCGCAGCCGGCGGCGAGGGTCGCCCAGCCGCATCGTGGGCGCCGGACGCGGCGACCGCTTGGCCGGTGGCCGGCGCGCAGGAGTGCGCGGAGCGGGGCGACGCGTGGTCGTCATCGGCTGGGCGCCGGGCTGGCACTCGCGGCCGTGGGGGCGGGCGCGGATGGCCGGACGACAGCGGGCGCCTTCGCGACGCTCGGCTTGCCGAGCACCGAGCCGTCGACCAGACGCAGGAAGGCCGGCGCCGTTCCGGGCTGCAGACCGAGCTCCGCGGCGCGCGCGGCCAGCGTCTCCGGGGACTCGAGCTGGGCCACTTCGCGACGCAGCTGCTGCTCGCGCTCGTGCAGCAGCACGGCCCGGCGGTCGAGCTCGTGGAGGCGGAAGGAGTTCTGCGCGACGACGGTGTTGAGGAGCAGCAGGGCCAGCAGCCCCGTGCCGACGATCACCAGCGACAGGATCGCGAAGGGCGCGCGGGACTCGCGCCGCGGCGCGGGCGGCACGACGCGCAACGACGGCCGGGCCGCCGCCTTGCGCTGGGGCTGGCGCGCGGCAGAGGCCCGCGTCGTCCGCGCCGTCGAGGCCCGGCTCATGCCGCCGGCCTCACGCGCTCGACCGCACGCAGCCGTGCCGAAGCCGCGCGCGGGTTGGCCGCCACCTCGAGCGCACTCGGCCGCTCGGCGCCACGCGTCAGCAGTCGCAGCTCCGGCTCGCGGCCGCAGCCGCAGACCGGCAGGTCTGGCGGGCAGACGCAGCCGCGGGTGCCGGCCCGGAAGGCCTGCTTGACCAGCCGGTCCTCGAGAGAGTGGTAGGCGAGGACGACGACGCGGCCGCCGACCCGCACGGCGTCGAGGGCGGCCGGCAGCGCGCGCTCCAGGATGGCCAGCTCGCCGTTCACCTCGATGCGCAGGGCCTGGAAGGTGCGCTTGGCCGGGTGCCCGCCGGTCCGGCGAGCGGGCGCCGGGATCGCGTCCCGCACCAGCTCGGCCAGCCGGGCGCTCGTCGTGAACGGCTCGGCCTCGCGGCCGCGGACGATCGCGGCGGCGATGCGCGGAGCGAAGCGCTCCTCGCCGTACTCGCGCAGCACGCGGACGAGCTCGCCGTGCGAGTAGGTGTTGAGGACCTCGGCAGCGGTCTGGCCGGTGGTCGGGTCCATGCGCATGTCCAGGTCGGCGTCCTGCGCGTAGGCGAAGCCGCGGTCGGCCTCGTCCAGCTGCAGCGAGGAGACGCCGAGATCGAACAGCACCCCGTCCACGGACGGCACCCCGAGGTCGCGCAGGACGTCGGGCAGCGCGTCGTAGGTCGCGTGCACCAGGCGCACGCGGTCCGCGTACGGCGCGAGGCGGTCGCGGGACAGCGCGAGCGCGGCGGGGTCGCGGTCCAGCGCGACCAGGTGAACACCGGGCACCGCGGCCAGCAGCGCCGCCGCGTGCCCGGCCAGCCCGACCGTCGCGTCGACGACAACACCGTCCGGCTGGGCGGCGGGCGCGAGCAGCCCCACGACCCGGTCCCGCAGGACCGGGACGTGCCGCTCGCCGTCTGGAGTGACCGGCATGAACTAGGAGAGGACCCGCAGGGCGAGCTGGCTGAAGCCCACCGCGCCCGCGGTGGAGGCGATGGCCAGGCCGAAGAGCAGGGCGCTGGACTTCAGCTCGTGGACCAGGCTGATCTCGATCTCGGTGCGCTCGTTCATCTCGACCCTTCTCTGTGCTGTCGGGGCCGGCAAGCCGGCCCGGTGCTCGTCGCCGGCTCGCGGACCGGCCTGTTCCTCGGGGGCAGGTGCTGGTGGTGCTGGGTGGGTGGCCGTGGGGCCAGGTCCCGCGCCCCGGGACCGGGGAAGGTGCCCCGGGGCGCAAGACCTCGCCGCACGGCTGCGGCTGCGGGTGGGCAGGGCTAGAGGACTCCGGGCATCACCCCGTCCGGCGTCTCGGCGAAGGCGGGCTCCGTCTCGGCCAGGAAGGACTCCCACGCGGCGCGGTCCCAGACCTCGACCCGCACGCCCGCGCCGATGACGACGCAGTCGCGGTCGAGCCCGGCGTACTCGCGCAGCGCGGGCGGCACGGTGATGCGGCCCTGCTTGTCCGGCTTCTCCTGCGAGGCGGAGGCGAAGAGGACGCGCTCGAAGCTGCGGGTGGCGTGCGCGGCGCGCAGCGCCTCGGTCACCCGGAGGAACTCGGGCACGGTCCAGATGTAGAGGCAGCGCTCCTGGCCCTTGGCGATGACCAGGCCGTCGGCGAGCTCCTCGCGGAACTTGGCCGGGAGGAACAGCCGGCCCTTCTCGTCGAGGCGCGGCTGGTGCGTCCCCAGGAACACGGCCGCCGCACCCCCCTTCATCACTCCCGGCTGCTCCGTCGGACGCCACAGTACTCCACTTTGCCCCACCGTCAATCCACACCACTCCCAGAAGTCGATTTATTTCCCACCACGCTCCCGATCTGCCCAGGTCAGGTCACGTGGTGCGGAGTGGAGTGGGAGATCTCACACTCCCACCATGTCGACGCCGACGTCGGTGTCGGGTAGCGTCGGCCCCGACCAAAGCGGAAGGGAGCCCCCATGCGCTTCGAGTGCGCACGCTGCCGGCAGGAGAGCGAAGGCCGGCGTCTGATCATCGAGCAGAACGCCACCGACGACAGCGGCCTGGCGACTCTCGTCGCCAAGTGCTGGACGCTCTGCGTCCCGTGCGCCGAGATCGTCATGCAGCAGGTCGGCGAGTTCTCCCCCTGGCGTCCCGACCAGCGCACGATCGTGATGCCCGACGCCATCGACGAGCCCTCGGTCCGCGTCTTCGCCCTGACCCGGTAGCTCCCGGCCGGAACATCCGGGCCCCGGCCGACGTCTGCATTGACGACGGCTGCCTTTCGATTCCGACGCGCCCCGCGTACGGCACCGGTCTGTCAGACTCGATCGCTCGACCTGTGACACACGACCTGTCGTACGAGGAGGCCCGGTGGCGCGCCGTACCACCCGCTCGAGCACACCGGGCCGCATCGACCTCGACGCTCTCGCCGGCGCCGTCCAGCGCATCCAGGACAACATCGAGCTCGTCATCGAGGGCAAGTCCGATGTCATCCGCCTGTCCCTCGTCGTCCTGATGGCCGAGGGGCACCTGCTGATCGAGGACGTGCCCGGCGTCGGCAAGACGATGCTCGCGAAGGCTCTCGCCCGCTCCATCGACTGCTCGGTACGCCGGATCCAGTTCACGCCGGACCTGCTGCCCAGCGACGTGACCGGCGTCAGCATCTTCAACCAGGAGCTGCAGGACTTCGAGTTCAAGCCGGGTGCCATCTTCGCCAACATCGTCGTCGGCGACGAGGTGAACCGCGCCTCCCCCAAGACGCAGTCGGCGATGCTCGAGTGCATGGAAGAGCACCAGGTCACCGTCGACGGCGTGACCTACGAGCTCGGCTCGCCGTTCATGGTCATCGCGACGCAGAACCCGATCGAGCACGAGGGCACCTACCCGCTGCCGGAGGCACAGCGGGACCGGTTCACCGCCCGGCTGTCGATGGGCTACCCGGCGGTCGCCGCGGAGATCGCGATGCTCGACTCGCACGGCTTCGGCTCGCCGCTCGAGGAGCTGGGCCCGGTGGCCGACGCCTCGATCGTCACCGCGATGGTGCAGGCGGTGCGCACCGTGCACGTCGCGGACTCGGTCAAACGCTACGTCGTCGACATCGCCACGGCCACACGGTCGCACCCGGACCTGCGACTCGGCGCGTCACCGCGGGCGACGCTGCACCTGCTGCGTGCCGCGCGCGCGTACGCCGCGACCGAGGCGCGTGACTACGTGCTGCCGGACGACATCCAGGCGCTTGCCGAACCGGTGCTGGCCCACCGGCTGCTGCCCACCGCGGACGCGCAGATCGCGCGCCGCGACCCCGAGCTGGTGATCGCGGAGATCATCGACCGCGTGCCGGTCCCGGCGCCGGGCCGCTAGGCGACGACTCATGGACGCGCTGCGCGGGCTGACCACCCGCGGCCGCGCGTTCGTGTCCGCCGGGGTCGCCTGCGCGGCGTCCGCCGGCCTGGTCGGCCAGCACAGCATCTTCCGGCTCGGCGCGTTCCTGCTGGCGCTGCCGATCCTCGCGGCCATCAGCGTGAGCCGCACCCGCTACCGGCTGACCTGCACGCGCACCCTCGTGCCGAGCCGGGTGCCGGTCGGCCATCCGACGCAGGTGCACCTGCGTCTGGACAACGTCTCGCGGCTGCCGACGTCGGTGCTCTTCGTCGAAGACACCCTGAGCTACACGCTCGGTCCGCGTGCACGCTTCATCCTCGACCGCGTGCGTGCCGGCGAGAGCCGCGAGATCTCCTACGCCGTGCGTGCCGACACGCGCGGCCGCTACGCCATCGGACCGCTGTCGCTGCGACTCACGGACCCGTTCGGCCTGTGCGAGCTCACGCGCAGCTTCACCAGCGTCGACGAGCTGGTCGTCACACCGGTCGTCACGCCCCTGCCGTCGATCGGGCTCGGCGGCGAGTGGGCAGGCGGCGGCGAGACCCAGGCGCGCCAGGTCGCGAGCGCGGGTGAGGACGACGCCTCGACCCGCGAGTACCGGTTCGGCGACGACCTGCGCAAGGTGCACTGGAAGTCGACCGCGCGCACGGGCGAGCTCATGGTCCGTCGCGAGGAGCAACCGTGGCAGAGCCGGGCCACGGTCTTCCTCGACACCCGGCTGGCCGGGCACCAGGGCGACGGGCCGAGCTCGTCGTTCGAGTGGGTGGTCGCCGCCGCCGCGAGCGCCGGCGTGCACCTGAGCCGCGGCGGTTACACGCTGCGCTACGTCACGACGTCAGGGACCGACCTGCAGACCGAGCGCGCGGGCGGCGTGGAGCACGTGCTGCTCGACCAGCTCGCCGTCGTGGAGATGTCCGCGACCGGAACGCTGGAACAGGCGGCGCTGCGGCTGCACCGCGGCAGCGAGGGTCTGATCGTCGCGCTGCTCGGTGCGATGCGTCCGGAGGACGCCCTCGCCATCGGCCGGCTGCGCCAGGCCGCCTCAGCCGGCATCGCGATCCTCGTCGACACCGCCACGTGGACCGCGCTCTCACCTCGGGCGCGGGCCGAGAGCGAGGCGGCGCTCGACTCGAGCGCCGCCCTGCTGGCCCAGGCCGGCTGGCGCGTGCTGATCGCGCGCCACGGACAGACGCTGCCGTCGCTATGGCCGCAGGCGGCCAGCCGCCGCGGCCTCGGTGTCCTGCGATGAACAGCGTGCTGGGATGAGGCGTCCGGGAACCGACTCGTCGGTGCGGCTGATGCTGGCCGGCACGCTGGCGACGCTGGGCGCGACCGCCGGTCTCTCCCATGCCTTCGTCACGGTCGGGTGGGTGCCGCGCGTCGCGTTCGCCGTCGTGGTCGCCTTCGGCGCCGGCTGGCTGGGCCGGCGACTGGGCCTGCCCGGCGCCGCGGCGTTCCTCGGCTCGCTGTTCGTGCTGTTCCTCTTCACCTCCGCGGTGTTCTTCCCGGGTACGACGGTGCTCGGGCTGCCCACGGCGGAGACGTTCCGCACGCTGGGCGACACGTTCGGCCAGGCCGGTACGCAGATCCGCGAGGAGGTCGCGCCGGTCGAGGTCACCCGCCCGCTGATGGTGCTGGCCTGCGCAGGTGCTTACCTCGTCGCGGTGCTGGTCGACGTCATGGTCTTCCGCTGGCGACGCCCCGCGGCCGCCGGCCTGCCGCTGCTCGCGCTCTACGTCGTCCCGAGCTCGCTGGCCAAGGAGGGCGGCGAGTGGCTGCCGTTCGCGATCGCCGGCGCGGGCTACCTCGCGCTGCTGATCGCCGAGGGTCATGACCGGACACGCCGCTGGGGCCGGCGGCTGGTCGGCGCCGGACCGCACCCCGAGATCGTGAACCTCGCGTCGATGAGCCGCACCGGCGCGTGGCTCGGCGCCGGCGCCGTGGGCCTGGCCATCCTCGTGCCGCTGTTCGTGCCGGACCCCGGCGCCGGCGTTCTGGGCAGCGGCGGCCCGGGCTTCGGCAACGGGCCCAGCTCGGTCAGCGTCGTGAACCCGATCGTCAACCTCCGTCCGCAGCTGCGCAGCCCGGACAACACCGAGCTGCTGGTCGTCCGCACCGAGACCGACCGGCCGCCGTACCTGCGGCTCACGTCGCTGGACGCGTTCGACGGCACGAACTGGACGCAGTCGGCCCTCAACGCGCCGGCGCGGCAGCGCGTGGCGAAGAAGACGTTGCCCGACCCGCCGGGGCTGGAGGGCGCGCCCGCGGACCGTGTCGCGCTCAACGTCGAGGTACGCAACCTCGACGTGCGCTGGCTGCCGGCGCCCTACGCGCCGGTCAAGGTCAACGCGAAGGGCGACTGGCGTTACGACGCGGACAGCCGCACCGTGTTCTCGGCGCGCGCGAAGACGCAGCGGCTGACCTACGACGTGGAGTCGCTGCTCGCTCACCCCGACATGGCCTTCCTCGCCGCGAGCAACCCGGTCGGTGTCCCGGGCATGCAGCGCTACGTGCAGCTGCCGGCCAGCCGCTCCCAGCTCGCCCAGGCGCTGCTCAACCGGCTGATGGAGGGGGCCGCGTCGCCGTACGAGGTCGTCCTGCGGATCCAGGACTACCTGCGCGGGCCGGACTTCCGGTACTCGCTCCGGGTGCCGGCCGGCACCAGCGAGAGCGCGCTGGACCGGTTCCTGACCGTGCGCACGGGCTACTGCGAGCAGTTCGCCGCGACCATGGCCTACCTGGTCCGCCTGGCCGGCATCCCGGCCCGCGTCGCCATCGGCTTCACGCCCGGCACGCTGGTGGCCGGCGGCACGTGGTCGGTCACGAACAAGGACGCGCACGCGTGGCCCGAGGTCTACTTCCCGGGCGCCGGCTGGCTCCCGTTCGAGCCGACGCCGCGCCCGGACGGTCTGGACACGCCGGACTACGCCCCGCTCGCGTCGGGCACGACCGGGCCCGGCGAGGTCGCGCCGACCGAGGAGCCGGTGCCCTCCAGCTCGCCCAGCCCCACGACCACGTCGGCGCCCCAGCGCCCGCTGGACCCGGGCGACCCCACGACCGCGACCAACGCGGAGAGCGGCGGAGGCGGTGGGCGTGGCCGGCTGGTCGTCCTGGCCACGGCGGCGCTGCTCCTGCTCGCCGGGACCCCGGCCACAGCGCGCCAGCTCATCCGGCGCCGCCGCCGCGCGCGCGGGTCCGGCGCCGCGGCTCGCGCGCATGCGGCCTGGCGCAACTTGGCCGACGACGCCGAGGACCTCGGGTTCCCGATGCGCGCGAGCGACTCGCCCCGCATGGCGGCCCGCCGGCTGCGGCAGGCCGCGCATCTCGCGGAACCCGGCGCGGTCGCGGTCGACCGGCTCGCGATGGCCGAGGAGCGGGCGCGGTACTCACCGACGACGCCGGACGTCTCGACGCTCGACCGCGAGCAGCGGACCGCGCGCCGGGCGCTGCTGCACACGCGGGGCCGGCGACGGCGGCTCCGGGCGCGGCTGCTGCCACCGTCGGTCCTGCGCCGGACGCGGGCGGCGATCCGTCGGCGCGCCGGCGGGGTGCTGGACTGGGCCGAGGACGTCCGGCGGGCGTTGCGCAGGCGGGCAGCCCGGAGCTAGCCGGCCTCAGGGGGCTGGGGCGGGCTCAGCGGTCGCGGTCGTCCCAGCGGTTCTTCCAGCGCTCCTCGATGCGCTCGAGCAGCGAGCCACGGCGCTTCCCGCGGCCGGAGCGCTGGCGCTCGGGCCCGGGCTGCTCCGGCCGCCGCGCGCCGATCCGCTGCGTGCTGCGCGCCATGACCAGACCGGCCGCGAGCATCACCAGGAAGCCGAGGACGCCGACCAGGGGCTGCGGCAGGATCACGCCGGTCAGCAGGATGAGCAGCCCCACCAGGAGCAGCACCGCGCAGTTGCGGATCCGGCGGACCAGATGCGTCTTCAGGTCGCGCGAGCGCACGCGGTCGGCCCACTTGGGGTCGTCCGCGTAGAGCGCGCGCTCGATCTGGTCGAGCAGGCGCTGCTCGTGCTCCGAGAGCGGCACTCACTCCTCCGCAGGGCAGGTCGGTCGGGTGCGGGATCTGGGCCCAGGATACGTTCGCCCCCTGGACGGGGGAAGCCACTTCACTGTTTCTCGCTCCGCAGGCGGTCCGCGTCGGCCGGTTCCACCAGCGCCGCCGGACGCACGGCCCCGGCACCGAAGCGCCGCGCAGCACGGTCGACCGCCTGCTCCGCCTCGCGCCAGCCGACGTCGGGTGCGCCGAGCTCCAGCTGCCGCGCGGCCTCCTCCGCCGGGATCAGCCCCTCCAGACGTACGCCGACCAGGCGGATCCGTGCGCGGTCGAGCCCGAGGGCGTCGTAGAGCGCCTTCGCGGTCGCGTAGATCTCCTGCCCGACGTCGGTCGGCGTGGTGATCGTGCGGGAGCGGGAGAGCGTCGTGAAGTCGGCGAAGCGCACCTTGATGGCGACGGTGCGCCCGACGTAGCCCGCCGCGCGTACCCGGCTCGCGGTGCGCTCCGACAGCCGCAGCAGCTCCCGGTGGATCTTCGCGGGGTCGTCCACGTCGCGCCCGAAGGTCTCCTCCGCGCCGATGCTGCGGTCCGGCTCGTGCGGCACCACCGTGCGCTCGTCGCGCCCCCACGCCAGCGCGTGCAGGTGGCCGCCGCTCGCCTCGCCGAGGGCACGTCGCAGGGTGGCCTCCGGTGTCGACGCGATGTCGCCGACGGTCCTCAGACCGAGGCGGAGCAGCGCCTCCTCGGTCTTCTCCCCCACTCCCCACAGCGCGGCGACCGGCAGTGGGTGGAGGAAGTCGACCACCCGGTCGCGCGGCACGACGAGCAGGCCGTCGGGCTTGCAGCGCGCCGACGCCAGCTTGGCGACGAACTTGCTCGACGCCACGCCCACCGAGCAGGTCAGCTGCTGCTCGTCGTACACGCGGGCCTTGATCCAGGCGCCGATCTCCGCGGGCCGGCCGAGCCGGCGCACCGCGCCGGACACGTCGAGGAACGCCTCGTCGAGCGAGATCGGCTCGACCAGCGGGGTGACCGCCTTGAACACCGCCATGACGCCCGCGCTCGCCGCGGTGTACGCCGCGAAGTCGGGCGGGATGACGACCGCCTGCGGGCACAGCCGCCGCGCTCGGGTCATCGGCATCGCGCTGTGCACGCCGAACTCGCGCGCCGGATAGCTCGCGGCGGTGACCACCCCACGCGAGCCGCCGCCGCCGACGATGACCGGCTTGTCCTTGAGCTCGGGACGCTTGCGGATCTCGACGCTCGCGTAGAAGGCGTCCATGTCGACGTGCAGGATCGGGCAGCCGGTGTCGTCGGCGGGCGCGCCCGGCTGCGGCCCCTCGGGAGCGACGCGGCCGCGGCTCATGACCGGCTACTTGCGGGCGAGGACGTGCAGCTGGCCGGCGACGCCGAGGAACGCCGGGTCGTCGGCCGCGGCCAGCTCGAGGTCGGCCAGTGCCTGTGCCGCCTCCGGGTCGGGGTCGTCGCCCGGCGCCTCGGCGAAGACGCGGACGCCGCGCACGGTCTCGACCTGCAGCCCCGCACCGGCGCACAGCGCGCGCACGTCGTCGGCCGTGAACCGTCGCGGGGAGGAGTCCCGGCCGGTGAGCACGGCCAGCGCGTCCGCATAGCGTCCGGCGACGGCATGGCCGAACGCGGCGCCACCCCGCCCGGGCACCAGGACGCTGAGCAAGCCGCCGGGGCGCAGCACGGCGGCGAGCTGGGCCACTCCGGCCGCAGGGTCGTCGACGTGCTCGAGGACGTTGTGGCAGAGGACCACGTCCGCGCCGTCGGGCACGAGGCCGGACAGCGCGTCGAGATCGCCCTGCAGCCCGCGCAGCAGGTCGCCGACGCCGGCCTGCGCAGCCCGGCGTTCGAGGGTCGCGAGCGCGTCCGGTGACGGCTCGACGACCGTGACCCGGTGGCCGTCGGCGGCCAGCGGTACCGCGAACGCGCCGGTGCCGCCGCCGGCGTCGACCACGTCGAGCGGAGCGGCACCGAGCAGCGCGTCGAGACCGCGCCAGACCACAACCGTACGGGCGTCGCCGGGGCGGGTCGCAGGCACGAGGCGACTCTAGCCACCGCTCGAACCCTGGCTGGAGTGCCAGAGGCGGCGGGGGGCGGTCTTGGCGTACTCGCCGGGCGGCTGCAGGTCCATGTACGGCGACATCCGGTAGCCGGGGGGGGCGACCATGACCGGCCGGGTGGACCGGCTCTCCGCCGCCCCCTCGACGCTCGCCTCGGTGAGCAGCAGCGGCGGCGTGTCCATCAGCGCACGCACCGCGTCGAGCCCGCCGGTCGTCCACGCGCGGTAGAGCATCGGCAGCTCCCATGCGCCGAGGGCGCGGACCGACACCCCGCGCGGGCCGGTGCGCCGGATCACCCCGCGGATGACGAGCAGCCAGGAGTGGAAGACGGTGCTCGCATAGCCGACCTGCGCGTCCTCGAAGAAGGTCGCGTCGACCGGTCCGGTCGCGTCGTCGAGGGTGACGAAGACGACCCGCCGGCCGGAGCGGATCGGCGGCGTCTGCGTCGCGACCTTCACGCCGGCGACCAGCACCTCGGCCTGGCTGCGGCAGCGCAGCAGGTCGCGCGAGCGGGTCAGGCCCGCCGCGGCGAAGAACGGCTCGTAGGCGTGCAGCACGTGCTGGCTCGCGTCGAGGCCGAGCACCTCGAGCTCCGCGCGCACCCGCTCCCCCGGCGTCATCTCCGGCAGCCCGGTCTCGCGCACCTCGCTCGGGTCGTCGCCGAGGTCGAGTGCGAGCTGCGAGGAGTTGGTGTCGCCCTTCGGGCGGCGGATGCCGCGGCGTACGCCGCGCGACCAGGTGTCGAGCTCGGCCACCTGCAGCAGCAGGTCGCGCCGCGTCACCCGCCCACGGCGACGTACGGGAGTTGCAGCGCCGAGGCCGTAGATCGAGTCGAACCCGCCCGCGGTGACCAGCCGCTCCACCACCGGGCGGCTCACTCCGGCACGGTGCCAGAAGTCGGCGAGCGAGCCGAACGGCCGTCCGGCGACGATGCCCGCGACCTCGGCCTCCGTGATGCCCTTCACGTCGTCGAGCCCCAGTCGTACGCCGTAACGAGAAGCGTCGGGGGCGATCTCCGGCTCGGGCCGCGCGCCGAGGATGCCAGGCGGCGGCTCGTCGTAGGCCGCCATCCGCTCGATCGTGTACGCCGCGGCGGAGGCGTTGACGTCGAGCGGCAGGATCGCGATGCCGAACTGCCGCGCGTCGTCGAGGATCAGCCGCTTCGGGTACATGCCGGGGTCGTGGGTGAGGACGCCGGCGAGGAACGCGGCGGTGTGGTGCGCCTTGAGCCACGCCGACTGGTACGTCGGCAGCGCGAACGCGGCGGCGTGCGCCTTGCAGAAGCCGAACGCCGCGAACTCCTTGAGGATCCGCCAGATCTTCTGCGTGTCCTCGGTGTCGTAGCCGCGGCGTAGCGCCTCGTTGCAGAACCAGAGCCGGATGCCGTCGATCTCCTCGGGGTCGCCGAGCTTGCGACGGATCTCGTCGGCCTCGGCCAGCGAGCAGCCGGTGATGGTCGCGACGATCTCGAGCACCTGCTCGTGGAAGACGACGACACCGTAAGTTTGCTGTAGGCAATCGGCGAGCGACGGGTGCGGGAAGCGCACCGGGTCCCAGCCCTGCCGCGCGCGGAGGAACGGCGTGACCATGTCGCTCTTCACCGGGCCGGGCCGGAACAGCGAGATGTCGATGATCAGGTCGGCGAAGGTCTCCGGCCCGAACTTGCCGATCAGCTCGCGCTGCCCGGGCGACTCGATCTGGAAGCAGCCGAGCGTCCGCGTCGAGCGCACGAGACGCCAGGTCGCCGGGTCGTCGCGCGGGACCGCGTCGATGTCGACGCGGACGCCGTCGACCCGCTCGATCTCGTCGATCGCGTGCGCCATCGACGACTGCAGCCGGATGCCGAGCACGTCGAGCTTGAGCAGGCCCAGGTCCTCGACGTCGTCCTTGTCGAACTGGCTCATCGGGTAGCCGAGGAAGCTCGACTCGACCGGCGTGCGGTCGAGCAGCGTCGCGTCGGAGAGCAGGACGCCGCACGGGTGCAGCGCGAGGTGCCGCGGCAGGCCGTCGAGCTTGGCCACCAGGTCGAAGAGCAGGCCGAGCCGGCTCGCCTCCAGCCGGCTGGCCCGCAGCTCGGGCAGGTCCTGCAGCGCGGCGTGCACCTGGTTGGCCCGGATGTGCGGGAACGACTTGGCGACCATGTCGATCTCCGGCGGCGGCAGGCCGAGCGCCGCCCCGACGTCGCGGATCGCGTGGCGGACCCGGTAGGTGTCGACCATCGCGACGCAGGCGACCCGCTCGTCGCCGTACTTCGCGAGGATCGCGTCGTAGACCTCGAGCCGGCGCGCGGACTCCACGTCGACGTCGACGTCGGGCAGCGCCTTGCGCAGCGGCGAGAGGAAGCGCTCCATGAGCAGCCGGTGCTCGATGGCATCGACGTCGGAGATGCCGAGCAGGTAGTTGACGTAGCTGCCCGCGCCGGAGCCGCGCGCCGCGCAGCGGATGCCCATCTCCTTGATCAGGTCGACCACGTCGGCGACGGTGAGGAAGTACGTCGGGTAGCCGAGCTGCGCGATGACGGCGAGCTCCTCGTCGAGGCGGTCGTGATGGACCTTCGTCGGCGTCACACCGCGGCGATTGAAGCCGGCTATACAGCGTTCCCTTAGGACGGCGTCGGCGCTCACCTGCGCCGCTGTGCCTATGGCGCCGCCTCCGGCGACGCTGCCGGCGGCGCGGAGCTCGGGGAAGTGCACCTCGCCGAGACCGAGGTCGACCGCGCACCGGTCGGCCAGCGCGCGGGTGCGCGAGAGGAGGCGCCGCGCCTCGCTCTCGCTGCCGGTCAGCTCGAGCGCGAGGTCGCCCATCTCCTTGCCGGACTTGAGGTAGCCCTCGGCGTTCTCGCGGTCGACGTGGCGCGGGTCGAGCGCGACCAGCCGGCGCGAGGCGTCGAGGACGTCGATCACCGGCGCGGCCGAGCGGTCGGCGTAGCGGACCGCGTTGGTCAGCACCGTCGGTACGCCGGCGTCGGTGAGGAAACCGAGCCAGCGCTCGGCCCGACCGCGTTCGCCGCGAGCGCGCTGATGCACCACCTCGCCGACCAGCTGCGCGCCGGAGTACGACTCGCGCCACCGCTGCAGCAGCGCGCTCGCGCGGGCCGGGGCGCGCGCGGTGAGAGCGCGCCCGACGTCGGAGTCGGGACCCAGCAGCAGGACCAGGCCCTCGGCGTGCCGCGCGAGCACCTCGCGGGTGGCGATCGGCGTACCCCGCTCGCCGCCGAGGTGCACCGCGCTGACCAGCCGGCACAGGTGCGCCCAGCCGGTCTGGTCCTCGGCGAGCAGGACGACGCGGGCCAGCCGCTGGTCGACGCGCGCGCCGCCGCGGGCGGGCGTCTTGGCCTTCGTCGTCCTCGTCTCCGGGTGCAGGGCGAGGTCGACGCCGAAGAGAGGCCGGACGCCGTAGGCGTGGCAGGCCTTCGCGAAGCGGACCGCGCCGTAGAGGCCGTCGCGGTCGGTCAGCGCGAGGCTGTCCATGCCGTGCTCGGCGGCGCGCTCGACGAGGACGTGCGGCAGGCTCGCGCCGTAGCGCAGTGAGTAGCCGGACGCGACGTGCAGGTGGACGAACGGGTCGGGCACTGCGCGCGCTTAGGAGTTCGTTGCGAGCGGGAGCGGCGGCTGGTGCGCCACACCG
>CAZYXZ010000032.1:33321-33591 GCA_964651395.1 uncultured Frankiaceae bacterium
GTCTCGACGACCTGGAGGAAGGTCTCGACGTCGCGGAGCAGGTCGTCGGCCTCGCGCGGCGTGACGCCGGGCAGGCCGGCCTCGGCCGCGGCCCGCTTGCGCGCGCCGGCCGCGAAGAAGGTGGCCCACTCCCCCAGCTCCGGCGCGACCTTGGGCAGCAGCACCCAGGCGCTGACCGGGCGGCCGCTCCGTCCGGCCGGCCGGTCGGGGCGCGCGCGGGCCGCGAGCACCGCGGCCGCGCAGCGCAGCGCGGCGAGGTGCGCGGCGGCG
>CAZYXZ010000033.1:0-33380 GCA_964651395.1 uncultured Frankiaceae bacterium
TCGCGAGTGGCGGACGGGACCCGTCCCCTCGACCGGGAGCCCGGTCGTGGCCGTGGCCGGCCCGCTGCTGACCGCGCCCGGCGGCTATCCGTCGACGAGCTGGGGCGCAGGTGGCTTCGCGGCCTTCGTCGACTCGCCGTCGGCGGCGCGTGCCGCGGTGGCCGGACTCGCCGGTGACGTCGACCTCGTGAAGCTGGCCCTCGAGCCGGCGGGGGGCCTGCCGGTGCCGCCGGCCGCCGTCGCCCTGGCCGTCGTCCGCGCAGCGCACGAGGCCGGGCTCGCCGTCACCGCGCATGCGCTGACGACGGCGATGGTCGAGCGCGCGCTCGACGCCGGTGTCGACGAGCTCTGTCACACGCCGGTCGAGCCGCTGCCCGAGGGTGTGGTCCACCGGATCAAGGACGCCGGCATCACGGTGGTCTCGACCCTGCAGACCTTCCACAGCGGTTGGGGCGGGCGGTCGGCGAGCGCGAACGCCGCCGCGCTGGTGAAGGCCGGCGTGCCGTTGGTCTACGGGACCGATCTCGGCAACGCGGGAACGCGTCCCGGCGTGGACCGCCGCGAGCTGGACCGGCTGTCGGCCGCCGGACTCGGCCCGTGGGGCGCCTTGCGCGCCGCGACCGGCCGGCTGGAAACGGGCCGTCCGGCGTACGCCGTCGTGCTCGCCGGGGACCCCGTCCAGAGCGGCAGGGTGTGGAAGCGCCCGCTGGCCGTCGTGACGCCGACGACCGTGCTGGCCTAGGGCCCGGCCGGTCTAGGAGGGGCTCGACGAGGGGGCGCGAGCCCGGGTGAGCAGGAGCTCGGCGAGCTGTCTCGCCTCCGCCTGGTCCACCTGGTTGTGGGTGCCGACCGCGAGCAGCCACGTGGTGTTGTCGAGCCGGAAGCGCAGCGTGTAGAGCGTGTCCGGGTTCGCGCTGGCGTCGAGCTTGCCGCTGGTCGCGATCGCTTCGTCGCCCAGGCCGCTGACGGCGAGCGTGGTGCCGATCTTCTTGGCCGCGTCGAGGTCGGCCGCGAAGTCCGCGGCGGCGTCGGAGGCGGTCGCGAACCGGATCACCACGTTGACGACCAGGCGTCCGGTCGCCGGGTCGCCGTACTGCACGGCGTAGGCGCTGCTGAAGTTGTGGGTGCGGAGCTTCTGCTCCTCGGCGGCCGCGTCCGCGGCGTACGCCGCGATCTGCCGGATGTCGCGCGGTCCGGTCTGCGCGAGCAGCGGGACCAGCGCGATCGGCAGGTCGCGAGGCTGCAGCACCAGCCCGGACAGCTCGCCCGGCGGCAGGGCGGGCGGTGTCAGGGCCGGCTTGGGCCGCTCGTTGTAGCTGCAGGCCGTGACGGCGACGACCATCGCAACGGCAAGGAGGACCAGGCGGCGCGGGTGCATGGGGACAGTCTTACCTGCCGCGCCGCGCGGTTTGCGTCAGCCTCGCCCGTGCGACACGCTGCCGAGGTTTCCCGCCGACCCGAGGAGCCGATGAGCTCGCCCGCCGCGAATGCCGCGCCCGGCGTGGCGGCGGACCCGTGGGGGGCCGGCGACGAGGTCTACGCCGTCCACGGCGTGTCCCGCTCGTACGGCGCGGTCCTGGCGAACGACGACATCTCCCTGAGCATCCGCAGTGGCGAGATCTTCGGCCTGCTCGGCCCGAACGGCGCCGGGAAGTCGACCCTCGTGCGCATCCTCGTGGGCCTCCTGAGGCCGGACCGGGGGACCGTCGCCGTGCTCGGCCACGACCTCGCGACCACGCCGGACGCGGCCGCGCGGGCCGCCGCGTACCTGGCGCAGGACGAGCCGGCACTCAGCGACCTCACACCCGCCACGGCGATGGAGGTCGCGGGCCGGCTGCGCGGCCAGTCGCGCGTCGACGCCCGGCGTGGCCGCGACGCACTGCTCGACGAGCTCGACCTCGGTCCGCTGGCCGACCGGGTCATGTCGCGGCTGTCCGGCGGCGAGCGCCGGCTCGCGGCGGTCGGGACGGCGCTGATGGGCGACCGCCCGGTCCTCCTGCTCGACGAGCCGACCACGGGCCTGGACCCGGTGGCACGGCGCACCGTGTGGACCGCGCTGGAGCGACGCCGCGCCGCGGGCGCGACCGTCCTGCTGGTCACCCACAACGTCCTCGAGGCGGAGACCGTGCTCGACCGGGTCGCCGTGCTCGAACGCGGGCGGCTGATCGCCTGCGACACGCCTGGTCGGCTCAAGGCGGCGGTCAGCGACGAGGTCCGCCTCGAGCTCGTGTGGCGGCACGAGCCGCCACTGACCGACGCCACGGTCGCCGCGCTCGCGCCACGGGCGACCCAGACCGGACGGCGCTGGAACCTGCACCTCCCGGCGGCCGAGGCGCGGCGGGCGCTCGGGAAGCTGATGACCGGCGCGGCGTTCCTCGCCCTCGACGACTTCACTCTCGCGACGCCCACGCTGGAGGACGTCTATCTCGCTCTCGGTGGCCAGGACGACGACCTGGAGCGCGCGTGACCACGGCGGTCGCGCTTCCCGCGCGCGCCTCCTTCGGTGCCGCGCTCGCCGCGGTGTACGCCGCACAGCTGGCTCGCGCGAGGGTGGCGCGCGCCTCGCTGCTGTTCGTCGCGACCCTGCAGTCGCTCGGCCTGCTCGTCCTGCTCCGCGGGGTCGTCGACGACGCGGACCGGGCTGCGAAGGAGCAGGTCGTCGCCGGCTGCGTCGTGCTGGTGATCGGCTTCGTCGCCCTCAACCTCCTGGCGCAGCGGTTCGGCCAGCTCGCCGCCTCGGGTGCCCTCGACTTCTACGCGGCACTCGGGGTCGCGCCCGCGGCCGTGGTCCTGGGCACGGCCGCGACGTACGCGACGTTCGCAGTGCCGGGCACCGTCGTCGTCGCCCTCGTGGGCGCCCTGCTCTACGGGCTGCCGCTCGGCTACCTCTGGGTGGTGCTGCCCGTCGCCGTCGCCGGGGGAGTGGCGCTGGCCGGACTCGGGGCCGCCGTGGGGCTGCTCGCGCCGCGGCCGGAGATCGCGACGATGGCCGGGCAGCTCGGCATGACGGCAGTGCTGTTCCTCGGGCTGATCCAGGAGAGCCGCATGCCCGGTCTGTTGCGCGTCGTGCGGAGCATCTTCCCGAGCACGTACGCGGTCGACGCGCTCGGCGAGGCCCTCGGTGCGGATCCGCGTCTCGGGGCGGTGGCGCTGGCGCTGCTGGTCTGCCTCGCGTACGGCGCCGTCGCGCTGGCAGCCGCCGCAGCGGCGTTCCGTCGTGCGGTCGGCCGGTGAGCAGCCACCGGGGTGGCAGGATGCCCGGATGACGTGGGTGGGCCCTGATCCGTGGCAGGCGCCGGACCCGGCTGCCCGGCGGGCCGAGTTCCTGCCGCCCTGGGAGCCTACTCGTCGTGGCGGGTTCGACCGGGATCGGATCACGTCGTGGGTGCTCGACGTCGGCACGGTGGCCACGCCGCTCCTGCTGCTCGGCGCCCCAGCCGGCCTGCTGTGGGCGCAGCTCTCGCCGCGGATCGACGTCGACAAAGGCGCCGGCGGGCCGTCGTTCCCGTCTGCCGAGACCAAGGAGGCGCTCAGCGTCGACCTGGCGTTCCTGCTGCTGACGGTGCTCGCGGGTCTGGCGTGTGGCGTCCTCGTCTGGCAGTGGCGCCGCCGTGACGCGAGCAGCGTGCCCGTCGGGCTCGCCTTGGGCACGCTCCTGTCGTCGATGGTGGCGCGCGCCGTCGGGGAACGCGTGGTGCTCGACGACGCGGTGGCACGGATCTGCCAGACCCGCATCTCGCTCGGCTGCACGTACTACTCGGGGCACGTGCACCTGCGGGCCACGGGCCTGCTGGTCGCGTGGCCGATGGCCGCGCTCGTCGCCTACCTGCTGCTCACCGCGATCCTCGACCGCGAGAACGCGCCGCAGGCGCCGGTGGACTGGGGCTACTACGCCGCGCCGGAGCCCTACCGCCCGCCGGCCTGACGCGGGACTATTCTCCGCCGCAACGGCGATGGCGAGGGGGAGCCCGATGACGTTCCAGCCGACCCACAAGTCCCCGGCAGCGGGCCTCGAGGCCTATGCCGACCACGACGCGGCCGCGGGCTCTGTCGCCCGGCTCGAGCCGAATCTCCCGGTACAGGTCGGCGAGCGATGGGGTGAGTGGGCGCGCATCACCTGCAGCAACGGCTGGCAGGCCTGGGTCGATGCACGGCACCTGGTCGCGATGGCCGCCGCGGCGCCGGCCGGTCCGCCGGCGTCGTCGACCGCCGCCCCGGTGGCGGCGGCCCGACCGACCGGCGGGCTGGCCATCCCGGATGTCGAGCTGAGCCTCGCGATGATCGGCGCGCTGCTCGTCGGGCTGGCGGGGTTCGTGCCGTGGACGCGCGGCGACCAGGGGCCCTTCCCCAACGGGGTGGACATCGCGATCACGGCGCTGTTCGGCGCCCGGCAGGAGGAGCTGTTCCCGACGTTCTCGGTGGGACTGCTCCTGGTCGTCCTCGCCGTGGCAGGAGTGCTCGCGTTGACCACCTTCCGCAGTGACCCCCGCGTCCGCATGGTCGCCGGGTACGGCGCTGTGGCGGTCGCCCTGCTGTACGGCTTCCAGCTGATGGGGGACATCAGCGACGCCAACAAGGTTGCTGCGGCCGGCCAGAAGCTGTCGCTCGCCGGCACCCTCGGGCTGGGCTGGGCGCTGGCCGTGGTGAGCGGTCTGCTGGTCGCACTCGGCCCGACGGACCGGCTCAACAAGCCGAAAGCGTGATGAGCGAGCTCCCACCGTCGGGTCCGCCCTCGGGTCCGCCCTCGGGTCCGCCTACGGGTCCTCCGTCGGGTCCTCCGTCGGGTCCTCCGTCGGGTCCTCCGTCGGGTCCGCCCAAGGGTCCGCCCAAGGGTCCGCCGTCAGTGCCCGCCGCGGCGCCGGCGTCGGGCGCGCCGTCCGGCCTGCGGCGCAATCCGGTGCCGGTCGCGCTGGGGCTCGCGATCCTCGTGGCACTGGCCGCTGTCCTCCTCAGCCGCGGTGGGGACGACCCGAAGCCGACGGACTCGGCGGCCGGCGAGGTCTTTCTCGAGCCGGCCGCGGCAGTCGGCGCGGATCCATTCAGCGCGGACTACACCCCGCCGCCGGCACCGACCGGGACCCCCGACGCGTTTCCCAGCCTCGAGGCGAGTCCATCGGCCTCCGCCGGCGAGTCGGCCGGAACGTCGATCGGCCCGACTGCCTCGGGCAGCCCCGAGGTGGCGGCGGTCCGGACGACGGTGGGCACCAACCCCGGCCTGTACGGGGGGACGCGCGACCAGGCGGTGTGCGACAAGGCAAAGCTCCTCGCTTTCCTGAAGGCGAACCCCGACAAGGGGAAGGCGTGGGCGGCCGTGCAGGGCATCACCGTCGACCAGCTCGACACCTACTTCGCGGACCTGGTCGCCGTCCGGCTGCGCCATGCCACCCGCGTGACGAACCACGGCTTCAAGAACGGGGTGGCCACCCCCAAGCAGTCGGTTCTGCAGGAAGGCACGGCGGTGCTCATCGACAAGCGGGGCCTGCCCCGCGCCCGATGCGCCTGCGGCAACCCGTTGCAGGAGCCGGTACCGGTCAGCCGCGCCGCGAAGACGACCGGCACGCCGTGGGCCGGCTACTCCGCCGAGAAGACCGTCGCGATCAAGCCCGGCCCGGCCCCGGTCGAGCGCTTCGTCGTGAGCGACCCCGTGTCCGGCGAGGTGTTCGAGCTCGTCGCCGGCGGCGACGGGGTCGCACCGTCGCCGTCGCCCTCGGCCCCGCCGGCCTCCCAGTTCGACCCGGGCGCGCCGTGTTCGGCGGGCCCGGCCAAGACCAACGTCGTGAAGGCCGGCCGGGTCAGCGCTTCCTCGGAGTTCAACCGCAGCTTCCCGGCGCGGCTGGCCGTGGACGGCAAGAAGACCACGTCGTGGTTCTCGAAGGGTGCCAAGGACGGCGCCAGCTCGACGTACACCTGGACCGCGAACGCGCTCGTGTGCGTCGAGGAGGTCGCGATCTTCGGCAACGGACGCCATCCGCAGTACCCGCGCAACTTCGGCTTCCACGCCGTGCGGGTGGAGCTGCTCGGCAGCGGCGGCAAGGTCGTCGCGAGCCAGACCGTGCAACAGCCGGGGACACCGGACGCCGGAGCGACGCTCGACTTCAGCAAGATCGCCACCGGCGTTCGGCTGGTGTGGGCCGGTCACGAGGCGCCCAACTGCGGCGGCTTCTCCGAGCTCGAGGTGCACGGCGGGACCGTCGACCGCGAGTAGCCGCCCGCGCTAGTTGAGGCTGAACGGCCCGGCCGTGTGCACGTCCGGGGGTCGCGCCGCGAAGTGCTCGACCAGCGCGGTCTCCTGGCGTAGCCAGGTGAGCTCACGGCTCAGTCGGCCGGCGACGTCCACGGTCTCGAGCAGCTCCTGTTTCGCCGGCAGGTCGATCGGCAGCCCGGCCGCGACGAGGTAGGAGACGAGGGCCGGGTCGTCCGGCAGATCCATGTCGGCAGGCGGCTCGTCATCGTCGCGGGCGGCCGACACGGCCGTCCGGTACCCGGCCAGAGCCTGCGCCACGTCAGCAGCCAGCCGGTCCGCGCCGACGCCGTACTCCTCTTCCAGGAACTCGACGTCGGCGCGGTAGTACGGCAGCGCGTCGTCGACGGCGAGGACGCGAAAGCGCCGGCTGCCCGTGGTCAGGATGTCCATCCGCCCGTCGTCGTACGGCTCCGCGTGGCGCAGCTCGGCGAGGCAGCCCACCTCGGTGAGGCGGCCGTCACGGCCGACGGCGATGACGCCGAACTCCCGTGGTTCGGGCTGCGCGAGCAGCTCGCGCATCAGCAGCCGGTAGCGGTCCTCGAAGATGTGCAGCGGCAGCGGCACGCCCGGGAACAGCACGACGGCCAGCGGGAAGATCGGCACCAACGGCACGTAGGCAAGTAAACAGTTTTGCTGGGGTCGTGGGGGCGTCCGTACGCTGGGGATTCCCCCGACCCGCGAGGAGCTGGCCCTGCTGCCCCGGATCGACCTGCGCGGCACGGCGCCCGGCAGCCGGCTGGAGCTCCCGCGCGCGCGCCTGGACGTCGCGGCGGCGGTTGCGGCCGTCACGCCGGTGTGCGACGACGTGCGTGACCGCGGCGCCGACGCGGTGCGGGAGGCCACGGAGCGATTCGACGGGGTGCGCCTGGCCGAGCTGCGGGTGCCGGCGCCGGCGCTCAAGGAGGCGCTCACGAGCCTCGACGGCGCGGTGCGCGCCGCGCTGGAGGAGTGCGTACGCCGGACCCGACTCGTGCACGAGGCGCAGCGCCGTGACGACGTGGTGGTCGACCTCGGCCCGGGTGCCCGGGTCACCGAGCGGTACCTGCCGGTCGCACGTGTGGGTCTGTACGTGCCGGGTGGACGGGTCGGCTACCCGTCGAGCGTGGTCATGAACGTCGTGCCGGCCCAGGTGGCCGGCGTCACGTCGATCGCGGTCGCGTCCCCGCCGCAACCGGACGGTCTGCCGCGCCGCGAGATCCTCGCGGCCTGCGCGCTGCTCGGCGTCGAGGAGGTCTACGCGGTCGGCGGAGCCCAGGCCATCGCCATGTTCGCGCACGGCACCGATGAGTGCGCGCCGGTGGACCTGGTCACCGGACCGGGCAACGTCTACGTCGCCGCGGCGAAGCGCGTGGTCAACGGGGTCGTCGCCATCGATGCCGAGGCCGGGCCGACGGAGGTCGCGATCCTCGCCGACGCGACCGCCGACCCGGCCCATGTCGCCGCCGACCTGCTGGCGCAGGCCGAGCACGACCCGCTCGCGGCCTGCCTGCTGGTGACCGACTCCGAGCAGCTGGCCGACGACGTCGATGCCGCGCTGGGCCCGCTGGTCGCGGCCACGCTGCACCGGGACGTCGTCACGGCGGCGCTGGCCGGGCAGTCGGCAGTCGTCCTCGTGGATGACCTGGCCACCGGTGTCCGCGTGACCGACGCCTGGGCGCCGGAGCACCTTGAAGTGCTGACCGCCGACGCCTCGGCCGTGGCGTCGCAGGTGCGCAACGCCGGCGCGGTCTTCGTCGGCGCGTTCTCACCGGTGGCCCTCGGCGACTACCTCGCCGGCAGCAACCACGTGCTGCCCACCGGCGGCAGCGCCCGGGTGCGTGGCGGCCTGTCCGTCGACTCGTTCCTGCGTGGTGTGCACGTCGTTGAGTACGACGAGGCGGCCCTCGCGGAGATGGCTCCGTACATCGCCGCGCTCGGCGGCGCGGAACAGCTGCCGGCGCACGTTGCGGCTGTCGTGGCGCGGGTGGGGGAGCGGTGACTCTCCCCGTCCGATCGGAGCTGGCCGGGCTCACGGCGTACGGCGCGCCGCAGCTCGACGTCGCCGTGCGCCTGAACACCAACGAGAACCCCTACCCCCCGTCCGCGGAGCTGGTCGGTGACCTGGCCGCGGCGCTGGCGGAGGCCGCCGTCGAGCTGCGCCGCTACCCCGACCGCGAGGCCACGCAGCTGCGCGCCGGGCTGGCCGCCTACCTCGACCAGCCGGTCGAGGGGGTCTGGGCGGCGAACGGGTCCAACGAGGTGCTGCAGCAGCTGTGCCTCGCCTTCGGCGGAGCGGGCCGCTCCGCTCTGGGGTTCGAGCCCTCGTACTCGATGCACCGGCTGATCGCCTTGACCACCGGTACGCGCTGGGTCAGCGCCAGCCGCGCAGCCGACTTCTCGCTGTCTGCGGCCGACGCGGTGGCGGCCGTCGAGGAGCACCAGCCGGACCTCGTCTTCCTCTGCACGCCGAACAACCCGACCGGCAACTCGCTCGCCCCGGACGTCGTCGCGGCGGTCGCCGAAGCCGCGCCCGGGATGGTCGTCGTCGACGAGGCGTACGCCGAGTTCTCGTCCTCGCCGTCGTCCCTCTCGCTGCTCCGGACGCACCCCCGGCTCGTCGTGACCCGGACGATGAGCAAGGCGTTCGGGCTGGCCGGCAACCGCATCGGGTACCTGGCGGCGAGCCCGGAGGTCGTCGACGCGATGCGAGTTGTGCGCCTGCCCTACCACCTGTCGGCCCTCGCTCAAGCGGCGGCGAGCGTCGCGCTCCGGCACACGCACGAGCTGCTCGGCACGGTGGCCACGGTGATCGAGGAGCGCGAGCGGGTCGCACACACGCTCGGTCTCGTCGAGGGCGTCGAGGTGCTGCCGAGTGACGCGAACTTCCTGCTCTTCGGCCGGTTCCCGGACGCGTCGAAGACGTGGCAGGCGCTGCTGGACCGCGGTGTGCTCGTGCGTGACGTGTCAGGGGGCCACGGGCTGGCCGGGTGGCTGCGCGTGACGATCGGGCTCCCGGAGGAGAACGACGCCTTTCTCGCGGCGCTGCGCGAGGTCATCGAGGGGGAGCAGTGAGCCGTACCGCGCGGGTCGAGCGCAAGACCAAGGAGACGTCGGTCGTCGTCGAGCTCGACGTCGACGGCACCGGCGTGGCGACGAGTGAGACCGGCGTGCCGTTCTTCGACCACATGGTCGCGCAGCTGGGCAAGCACGCCGGCTTCGACTTGAGCCTGCGCACCGACGGCGACATCGACGTCGACGCGCACCACACCGTCGAAGACTCCGCGCTTGCGATCGGGCAGGCGCTCAAGGAGGCGCTCGGCGACCGGGCCGGCATCCGGCGCTTCGGCGACTCTCTGGTGCCGCTGGACGAGGCGCTCGTGCAGGTGGCCCTCGACCTGTCGGGCCGGCCGTACTGCGTCCACGACGAGACGATGCCGGTCGAGCTGATCGGCACCTACGACACCAGCCTGACCGGGCACTTCTTCGAGTCGTTCGCCGCGCAGGCTGCGCTGTGCCTGCACGTCCGCGTGCTGGCCGGACGCAACGCCCACCACATCGTCGAGGCGCAGTTCAAGGGCGTCGCTCGCGCGCTGCGCGACGCCGTCGTCCTGGACGGGCGAGTGGCCGGCGTACCCAGCACCAAGGGAGTGCTGTGACCGCACGGCCGACGGTCGTCGTCTACGACTACGGATCGGGCAACTTGCGCTCCGCGGAACGCGCGCTGGTGCGCGCGGGTGCTGACGTGGAGGTGACGGCCGACCAGGTGAAGGCCGTGCAGTGCGACGGCCTTGTCGTGCCCGGTGTGGGCGCGTTCGCCGCGTGCGTCACGGGGCTCGAGGACGTCGGCGGCCGGGCGGTCGTCCACGACCGGGTCGACCGCGGCCGGCCGGTCCTCGGCATCTGCGTGGGAATGCAGGCGCTGTTCGACCGCAGCGAGGAGGGCGACGGCCGCACCAAGGGCCTCGGTGTCGTCCCCGGCACGGTGCGTCGCCTTCGTGACGCGCCGGTGCTGCCGCACATGGGCTGGAACACGGTGACGGTCCAACGGCCGTCCACCCTGCTGGCCGGGCTGAACGACGACACGCGCTTCTACTTCGTCCACTCCTACGGTCCGGAGCCTGACGACGACGGTGTGACGGTCGCCTCGGCCGAGCACGGCAGCCGGTTCGCCGCCGTCGTCGAGTCGGGGTCGGTGGCGGCGACGCAGTTCCACCCCGAGAAGTCCGGGGACGCCGGCGCGGTCGTCCTGCGCAACTGGGTGGGGTCACTGCGGTGAGCTTCGTGCTGCTGCCGGCCGTCGACGTCGCCGACGGCAGGGCGGTCCGCCTGGTGCAGGGCGCGGCCGACTCGGCCACGTCGTACGGCGACCCGCTCGACGCCGCTCTCGCCTGGCAGCAGGCCGGCGCGGCGTGGGTGCATCTCGTCGACCTGGACGCAGCCTTCGGCCGCGGCGACAACCGGGCGCTGATCGCCGACGTGGTAGGTCGGCTGGACGTCGCGGTCGAGCTGTCCGGCGGCATCCGCGACGACGCCGCGCTGGCCTGGGCCCTCGGCACCGGGGCTCGTCGCGTGAACGTCGGGACTGCCGCGCTCGAGGATCCCGAATGGGTACGCCGCGCGATCGCCGCCGTCGGGGACCGGCTGGCCGTCGGCCTCGATGTCCGTGGTCGGACGCTGTCGGCGCGGGGATGGACCCAGGACGGCGGCGACCTCTACGAGGTCATGGCTCGCCTCGACGAGGAGGGCTGCGCGCGCTACGTCGTGACGGACGTCCACCGCGACGGGACGCTGACCGGCCCGAACGTCGGCCTCCTGCGCGACGTGTGCGCAGCCACCGACCGCCCGGTGATCGCGAGCGGTGGCGTGAGCAGCCTCGAGGACCTGCGCGTCCTCGCCGCGCTGGAACCGCTGGGCGTCGAGGGCGCGATCGTCGGCAAGGCGCTCTACGCCGGCGCCTTCACGCTGCCCGAGGCGCTCGCGGCGGTCTCCCCATGACGGTCGCCACGCGGGTCGTCCCCTGCCTCGACGTCGACGCGGGCCGCGTCGTCAAGGGCGTGAACTTCGTCGGGATCCGCGACGCGGGTGACCCGGTCGAGCTGGCCGCACGCTACGACGCCGAGGGTGCCGACGAGCTGGTCTTCCTCGACATCACCGCGAGCTCCGAAGCACGGGAGACCATGTACGACGTCGTCCGCCGTACCGCCGAGGAGGTGTTCATCCCGCTGACGGTCGGAGGCGGGGTGCGCTCGCCGGAGGACGTCGATGCGCTGCTGCGCGCGGGAGCCGACAAGGTGAGCTTCAACACCGCCGCCGTCGCCGACCCGGAGCTGCTCGGCCGAGCGGCGGAGCGCTTCGGCAGTCAGTGCGTCGTGCTGGCCGTCGATGCACGGCGCCGTACCGACGTGGATGCCGCGGCAGCGCCGAGCTGGGAGGTCGTGACCCACGGCGGACGGTCGCGCACCGGCATCGACCTGCTCGAGTGGACGGTCCGCGGCGAGGCGTTGGGCGCGGGGGAGATCCTGCTGACCAGCATGGACACCGACGGCGTGAAGACCGGCTACGACCTGCCGATGCTCGCCGCGGTGCGGGCCGCAGTCGGCGTGCCGATCGTGGCCAGCGGCGGTGCCGGCGAGCTCGAGCACTTTCCGGCGGCCGTCGCGGCCGGCGCCGATGCGGTGCTCGCGGCCAGCGTCTTCCACTTCGGCGAGATGACGGTGGGCGACGTGAAATCCGCGCTGCGCGCCGCCGGGTGCGTGGTTCGATGACCCATATGGACTCCAACCTCGACCCGGCGATCGCCGCGCGGCTCAAGCGCGACCCGAACGGGCTGGTGCCAGCCGTCGCGCAGCAGCACGACACCGGCGAGGTGCTCATGGTCGGCTGGATGGACGACGAGGCGCTGCACCGCACGCTCACCACCGGCCGGGTGACGTACTGGAGCCGCTCGCGACAGGAGTACTGGACGAAGGGCGACACGTCGGGCCACTACCAGTGGGTGAAGTCGGTGGCCCTCGACTGCGACGGCGACACGCTCCTCGTGAAGGTCGACCAGGTCGGCGTCGCGTGCCACACCGGTGACCGCACCTGCTTCGACGCGGACGTGCTGCCGGCGGTGGCCGGAGCGCCCGGATGAGCTCGGGCGAGGACGCGCCCGACCTGGCGACGTTCCGCGAGCTGGCGCACCACAGCCGGGTCATCCCGGTGACCCGGCGGCTGCTGGCCGACGCCGAGACACCGGTCGGGGTCTACCGCAAGCTCGCCGCCAGCCGGCCGGGGACCTTCCTTCTGGAGTCGGCCGAGCACGGCCGGAGCTGGTCGCGCTACTCGTTCATCGGCGTCCGCAGTCCGGCCACGCTGGTTGCGCGCGACGGTGTCGCAGTGTGGGACGGAGTGCCCCCGGTCGGCATGCCCTCCGGTGGCGACCCGCTTGTCGCCGTGCGCGAGACCATCGAGCTGCTGCGCACCCCACGACTCCCGGGGCTGCCGCCGCTGACCGGCGGGCTGGTCGGCTACCTCAGCTACGACGTCGTCCGCCGGCTCGAGCGGCTGCCGTCGCTCACCGAGGACGACCTCGGACTGCCGGAGCTGCAGCTGCTGTTCGCGACCGACCTCGCGGTGCTCGACCACCACGACGGGTCGGTCCTGCTGATCGCCAACGCGGTCAACTGGGACGACAGCGACGAGCGCGTCGACCTCGCGTATGCCAACGCGTGCGCGCGGCTGGACGCGATGACGGAGGACCTGGCGCAGGGCTCGGCGGCGTCGGTGGCCGTCCTCGACATCGCGCCCGGCACCGGCGACCTGCGCGTGGTCGGGCCGGCCGGCGGGTTCGGCGAGGCGGTCGAGACCGCGAAGAAGGAGATCCAGGCCGGCGAGGCCTTCCAGGTCGTGCTGTCGCAGCGGTTCGAGACGCACACCCAGGCCGACGCGCTGGACATCTACCGCGTGCTGCGCGCCCTCAACCCGAGCCCGTACATGTACCTGCTGCGCTTCGAGGGATTCGATGTCATCGGCTCGTCCCCGGAGGCTCTCGTCACCGTCACCGGCGACCGTGCTCTGCTGCACCCGATCGCGGGGACCAAGCCGCGCGGCGCGACACCCGAGGAGGACGCGGCACTCGCGGACGAGCTGTTGCACGACCCGAAGGAGCGCGCCGAGCACGTCATGCTCGTCGACCTCGGCCGCAACGACCTGGGCCGGGTCTGCGTGCCGGGCAGCGTCGAGGTGGTCGACTTCATGTCGGTCGAGCGGTACTCGCACGTGATGCACATCGTGTCGACGGTGGTCGGCCGGGTGTCACCCGACCACACGGCCTTCGACGTGCTCACCGCGAGCTTCCCGGCCGGGACGCTGTCCGGCGCACCGAAGCCGCGTGCGATGGAGATCATCGAGGAGCTGGAGCCAACGCGCCGTGGCCTCTACGGGGGTGCGGTCGGCTACCTGGACTTCGCGGGTGACCTGGACACGTGCATTGCGATCCGCACCGTGCTGCTGCGAGAGGGCACGGCGTACGTGCAGGCGGGCGCCGGCATCGTCGCCGACAGCGATCCGGCGACCGAGGACCAGGAGACGCGCAACAAGGCGGCGGCCGTGCTGACGGCGATCCGGGCGGCGGAGGGGCTCCGCCCGGCGACGTCGTGATGCTGCGACCGGCATGACGAAGCGGCGCGAGCTCGGGGTCACGGTCCTCGCCGTCGTGGTGATCGGCGCCGTCCTGTGGCTGGCCGGGCGCGGGATGGCCACGCACCGGATCGGGGTCGGCGGACGGCAGCGCGACGCGTCTCCGGTCGAGGCCTTGGGGGTGGCGGTGCTGCTCTCCGGTATCGCGCTCGTCGCGGTGCGCGGCCGGGCGCGGTGGCTGATCGGCGCGGCGATCGTGCTGCTCGGAGCGGGCGCCGAGCTCGTGGCGGGGAGCTCGCAGGTCGGCGGGGCCGGGCGGATGGTGGCGCTGTCCGTGGCGCCGTTCGCCGTGGCTGCGGGGCTCTGGGTCGCCGTCCGCGGCACGGAGTGGCCCGCCATGGGCGCTCGCTACGAGCCGCCGGCGAAGGCGCAGACGGCGGCGGATGAGGCGTCGATGTGGGAGGCCCTCGACCGGGGTGAGGACCCGACCGCGGTCTGAGGTTTTACCGACGGCTGACACGCGGGGAATGCCGCGAAGACGCGGGTGCGGTTGGCTGGTGGCGTGAACACTGGTTCGCCCAGCAGAGCGGGCGCGAGCAAGGGTCTGGTCCTCGTCGTCGAGGACGAGCGGGCGATCGCCGACCTCGAGCGCCTCTACCTCGCGCGCGAGGGCTTCGGCGTCCACGTGGAGAGCGACGGCCGGGCCGGCCTCATCGCGGCACGCACGCTGCACCCGGTCGCGATCGTGCTGGACGTCGGGTTGCCGGAGCTCGACGGCACCGAGGTGTGCCGGCAGCTGCGCGCCGCCGGGGACTGGACGCCCGTGCTGTTCGTCACCGCCCGCGACGACGAGGTCGACCGCGTGCTCGGTCTCGAGCTGGGGGCCGACGACTACCTCACCAAGCCGTTCTCGCCGCGCGAGCTGGTTGCGCGGGTGAAGACGGTGTTGCGCCGCTCCGGCGGCGGTCCCGGCGCGGAGCCGGTGATGCAGGTCGGCGCGGTGTCGCTCGACCCGGCGCGCCGTCGCGTGACGTGCGACGACGCCGAGGTCGTCCTGACGACGATGGAGTTCGACCTGCTGGCCTTCCTGATGCGCCGGCCCGGCGTCGTCTTCCCGCGCGAGCAGCTGCTCTCCGAGGTGTGGGGCTACGCCGCCGCGGCCGGCACGCGCACCGTCGACGTCCACGTCGCACAGCTGCGCGCGAAGCTCGGCGACCACAGCCCGATCCGCACCGTGCGCGGCGTCGGCTACGCCGCGGGGGAGTAGGGAAGGTGCCCACTCCTCGCCGCGGGCTGGCGTTCCAGATCACCCTGGTCACGCTGACCGTCGCCGTGGTGGCGGTCGGCCTGGCCGGGCTGGTCGGCGTACGGCTGGCCAACGACGCCACTCGCTCCGCCGCCGGGGTGAGCCTCGCGGCCCAGGCGGACATCGTCCGCGACCTCGTCACCGAGCGACCCGCGCGACCCGGCGGCGAGCCTCCTGCTGCGCGGCTCGGTGGACTCGCCGGCGCGGTGGCGCTGCTCCGGCGACAGGGCATCGAGGTGCTGCGGCTCAACCCGCGCGGGCAGGTGATCGCCGTCGGCGAGGTCAGCGCCTCGGCCGCGCCCGATGTGCTCCAGCCCGGCGACCAGGACGTCATCGCGACGCGCGGGCGGCTGTCGGCAACGCGCACCGTCGACGGCCGCCGGGTGCTGCTCGAGGCGCGTGCGCTGCCGCAGGGATTCATCGCCTTGGTGCAGCCGGTCGGTGAGTTCCAGGGTCTCGCGCGCAGCGACGCGCGACGACTGCTCATCGCGTTGCTGATCGGCCTGGCCGTGGCCGGGATCGCCGGCGCCCTGCTCGCGCAGCGGCTGGCCCGTCCGCTCCAGCGCTCGGCCCACGGCGCGTTGCTGCTGGCCGGCGGTGCGCGTGGCCACCGCGTCGAGGTGGCCGGCCCCGCCGAGGTGGCGAACGTGGCCGAGGCGCTGAACAGCCTGGCCACCGCGCTGGAGAGGTCCGAGGGGAGGCAGCGCGACTTCCTCGTCTCGGTGTCGCACGAGCTGCGCACGCCGCTCACCGCGGTCCGCGGGTTCGCCGAGGCGCTGACCGACGGCGTGACACCACCGGGAGAGGTGGCGCCCACCGGTGCGGTGATCCTCGCCGAGGCGCAGCGGCTCGAGCGACTGGTCTCCGACCTGCTCGACCTGGCCCGCCTGGGCGCGCAGGACTTCCGCATCGATCCCGCCCCGGTGGACCTGCGCGCGGTCGCGGCTGCCGCGGCGGAGGTCTGGTCGGCGCGGTGCGCCGCGGAGGGCGTGCCGTTCCGGGCCGATCTGCCGACCGATCCGGTGCCGGTCACGACCGACTCCGGCCGCGTCCGGCAGATCATCGACGGACTGGCCGAGAACGCCCTGCGCGTCACGCCGGCCGGCTCGCCGATCGTGCTGTCGCTGGACCGCGTCGGCTGGGGTGTGGTGCTGCAGGTCCGTGACGGCGGGCCGGGACTGACACCGGACGACTGTGCCGTCGCCTTCGAGCGCTCCGCGCTCTACGACCGCTACCGCGGCGTACGCCGGGTGGGCACCGGGGTCGGGCTCGCCCTCGTCGCGGGCTTGGCGGGCCGTCTCGGCGGACGCGCCAGCGCCGGCCGAGCGCCGGAGGGCGGTGCCTGCTTCACGATCGAGCTGCCCGACGTCCCCCCACAGCCCAACGTCCTGCGCACCGGAGCCGCCAGATAGCATCGGTGTGGTGACGGTGCTGGAGGAGATCCTCGACGGGGTGCGCACCGACCTCGCCGAGCGCCAGGCCGCCCTCTCGCTCGACGATCTGAAAGCGGTCGCCGCGAAGGTCCCGCCGGCCAAGGACGCGTTCCGCGTCCTGCGCGAGCCGGGGGTGGGCGTGATCGCCGAGGTGAAGCGTCGTTCGCCGTCCAAGGGTGAGCTCGCGACGATCGCCGACCCGGCGGCGCTCGCGACCGCGTACGCCGAAGGCGGCGCGGCGATCATCAGCGTCCTGACCGAGCAGCGGCGCTTCGGCGGCACCCTGGCCGACCTCGACGCCGTCCGTCGCGCGGTGGACGTGCCGTTGCTGCGCAAGGACTTCGTCGTCACGTCGTACCAGGTGTGGGAGGCCCGCGCGCACGGCGCGGACCTCGTGCTGCTCATCGTCGCGGCCATGGAGCAGACCGCCCTCGTGTCGCTCGTCGAGCGCGTCGAGTCGCTCGGGATGCTGCCGCTGGTCGAGGTGCACGACGAGGACGAGCTCGAACGCGCATTGCTGGCCGGCGCGCGCGTCGTCGGCGTCAATGCGCGCAACCTCAAGACGCTCGAGGTGGACCGGTCCCTGTTCGGCCGCCTCGCCCCGCAGATCCCGGCCGGTGTCGTCCGGATCGCCGAGTCGGGGATCCGCGGGCCGCACGACCTGCTCGCCTGTGCCGCCGATGGTGCCGATGCCGTGCTGGTCGGCGAAGGCGTCGTCGCCGGGCGTGACCCGCGGCAGGCGGTCGCCGAGCTGGTGACGGCA
Organism: uncultured Frankiaceae bacterium; assembly: GCA_964651395.1. GTDB lineage: Bacteria > Actinomycetota > Actinomycetes > BP-191 > BP-191 > CAZYXZ01. The sequence continues at coordinate 17,346 of CAZYXZ010000033.1, forward strand.
GGAGCGCACCCGAGCGCTGGTCATCGGTGACCGGGTGGCGCGGATGACGGCACAGCCCGACGAGACCGGCCACTTCGGGCCGTACGGCGGGCGGTTCGTCCCGGAGGCGCTGATCGCCGCGCTCGACGAGCTGGCCGCCGCGTACGCGGCCGCGCGCCTCGACCCGGTCTTCACCGGCGAGCTCGACCGGCTGCTCTCGACGTACGCCGGCCGGCCGACTCCGGTGACCGACGCGCGGCGGCTCGCGGAGCACGCCGGCGGTGCCCGCGTCCTTCTGAAGCGCGAGGACCTTGCGCACACCGGCTCCCACAAGATCAACAACGTCCTCGGGCAGGCGCTGCTCACCCAGCGCATGGGCAAGCAGCGGGTCATCGCGGAGACCGGTGCCGGCCAGCACGGGGTGGCGACCGCGACGGCGTGCGCCCTGCTCGGCCTCGAGTGCGTCGTGTACATGGGTGAGGAGGACACCCGGCGCCAGGCGCTCAACGTCGCGCGGATGCGGTTGCTCGGTGCCGAGGTCGTCGCCGTCGACGCGGGCAGCCGCACGTTGAAGGACGCCATCAACGAGGCGATGCGCGACTGGGTCACCAACGTCGAGACCACGCACTACGTGATCGGGTCCGTCGTCGGCCCGCACCCGTTCCCGATGATGGTGCGCGACTTCCAGCGGGTCATCGGGGTCGAGGCCCGCGCGCAGACCCTCGAGCTGGCCGGCCGGTTGCCGGACGCGGTCGTCGCGTGCGTCGGCGGCGGGTCCAACTCCATGGGCATCTTCCATCCGTTCCTGGACGACACCTCGGTCGCGCTCGTCGGCTGCGAAGCCGGTGGCGACGGCGTCGGCACCGGCAAGCACTCGGCGACGCTGGTGGCGGGAGCACCGGGAGTGCTGCACGGCGCGCGGTCCTACCTGCTGCAGGATGCGGACGGCCAGACGCTCGAGACGCACTCGATCTCGGCCGGTCTCGACTACCCCGGCGTGGGGCCGGAGCACGCGTCCCTCCGTGACAGCGGCCGGGCGACGTACCGCGCGGTCAGCGACGCCGAGGCGATGGAGGCGTTCGCGACCACCAGCCGCAGCGAGGGCATCATCCCGGCCATCGAGACGGCGCACGCGATCGCCGGCGCGCTCCAGGTCGGCCGTGACCTCGGGCCGGATGGCGTGGTCCTGGTGAGCTGCTCGGGCCGCGGCGACAAGGACGTCGACACCGCGGCGTCGTGGTTCGACCTGGTCGCCGACGGATGAGCGAGCTCGACGACGCCTTCGCGACGGCGAAAGCGGAGGGCCGGGCGGTCCTCGTGGGCTACCTGCCCGCCGGGTTCCCCACGGTGGACGGTGCGGTGGCCGCCTTCGAGGCGATGGCCGACGCGGGTGTCGACGTGTTCGAGATCGGCCTGCCCTACTCGGACCCGCTCATCGACGGGCCGGTCATCCAGGCGGCCGCCCAGCGCGCGCTCGAGAACGGCACGCACACCAGCGACGTGTTGGAGACCGTGCGCCGGGTCCGCACCGGCACGGGGAAGCCGACCCTGGTCATGACGTACTGGAACCCGGTCGAGCGCTACGGCGTCGACCGGTTCGCGGCCGACCTGGCCGCCGCGGGTGGCTGCGGTGTCATCACTCCGGACCTGATCCCGGACGAGGCCGCGTCATGGCTCGCGGCGGTCGACGAGTGCCGGCTGGACCCGGTGTTCCTGGTGGCCCCGTCGTCGACTGACGCGAGGCTGCGCAGGGTCGCGGAGGTCAGCCGCGGATTCGTCTATGCCGCGTCGACGATGGGCGTGACCGGTGCAAGGGAGTCCGTGGGCGACCGAGCCGGCCTCCTCGTCCAGCGGATGCGCGCGGTCACCGACACGCCTGTGGCCGTCGGGCTCGGCGTCTCCAACGGCGCCCAGGCCGCCGAGATCGCGGCGTACGCCGACGGGGTCATCGTCGGGTCGGCGTTCGTGCGGGCCGTGGCCGACGCGCCGGACGAACCCACCGCGGCGAAGGCAGCCGGCGCGCTGGCCACGGACCTGGCGGCCGGGGTCCGGCGTACTTTGCGGCCATGAAAGCGAAGCACCAGCCCGTGGTCGACCACCACGTCCGGCATCGCAACATCACCGGCGGCTGGCTGCGCCCGGCGCTGTTCGGGGTTATGGACGGGCTGGTCTCGAACCTCGCTCTGGTCACCGGGGTGGCCGGCGGCGACGCGAGCTCGCACGTCGTGATGCTCGCCGGTCTGGCCGGACTCTTCGCGGGCGCCTTCTCCATGGCGACGGGGGAGTACAACTCCGTCCGCAGCCAGGGCGAGCTCGCTCACGCGGAGATCGCGGCGGAACGCGCCGAGCTGAAGCGGGCGCCCGAGGCCGAGGAGGCGGAGCTGGCCGGTATCTACCGGTCGAAGGGGCTGACGCCACAGCTCGCTCGCGAGGTCGCGAAGCAGCTGTCGTCGGATCCCGAGGTCGCGTGGCGGGTGCACGCCCGCGAGGAGCTGGGCATCGACCCGGACAACCTGCCGTCCCCGTGGCTCGCGGCGGTCGCGTCGTTCATCGCGTTCGCCTGCGGCGCGCTGGTCCCGCTCTTGCCCTACCTGGCCGGCATGGACAGCGGCGCGCTGCTACTCGCGGTCGTCCTCAGCGGCGTGGCCGTGTTCGCGGTCGGCGTGTTCGTCGGTCGCTTCACCGGCCGTCCACCGCTACGCATCGGGATCCGGCAGCTCTCGCTCGGCGCGTGCGCCGCCGTCGTGACCTACCTCGTCGGCAGTGCCGTCGGAGTCGGGGTCAGCTAGACGGGGTGGCACTCGATCAGCTCGAGTGGGCTGGTCGCCCGCAGGTTGAGAGAGCAGCCGCCGCACGGACGCTTCGGGTCCGAGCAGTCGTTGGCGGAGGCAGCCGGCGCGGAGACCGCGACGAACGCGGCGGCGACACTGGCGGCGAGCACGAGCTGGGCCGTGCGCTTCATGGGCGCTCCCTCTGGGTCTGATCGGTGGCGAGAGGGTAGCGGATCGTTGCGCAAGTGGGCCTGGTGGGATTCGAACCCACACTGGACGGTGTTTGAGACCGCTCGCTCTGCCGGTTGGCGTACAGGCCCGCACGCGCATGGTAGGGCCGGGGAAACGGATGGCATGGCATCGGAAGCCTGCCTATAGGGTTTCGGGCTATGTCACCGGCCGGTACTCCCACGCGGCGCGTCCTCATCGCCGAGGACGAGGCGCTCATCCGCCTCGACCTCAAGGAGATGCTCGAGGAGGAGGGCTACGACGTCTGCGGCGAGGCCGGCGACGGCGAGACGGCCGTGCGCCTGGCCGAGGAGCTGCGCCCCGAGCTCGTGATCATGGATATCAAGATGCCGCAGCTGGACGGGCTGGCCGCCGCCGAGCGGATCGCCGAGCAGCGCATCGCGCCGATCATCATCCTGACCGCCTTCTCGCAGCGGGATCTGGTCGAGCGGGCCCGCGAGGCCGGGGCCATGGCCTACCTGGTGAAGCCGTTCCAGAAGAAGGACCTGCTGCCCACGATCGAGATGGCCATGTCGCGCTTCGCCGAGCTGGTGGGGCTCGAGGTCGAGGTGGAGGACCTACAGGAGCGGCTGGAGGCCCGGAAGCTGGTCGAGCGGGCCAAGGGCGTGCTCATGGCCGACCACGGGCTGACCGAGCCGGACGCGTTCAAGTGGATCCAGCGCACGGCCATGGACCGGCGGCTGTCCATGCGTTCGGTGGCGGAGCTGGTGCTGGCCGGGACGGCCGCGCCGACCGGCTAGGCGACGCCGAGCCCCCTGACCTGGCGTTTCAGTCGGATTACGACATGACAACGGGCGAAACGCCCCTGCTTCCACAAAACGGCTGCTAAACGGTAGGTTTCCGCCGCCGCCCTTCCAGGGCGTCCCACGCGAGCCCACAAGGCGGCGGGGTTCTCAAGACGAAGGGAGTCCGCGTGCATCAGCGCCGGCTCATCAAGCTCGCAGCACCGCTGCTCATCGCTGCCCTCGCGCTCAGCGCGTGCGGCGACGACACCGAGGAAGGCGGCGGTGGCGGCGACAAGGTCGTCAAGATCGGCTTCCTCTCCCCGCTCTCGGGCGACCTGTCCGCGCTCGGTCTCGGCATGCGCAACTCCGCGCAGCTGGCCGTCGACCAGGCCAACACCGCCAAGGCGATCCCCGGCTGGAAGATCGAGCTCCAGGCCGAGGACGACGAGGCCAAGGGCGACGTCGGCGCCACGAAGGCGACCGCCCTCGCGGGTGACAGCGCCGTCGCGGCGGTCATCGGCACGCTGAACTCCAGCGTCGCGGAGAAGGTCCAGAAGATCTTCAACGACAAGAACATCGCGATGATCTCCCCGGCCAACACGAACCCGACGCTGACCCAGGGTGCCAACCCGGCGGCCAAGCAGCGCCCGTACGCCAGCTACTTCCGCGTGGCGACGACGGACGCGATCCAGGGCCCGTTCGCGGCGAACTACGCGACCGAGGACCTGAAGGCCACCAAGGTCATCGTGGTGCACGACCAGAAGACGTACGGCAAGGGTCTGGCCGAGGCGTTCGCCGCGCAGTTCGTGAAGAACGGCGGCACGGTCATCCAGACGCTGACGGTCAACCCTGACGACCGCCAGTTCAACAGCATCGTGTCGACCATCAAGGCCAAGAACCCCGACCTGGTCTACTACGGCGGCGAGTACCCGGCGTCCGCACCGCTGTCGAAGCAGCTGCACACCGGCGGTGGCTTCAAGGCCCGCCTGATGGGTGGCGACGGCATGTACTCCGGCACGTACATCACGTCCGGTGGTGCCGAGGTCGAGGGTGACTTCGCCACGTCGGTCGGCGCGCCGGTCGAGCAGCTGGACTCGGCGAAGAAGTTCGTGACCGACTACGCGGCGGCCGGGTTCAAGGACCCGTACGAGGCGTACGGCGCGTACACGTACGACGCCGCGAACGTGATCATCGAGGCGCTGAAGAAGGCGCTCGCCGGCAAGGACAGCGTCGAGTCGGCTCGCTCCGCGATCATCGCGGCCATCCAGGCCACGAGCCTGACTGGTGCGACCGGTGCGGTCAGCTTCGACGAGTTCGGTGACACGACCACCAAGGTGCTGACCGTCTACACGGTCAAGGGTGGCAAGTGGGTCCCCGGCAAGGTTGGCGAGTTCAAGTAGGAATCCGACACAAGCGATGAGGTGAGGGGCAGGGCTTAGGCCCTGTCCCTCACCTTTGCGGAGGGGCTTTGTGAGGCAGTTCCTGCAGCAGCTGGTCAACGGCAGCGTGCTGGGTGCGTTGTATGCGCTGATCGCGCTCGGTTACACGATGGTCTACGGCATCATCCAGCTGATCAACTTCGCCCACGGCGAGATCTTCATGCTCGGCGGCTTCGGCGGCCTGACCGTCTACAAGTACGTCTTGCCGGACACGATCAAGGACCAGACGATCCTGGCGCTGCCGCTCATGCTGGTCGGCGGCATCGTGGTCGCGGTCGTCGTGGCACTGCTCGTCGAGCGGTTCGCGTACCGGCCGCTGCGACATGCGCCGCGGCTGGCACCGTTGATCACCGCCATCGGCGTGTCCATCTTCTTGCAGGAGGCCGTGCGCCTCTACTACCCGGACGGCACGCGCAACCAGCCGTTCCCGCGCATGATCTCGACCGAGATCATCGACATCGGTGGCGTGGAGATCCAGGTCATCCAGCTGGTCACGGTGATGATGACCATCGCGCTCACGGTGGCGCTCCAGGGGTTCATCAAGACATCGCGCACCGGCAAGGCGATGCGGGCGACCGCCCAGGATCCCGACACAGCCCGGCTCATGGGCGTGAACACCGACCGGATCATCGTCATCACCTTCGCCATCGGCGCGGGGCTGGCGGCCATCGGTGGCATGACGCAGGGCCTGCTGCTCGGCGGCATCGAGTTCAAGATGGGCTTCATCGCCGGCATCAAGGCGTTCACCGCCGCGGTCATCGGCGGCATCGGCAACATCACCGGTGCGGTGCTCGGCGGCTTCCTGCTCGGGATCGTCGAGGCCCTCGCGACCCAGTACGGGCCCGGCGGCTCCGGCTACAAGGACGTGTGGGCCTTCGTCGTGCTCATCGTCATCCTCGTCTTCCGGCCGTCCGGCCTCCTCGGCGAGCGGGTCGGTGGTCGCGCATGAGCCCGCTGCGCACCCGTGCCAGTGCGGTGCTGACGCCGGTCGTGAAAGCAGCCGAGCCCTACCGCGTCCCGCTCCTCGGCGTGGCCGTCGCACTGGGCCTGGTCGGCTCCATCGCCGCGTGGACGACGAAGTTCATCGGCTATCCCGGGCGGGTCTCCGGATCGGCGCTGCAGACCGGGCTGGGCGGGCTGCGCCTGCTCGTCCTGGTCCTCACGGTCTCCCTGGTGGTCGCCTTCCGCGACGTGCCGGGGCGGCGGCGCGCCAGCATCGCCCTGACGTTCTCGCTGCTGGTCATCGGCGTGTGGAACCTGTACCGCATCGCGCAGCTCGGCGGCAGCATCTCCGTGGCGGCGGTCGGCGTCTGGGCGGTCCTGCTCTCCGGCCTGGTCGGCGTCGTCGCCTCGCTCGCGCTGCCGGCGGACCAGCCGGTGACCGAGGGGCGGCCACGCCCGCCGCTGGTCGAGGCCGCCCTGGTCGTCGGCTCGGTGGCGCTGGCCGAGGCGCTCCTGGTCTACGGCCTCGTCCTCGAGGACCAGCGCGGCGGCAAGGACCAGTCGGAGCGGTTCGTCAGCTTCCTGATCGCGGTCACCGCGTTGCTGATCGCGCTCAACGCTCTCGGGATCACCCCCGCCCTGCAGCGGCTCTACCAGCGGCGTCGTGCGTGGATGCTCGGCGCCGTGGCCTTCGGTGCAGTGATCTTCCCGATCACGCTCAACGGCGAGGACAAGTGGCTGCACCTCGGTGTGCGGATCGCGATCTTCGCCGCCGCCGCGATCGGGCTGAACATCGTCGTCGGCCTGGCGGGGTTGCTCGACCTCGGCTACATCGCGTTCCTCGGTGTGGGCGCGTACATGGGGGCGCTGCTCAGCGACGCCGCCCTGACCACCTCGAGCATCGTCCTCCCGATCTACTTCGCGCTGATCGTCGGTGCGTGCTGCGCCATGCTCTTCGGCGTGCTCATCGGAGCGCCCACGCTGCGACTCCGCGGTGACTACCTCGCGATCGTCACGCTGGCCTTTGGGGAGATCTTCCGGATCTGCATGCAGAACGACATCTTCGGCCTGACCCGTGGCCCCAACGGGATCGCGCAGATTCCCGGGCTGGATCTGCTCGGGATCGACTTCGACCGCAGCTACGTCTGGTTCGGCGTGAAGGTCGAGCACTGGGTGAACTACTACTTCCTCGGCCTGATCCTGGCCACCGTCTGCATCGTCTGCTTCAGCCGGCTGAACGCCAGCCGGATCGGCCGGGCGTGGGTGGCCATCCGCGAGGACGAGACCGCCGCGGAGGCGATGGGCATCAACACCGTCGCGCTCAAGCTGCTCGCATTCGCGTTCGGAGCATTCCTGGCCGGCGCCGCCGGCGTCGTGAGCGCGCCCTTCGGTGGGTCCGTCGAGCCCACCCAGTTCGAGTTCCTCAACTCCGTGTTCCTGCTCGCCGCGGTCGTCCTGGGCGGCATGGGCACGGTGCCGGGAGCGATCCTGGGTTCGGCGCTGTTGCTCGCCCTGCCGCAGAAGCTGGAGGCGTTCGAGCGGAACAAGCTGCTCGTGTTCGGTATCGCCCTCGTCCTCATGATGCGTTTCCGCCCGGAGGGAATCATCGCCAGCAGCCGTCGCAAGCTGGAGTTCCACGACGACAACCCGAACGAGGGCGACGGGCTCGGCGCCGCGCCCGGTGGACCGCTGGCGGAGCCGGCATGACGGCGCCCACGGTGACGTCGCCGGTACTGGAGGCGAGCAAGGTCACGAAGCGCTTCGGCGGCCTCATCGCGGTCAACGACGTGGACTTCGTCGTCAACGAGCGCGAGATCGTCGGGCTGATCGGGCCGAACGGCGCCGGGAAGACCACGTTCTTCAACTGCCTGACGGGTCTGGAGACCCCCACCAGCGGCCAGGTCCGCTACATGGGCAAGCCGCTGTCCGGCCACCCGGCGGCGGTGACCAAGACGGGTCTGGCGCGCACCTTCCAGAACATCCGGCTGTTCCCCAACATGACCTCGTTGGAGAACGTCCAGGTCGGCCGGCACTGCCGTACGAAGACCGGACTGTTCTCGGCGCTGGGCCGGGGTCCCAAGTACCGGCGCGAGGAGCGCGAGTCGGAGCAGGTCTCGCGCGAGTGGCTGGACTTCGTCGGCCTCTCGAAGGTCAGCGGCGAGCTGGCCCGCAATCTCCCGTACGGCGACCAGCGGCGTCTCGAGATCGCCCGGGCGCTGGCCACGGACCCGGGCCTGCTGCTGCTCGACGAGCCGACCGCCGGCATGAACCCGCAGGAGACCCAGGCGGCCATGAAGCTGGTCCGGTCCATCCGCGACCGGGGCCTGGCCGTGATCGTCATCGAGCACGACATGCGGTTCATCTTCAACCTGTGCGACCGGGTGGCGGTGCTGGTGCAGGGCCAGAAGCTGGTGGAGGGGCTGCCTGCCGACGTCCAGGCCGACCCGCGCGTCGTGGAGGCCTACCTGGGCTCCCCGCCGGACGAGGACCCCAAGACGACCAAGAAGGTCGTGCCGGCCCGCAAGTCGGCGGCCAAGAAGGCGGCACCGGTGAAGAAGGCGGCACCGGTGAAGAAGGCGGCACCGGTGAAGAAGGCGGCGGCCAAGAAGCCCCCCGCGAAGAAGGCCGCACCGGCCACGAAGGCCGCACCCAAGAAGAAGGGCCGGTCGTGACCGCGCTGCTCGAGGTCGAGGACCTCCGGGTCGCCTACGGCAAGATCGAGGCGGTCAAGGGAATCAGCTTCTCGGTCGAGGCCGGCCAGGTCGTCACGCTCATCGGCGGCAACGGCGCCGGCAAGACCACGACCCTGCGCACCCTCTCCGGTCTGCTGCGCCCGGTCAGCGGCGAGATCCGCTTCGAGGGCAAGCGGATCGACCACATGCCGGCACACGAGATCGTCGAGAACGGCATCGCACACTCGCCCGAAGGGCGCCGCATCTTCCCGCGGATGACCATCGACGAGAACCTGCAGCTGGGTGCCTTCATTCGCAGGGACACATCGGGCATCAAGGACGACCTCGACCGGGTGTTCGCGCTTTTCCCGATCCTCGAGGAGCGGCGCAGCCAGAAGGCCGGCACGCTCTCCGGCGGCGAGCAGCAGATGCTCGCCATGGGTCGCGCGGTGATGAGCAAGCCTCGACTGCTCATGCTCGACGAGCCGTCGATGGGCCTCTCGCCCATCATGATGCAGCGCATCTTCGAGACCGTGACCGAGCTCAAGGCCGCCGGTACGACGATCCTGCTGGTCGAGCAGAACGCCCGCGCCGCGCTGTCGCTGGCCGACTACGGCTACGTCATCGAGACCGGCAAGATCGTGCTGAAGGACGTGGGCAGCAAGCTGCTCGGCAACGAAGAGGTCCGCAAGGCCTACCTCGGCGAGGACTGAATCCGTTGTGCGGCTCCGCCGCACCCGCCGAACATCCGTGCGCGAACGCCAGCGGCTGAAGCGTTCGCTGTACCAACATCAGCGTCGGCGTCTTGGCACAGCGAACGCTTCAGCGTCAGCGCTGCTCTAGCAGATGTTGGTCCGGCGCGGGCGTAGCAGCGCAGACAGCACAGCAGCGCAAAAAACACAGCAGCCCGGGGGCCTTTGGTTCCGACCACGTCTTCCCCGAACATGGTCGTTATCTACTCGGCTCCCGGGCTACCGGAGAGCGGACGCTATCAGCGCAGCGACTGCACGGTCCATGTGAGCAACGGGGCGAGAGCGAGGGCCGGGAGCAGGTCGCCGACCGGTACCCGCTTCACGTCGAGGAGGCGGAGTCCCACACCCACCAGGAGCAGCCCGCCTACGGCCGTGATCGAGGCGACAGAGGCCGCGGAGAGCAGATCGTGGGAGAAGTAGGCGACCGCGGTCAGCGCCCCCTGGTAGACCGCCACGACGAGGGCACTGGCCGCCACGCCCCAGCCCAGCGCCGAGGCGAAGGCAAGCGCCGCGAACCCGTCGAGCGCGCTCTTGAGCGCCAGCAGCTCGATGTCGCCGTTGAGTCCGTCCTGCAGCGACCCGAGGATGGTCACCGGTCCCACGCAGAAGACCAAGGACGCGGCGACGAACCCTTCGACGAACGTCGCCCGGTCGCCCTGCCCGAGCCGCGCCTGCAGCCGTGCGCCGAGCCCGGTCAGCCGTTCCTCGATCCGCAGCAACGAGCCCGCAACACCACCGAGCACGATCGATCCGAGCACGACCAGGACCGCCGTCGTACCCACGGCCGCCACGAGCGCCGGGTCGCCGACCGCGGTCGCCTGTCGGGCGGCGACCAGCAGCGTGACCAGTCCGAGGCCGTCGGTGACGACACTCCGGGTGCGCTCCGGCAGCCGGTCGCCGAGCGCGACACCGAGGCCCGCGCCGACCAGGACGGTGGCGACGTTGAGGGCCGTCCCAGTGCCCGGAATCACGGCATTGCCCTTCGGTCCGCCCGGAGTAGTCTGCCGGGACCGCGCGCCAGCCTAGGAGTCTGCTGAAGATGTCGCATCGCCGCCTGCCGGCCCGAGCTGGCGTCTGGCGTCGTTCTCGGTCGTCCGCGTGCAACCCGCACGCGGACTCCCTGCGGCCTGGCCAGGCACCAGCTCGACCTCGGCATCCGGCGACGACATCTTCAGCAGACTCCTAGGAGATCCCGTGGTCCGAGCAGCTCTGCAGGTCCGCGAGGCGCGGCGCGAAGACATGCCCATGCTGCTCGAGCTGTGGTCGCAGCTGCGGGAGCAGCTGCCGCGACGCGTGCTGCGCAATGGCGTCACCGAGACACCGACCACCGCCGAGAACCGCTTCGAGGAGCTCCTCGCGACTCCCCGCCTGCGCCTGGTCGTCGCGGAGTCGGACGAGGAGATCATCGGGATGGCGGTGCTGCGACCCGGCCCCAACTCCGCGCTGGTCGACCTGCCGACCCTCGAGTTCAGCCATGTCTGCGTGAAGGCGGGCAACCGGCACCGCGGCGTGGGCAAGGCGCTACTGGGCGCCGCGGTGGCGTACGCCGACGAGCTCGGCATCGAGCAGGTGGTCGCGAGCGTCTTCCCGGCCCACCGCGAGGCCAACCGGTTCTACGCGCGGCTCGGGTTCGCGCCGATCGCCGTACGCCGGGTCGCCCCGGTCGCCCTGCTGCGCCGACAGCTCGCGCCGACCGGCCAGGAGGGCCGCGCGGCCGCACTGCGCCGCGAGATCCGGCTGCCGCGGCGGCGGGCTCACACCTCGCGCAGTGCGCAGGTGACCCGCGACGTGCAGATCAACCGGTCGGCGTCGTCGTAGATCGACACCGCCCAGGTCGTGATGGTGCGGCCCTTGTGCAGCGGTGTGGCCACCCCGCGGACCGAGCCGGTCGTCGCTGACCGGTGGTGCGTCGCGTTGATCTCGATCCCGACGGCGGAGCGGTCCGGCCAGCCGTGCAGCGCCGCACCCATGGACGCGAGGCTCTCGGCGAGGACGCAGGACGCTCCGCCGTGCAGGAGCCCGTAGGGCTGATGGTTGCCCTGCACCGGCATCGTCCCCTCGACCCGGTCCGGCTCGAGGACGGTCATCTCGATGCCCATGCGGTCGGCGATGGTGCCCCGGCTGGACTCCTTGAGGAGGGCCATCGTCTGGGCCAGGTCGGGCCGCTCGGCTGTCATGGGCCGACACTACGATGAACCGCGTGGCGGACGACCGGCTCCTGCTCCTCGACGGGCACTCGCTCGCCTACCGCGCGTTCTTCGCCCTCCCGGTCGAGAACTTCTCCACGACCACGGGCCAGCCGACCAACGCGGTCTACGGCTTCACCTCGATGCTCATCAACGTCATCCGCGACGAGCAGCCGACCCACATCGCCGTCTGCTTCGACCTCGCGGCGCCGACGTTCCGGCACGAGGCGTACGCCGAGTACAAGGCGACCCGGTCGGAGACGCCCACCGACTTCCGCGGCCAGGTGTCCCTGGTCAAGGAGGTGCTCGACGCGCTGCGCATCCCCACCCTGGAGCTGGCCGGCTACGAGGCGGACGACCTGATCGCCACGCTCGCGACGCAGGCCAGCGCCAAGGGGATGGACGTGCTGATCGTCACGGGCGACCGTGACGTGTACCAGCTCGTCGACGAGCACGTCACCGCGCTGATGACGCGCCGCGGGATCAGCGACATGACCCGGTTCACGCCGGAGGAGGTCATGGCGAAGTACGGGCTGACACCAGCCCAGTACCCGGACTTCGCGGCGCTGCGCGGTGACCCCAGCGACAACCTGCCCGGCGTACCGGGGGTGGGGGAGAAGACCGCGATCAAGCTCATCCAGCAGTTCGGCTCCCTCGCGGAGATGTGCGACCGGGTGGAGGAGATCCCGGGCAAGGTCGGGGGTGCCGTTCGTGAGCATCTCGCCTCGATCCTGCGCAACCGGTCGCTCACCGAGCTCCGCCGCGACGTCCCGCTCGCCCTCGGCCCGGACGACCTGAACATGGGCCAGTGGGACCGCGAGGAGGTGCACACCCTCTTCGACAACCTGCAGTTCAAGGTGCTGCGCGAGCGGCTGTTCGCGACGCTGTCCTCGGTCGAGCCGGAGGCGGACCAGGGTTTCGACGTGGCGGCCCGCGTGCTCGCGAGTGGCGAGCTGGACGGCTGGCTCGAGTCCCTGCCCCAGCACACGCGCGTCGGACTGCACCTGCGCGGCAGCTGGGGGCGCGGCACCGGGGACCCGCACGGCCTCGCTTTCGCCGTCGCGGGTGGTGGTGGCGCGTACGTGCACCTGGCCGAGCTGGACGCCGGAGAGGACGCGGTCCTCGCCCAGTGGCTGGCCGATGAGTCCGTACCGAAGGCCATGCACGACATGAAGGGGCCGCTGCTCGCGCTGGCGGCGCGCGGCTGGACCGTCGCCGGCGTGACCAGCGACACCGCGCTCGCGGCGTACCTGGCGCTGCCTGGCCAGCGGACCTTCGACCTGGCTGACCTCGCGCTGCGCTACCTACGTCGCGAGCTGCGCGCGGAGGCGGTCGACGACGGGCAGCTCGCGCTCGACGGGACCGACGCGAGCGCCTTCGACGGTGGCGACGCGGAGGCGAGTGACTCGGTGCTGCGCGCCCAGGCCGTCGCTGAGCTGGCCGCCTCCCTCGACGAGGACCTCGAGCGGCGCGGCGGTACCACACTGCTGCGCGAGCTCGAGCTGCCACTCGTCCACGTCCTCGCGCAGATGGAGCGCACCGGCATCGCGGTCGACATGGACCACCTGACCCGACTGCAGGTCGAGCTGTCCGGCAAGGTCAAGCAGGTGTGCGCCGACGCGTACTCCAGCGTCGGCCACGAGTTCAACCTCGGCTCGCCGAAGCAGCTTCAGGCGCTCCTGTTCGACGAGCTCGGCCTGCCGAAGACCAAGAAGATCAAGACCGGCTACACCACCGACGCCGACGCACTGCAGTGGCTGGCGTCGCAGACCGACCATCCGGTCATCGGCCATCTGCTGCGCCACCGCGACGTCGCTCGGCTGCTGACCGTCGTCGAGAAGCAGCTCATGCCGATGGTCGACGACAACAACCGCATCCACACGACGTACGAGCAGATGGTCGCGGCGACCGGGCGGCTGTCGTCGACCGACCCCAACCTGCAGAACATCCCGATCCGCACCGCCGAGGGCCGCGAGATCCGCAAGGCCTTCGTCGTCGGTGAGGGCTACGAGCTGCTGCTCACCGCCGACTACTCGCAGATCGAGATGCGCATCCTGGCGCACCTGTCGGAGGACGCCGACCTGATCGATGCGTTCAACTCGGGGGAGGACCTGCACACGACGACTGCGGCGCGCGTCTTCGACGTGCCGCCGGACCAGGTCGATCCCGAGCTGCGCCGCCGGATCAAGGCGATGTCCTATGGGCTGGCCTACGGCCTGTCGGCGTTCGGTCTCGCGACGCAGCTGCAGATCACGCCGGACGAGGCGCGCGAGCAGATGGCGGCGTACTTCGAGCGGTTCGGCGGCGTCCGCGACTACCTGCGCGACGTGGTGGAGCAGGCGCGCAAGGACGGCTACACGGAGACCATCCTGGGGCGGCGGCGCTACCTGCCCGACCTGGTCAGCGACAACATGAACCGCCGGCAGATGGCCGAGCGCATGGCGCTCAACGCGCCCATCCAGGGCTCGGCGGCCGACATCATCAAGCTGGCCATGCTCGGCGTCGACCGCGCGCTGCGCGACGAAAGGCTGCAGTCGCGGCTGCTACTCCAGGTGCACGACGAGCTGGTGCTCGAGGTCGCCCACGGCGAGCGGGACGCGGTGGAGGCCCTCGTCCGCCGAGAGATGGGTGGCGCCTACGCGCTCAACCTCCCGCTCGACGTGAGCGTCGGTGTCGGGCGCACCTGGGATGAGGCGGGCCACTGATGGAGCGCACCCAGCGCCTCGAGCTCGACGACTCGACGCTGCGCGAGTGGGACGCCACCGTCCTCGAGTCGAGCGCCGAGGGGATCGTCCTCGACCGGTCGGCGTTCTATCCCGGCGGTGGCGGTCAGCCACCGGACCACGGCGTGCTGCTGTGGGGTGGAGTGCAGACGCCGATCGTCGGCGCCCGCAAGACCGGCGACGACCTCTACCTGCTCCCCGCGGACGACGCCGTGCTGCCGACGGCGGGCACGCCGGTGCAGGGCGCGATCGAGGACGAACGTCGCACCGCCCTCATGCGCACGCACTCGGCGCTGCACCTGCTGGCCGGTGTCGTGTTCCGCGAGTTCAGTGCGCTCGTCACCGGTGGCAACATGGAGCCGCTGTCGGGCCGGCTCGACTTCGACCTGCCCGAGATCCCGGAGGGCTTCAAGGAGCGCATCGCGGAGCAGTGCGCCGTCGAGGTGGCCGCCGACCGCCGCATTGACGTCAAGGTGCTGCCCCGCGACGAGGCGTTCCTCATCCCCGACATCATCCGCACCGCGACCAACCTGCTGCCGCCCGAGCTCACCGAGGTGCGCATCGTCGACATCGTCGGGCTCGACGCGCAGGCCGACGGCGGCACGCACGTCGCGTCGACGAGGTTCATCGGCGACATCGAGGTCGTGAAGGTCGAGAACAAGGGCAAGGCCAACCGCCGCCTCCGGATCGCCCTGCGCTAGGGGCGCTCGGTGACGAAGATGGCGGTGCCGGGGAGCTTGGCGCCGCGGACGGGGGACCAGCCGCCCCACTCGCGGGTGTGCCCGGCGGGCCACTCCGGCTCGACGACGTCCAGCACGCGGAAGCCGGTCGCCACCAGCCCGCGGACCCAGTCGCCGATGGTCCGGTGGTACTCGGCGTAGCCGTCCTCGGTGTAGGGCGTGCGGTCGAAGTAGGAGCCGGTCGCGGTCAGGCCGCGCGCCGACGGGTCGTCGGGGAACGCCCAGCGGGTCGGGTGCACGACCGAGAACACCCACCGCCCACCAGGCTTGAGCACGCGGGCCACCTCGCGGTGCACCGGTTCCACCTCGGGCAGGAACGGCAGAGCGCCGAACGCGGAGAAGGCGAGGTCGAAGACGCCGGAGCGGAACGGGATGTACCGGGCGTCCGCCCGCACCACGGGCAGGTCCAGCGCGTACTTCAGCTGCGCGGCCGAGAGATCGAAGCCCGCAGGCTTCGCGCGGTGCTCCTTGAGCCAGCGCGTGCACTGCCCGCCTCCGCAGCCCACTTCGAGGACGCGCTTGCCCCGCACGGGACCGAGCAGCCGCGCGTCGTCCTCGCGCAGGCCTTCGGGGCACCAGACGAAGCCGGCGAGGAACGCACCGTGCTCGGCCTGGTACGCATCGGCCTCGGATTCCCAGTAGCGCACGGTGCTGTATCCTTCCGTGCGTTTGTGACCCTGTCCCCGATATCTGTCCCCTACCCCCTATCCGAGATGGACTGACCCCACCGTGACCCCCGACCTCAGCACCGCCACCCTCGAGAAGCCCGCCGCCCCGCAAGTCGCGATCAACGACATCGGCAGCGAGCAGGACTTCATCGACGCGATCGACCAGACCATCAAGTACTTCAACGACGG